>NZ_JBFUAT010000030.1:0-55670 GCF_056406135.1 Luteibacter sp. P1_D3 | reverse complement strand
GGCAGCAGGCGGTCAACGCGACGATGGGTTTCAAGCCGCGTAAATAAGGCAACAAAAAAAGGGGCGGCGCATTCAATGCGCCGCCCCTTTTTTTAAGGGTCTTCAGGGCAGGTCGTAACCGAACTGGTCCTTGAACTCCGTGGCGAACTGCTCGTACGTGAAGTACTGATTCTGCGTGCCCGGATGCTCGACCTTCAGCGCGCCCATGAGCGACGCCATGTTGCCGATGGTCTTCCAGTCGTAGTTCTTCATGATGCCGAAGATGAGGCCGGCGCGGTAGGCGTCGCCGCAACCGGTCGGATCGACGACCTTGCGCTCGCGTGCCGGCGGCACCGTGATGATCTCGCCGCCAACGTGGATCAGCGAACCGCGCGGACCCTGCGTGATGATGTACGCGGTGACCTTGGAGGCGATCTCGTCGGCGCTCCAGCCGGTGCGCTGCTGCAGCAGCTGCGACTCGTAGTCGTTGACGATGACGTACGTCGACTTCTCGATCATCGAGCGGAACTCGTCGCCGTTGAACAGCGGCATCGCCTGGCCCGGATCGAAGATGAAGGGCACGCCGCGTGCGGCGAACTCTTCCACGTGCTGCAACATCGCTTCGCGACCGTCCGGTGCGACGATGCCGAACGAGTAGTCCGGGATGTCACGCACATGGTTCTCGTGCGCGCTGGACATCGCACCCGGATGGAAGGCGGTGATCTGGTTGTTGTCCAGGTCGGTGGTGATGAAGCACTGCGGGGTGAACTGGTCGTCGAACTGACGCACGCCGTCCAGGCGGATGTCGAACTTCTCCAGGTGCGCGCGGTACGGCGCGAAGTCCTGGCCGACGGTGGCGACCGGCATCGGCGAACCGCCGAGCAACTTCAGGTTATAGGCGATGTTGCCGGCGCAGCCGCCGAACTCGCGACGCATGGCAGGCACCAGGAACGACACATTCAGGATATGGACCTGGTCCGGAATGATGTGGTTCTTGAACTGGTCCTGGAACACCATGATGGTGTCGTAGGCGAGCGATCCGCAGATAACGGCAGTCATGGCTTAGGTAACCCTGGAAGAAGTGTGGCGCGGCCGTGATGCGGCCGCAGCGGGCGCCGAACGCGACGGGTCCGGCAAACCGACGGATCGTACCCAAAATCGCGCCCGGAGGCGACTCCCCGAGTCGTACAGAATTACGGGAACAGGACAGAATCCCCACGCATCATCTGGACTTACAAGGCTTTCTTAACTTCTTCGCCCTTGCGTGGGGGAGTAGGCCAATCTAGACTCGCACGCTAACTTTTTCTTGCTACTGGCGTCCGCCGCATCATGTTTAAGAAGTTCCGCGGTCTCTTTTCGAACGACATTTCCATCGATCTCGGCACGGCCAACACGCTCATTTATGTGCGCGGCCAGGGAATCGTCCTCAACGAACCGTCGGTCGTCGCGATCCGCCAGGATCGGGGCCCGGGCGGTCCGCGTACCGTTGCCGCCGTCGGTGGCGATGCCAAGCGCATGCTCGGTCGTACCCCGGGCAATATCGCCACGGTCCGCCCGATGAAGGACGGCGTCATCGCCGACTTCACCATGACCGAAGCGATGCTGCAGCACTTCATCAAGCAGGTGCACCGCTCGCGCATGCTCCGTCCGAGCCCGCGCGTGCTGGTCTGCGTGCCCTGCGGCTCGACCCAGGTCGAGCGCCGCGCGATCAAGGAATCGGCCGAAGGCGCGGGTGCCCGCGACGTCTTCCTGATCGAGGAACCCATGGCAGCCGCCATCGGCGCCGGTATTCCGGTGCATGAGGCCCGCGGCTCGATGGTTCTGGATATCGGTGGCGGTACCTCCGAAGTCGCAGTCATCTCGCTGAACGGCATCGTCTACTCGCAGTCGGTCCGCGTCGGTGGCGATCGCTTCGACGAAGCCATCATCAACTACGTGCGCCGCAACCACGGCACGCTGATCGGCGAGTCCACCGCCGAGCGGATCAAGCTCGAAGTCGGTTGCGCCTTCCCGCAGAGCGAAGTCCGTGAGATGGAAATCTCCGGCCGTAACCTCGCCGAGGGCGTGCCGCGCATGTTCACGATCAACTCCAACGAAGTGCTGGAAGCCCTCCACGAGCCGCTCTCGGGCATCGTGGCAGCGGTCAAGGCGGCGCTGGAGCAGACCCCGCCGGAGCTCTGCTCCGACGTGGCCGAGCGCGGCATCGTACTCACCGGTGGCGGCGCGTTGCTGCGCGATCTGGATCGTCTCATCTCCGAGGAAACCGGCCTGCACGTGCAGGTGGCCGATGACCCGCTCACCTGCGTCGCCCGTGGTGGCGGCAAGGCGCTGGAGATGATCGACCAGCACGGCAGCGACTTCTTCGCGTTCGAATGATGGCCGCGCGCGACGGCGCGCTGGCCGGAACGCGCTGAGCCATGGCCCTCAATCGCGACGATCAGTCGCCGCTGTTCGCGCCCGGTGTGGCGGGGACCCTGCGCCTGATCGTCTATCTCGCGCTCGCCTGTGTGCTCATGGTGCTCGATCACCGCGGCGGCTGGCTCGGTAACGTCCGTTACGGGCTGTCCATCGTGGTCGAACCGATCTACCGGATCGCCGGTCTGCCGTCGCAGGGTTTCCAGGCGGCGACGGTGGCGTTCGCCGATCGCCAACGCCTGACCGAGGCCAACCAGCGCCTGCGGGAAGACCTGCTGCTGGCCAACGCCAAGCTCAACCGCATGGCCTCGGTGGCCGAGCAGAACCAGCGTCTCAAGGAACTGCTGGACACCCAGCACAGCCTCTCGCTCAACGTGCAGCTCGCGCGCCTCATCGGCGTGGATCTGGGTACGTTCCGTCACCGGATCGTGCTCAACGTCGGTGCGCGCGACAAGGTGCAGGCCGGGCAGGTCGTGATCGATGCGCGCGGCGTGATGGGCCAGATCGTCGAAGTGATGCCGACCACCTCGGTGGCCATGTTGATCACCGATCCGAACCACGCGATCCCCGTCACCATCGAGCGCACCGGCCTGCGCACGGTGGCTTATGGCTCGCGCGGCGGCGACATGCTCGTGCTGCCCAATATTCCCGTCTCCGCCGATGTGCAGTCCGGCGACAAGCTGGTCACCTCGGGGCTGGGCGGACGCTTCCCGCCGGGGTTCCCGGTGGGCGAGATCCGCGACGTGGCGCAGACGGCCTCGGGGACGTTCCTGTCCGCGCAGGCGAAGCCGGCCGCCGATCTGGATCGCAGCGAGGATGTGCTCCTGCTGCACGATCTGGCCGAGCAGGACGGTCCGCCGCCACTCGCGCCGAATGCCGGTCCGCCGGCCGGCCTCGCGCCGGACCCGAATGCGCCGCCGACCGCACCCGTCGCGCCGACCCTGCCCAAGGTGACCTCGCCGACGGCAACGCCGGTGCCCGCGCGCGCCAGCTCGTCCACGGGTAACTCGCCGACGGGGACGACGCCATGAACAAGCTGCGTGTCCGCCAGCTGTGGTTCGCGGCGACGTTGTTGCTGTCGCTGTTCCTCATGCTGATTCCGCTGCCGGGACCGCTGACGCCGTTCAAGCCCTACTGGCCGGCGCTGATCCTGCTCTACTGGTGCCTGCAGTCGGGCGATCGCGTCACGCTTGGTCTCGCCTTCTGCCTGGGCGTGGGTGCCGATCTCTTTGACGGCGTGCTGCTCGGCGAACAGGCGCTGCGCCTCACGGCCATGGTCTTCATCGCGCTACGCTTCCGCTCGCGGCTGCGCTTCTTCCCCATGTGGCAACAGTCGCTGGCCGTGCTCGGCCTGCTGTTGAACGATCGCGTGCTCTTGCTGCTGATCCGCGTGTTCGCCGGCGATCCGCTGCCGCCCCCGGAATACTGGATCTCGCCGCTCGTGGGCGCGGTGCTGTGGCCGTTCGTCTTCCTGATCCTCGACGACCTGCGCGCACGCCTGCGCATCCACGACACATGAGCCGGCGGCGCGCCTCGATCAAGGAGGTTCGCGGCGAAGTGGCGCTGTTCCGTCGGCGCGCCCTGGCCGGGTTCTTCCTGCTCCTGCTCGGCCTGATGGCGGTGTGCAGCCGCTACGTCTACCTGCAGGTGTTCCATCACGACGAGTTCGTGACGCGCTCCGAGCAGAACCGCGTGAAGCCGCGGTCGATCCCACCGGCGCGTGGGCTCATCTACGACCGCAACGGCGTATTGCTCGCCGATAACGTCCCCGCGTTCCGTCTCGAGGTCACCCCCGAGCAGGTCGCCGACATGGACCAGATGCTGCAGAACCTCAGCGCGGTGGTCCCGATCAGCGACGACGACATCACCACGTTCAAGAAGCAGGTGAAGCTCGGCCGCCGTTTCGAAGGCATTCCGCTCAAGCTCAAGCTCACCGAGGACGAGATCGGCCGCTTCGCCGTGAATCGCTGGCGATTCCCCGGCGTGGACGTGGTGCCGTATCTCACGCGGCGCTATCCGCTGGGTGGTGCGCTGGCGCATGTCATCGGCTATGTGAGCCGTATCGACGTGGATGACCTGGACCGGATGGACGATGACGAGGAGGCCAGCTACAAGGGCACCACGCACATCGGTCGCATCGGCATCGAGCGCTCATACGAGAAACTGCTGCACGGCGAGCCGGGCTACGAGCTGGTCGAAGTCAACGCCGATGGACGCACCCAGGCGGTGCTCGACACCACACCGCCGACCCCGGGCAAGAATATTTACCTGAGCATCGACGTGCGGCTGCAGAAGGCGGCACTGGATGCGATGGCGGGGCGTTCGGGCGCGGCGATCGCCATCGACCCGCGCAACGGCCAGGTGCTCGCCTTTGCCAGCGTGCCCGACTTCGACCCCAACCTGTTCGTCAACGGAATCAGTTCGGTCGACTACAAGTCGTTGATGACGGCGCCGGACAAACCGCTTTACAACCGCGCGCTTCGTGGCGTGTATCCGCCAGGCTCCACGGTGAAGCCGTTCCTTGCGCTCGGTGGCCTGACCATGGGCATTCGCCGGCCGTCGGATACCGTGCTGTCCACCGGTGAGTTCTGCATTCCGGGGCAGAGCCGCTGCTATCGCGATGACAAGCGTGGCGGCGATGGCACGGTGAACATGGTCCGCGCCATCCAAATGTCCACCAACACCTATTTTTATCGCCTCGCACTCGACATGGGCATTGACCGCCTTGCCTCGTGGATGGGTGGGTTGGGCTTCGGCAAGAAGACCGGCATCGACCTCACCGGAGAAGTGGAAGGCGTATTGCCGTCGCGCGAATGGAAGGCCGCGCGTAGCAAGGCGGGGTGGTTTCCGGGTGAAACGATTATCTCCGGCATCGGCCAGGGTTACTGGGCGGTGACACCGATCCAGCTGGCCCACGCGCTCGCCACGTTCGCTGGCAAAGGCGTCCCTTACGCGCCGCACCTGCTGATGGATACCCAGGATGGCGTGGACAGCGCGCGCGTGCCGCAATCGTTCCCGCCTACCGGCCCGTCGGTGATCCGTCGATCGGCGGATTGGGACACCGTGAACGAGGGCATGGTGGCGGTGATCAATTCGACCGGAGGCACCGGCAACAAAGCGAAGCTAGGCATGGGCTTCCCCTATATCATCGCTGGCAAGAGCGGCACGGCCGAGCGTTTCTCGCGAAAGTCCGACGCCTATGACACCAACAAGAACACGGCGTACCTGGCGACGCGCCATCGCGCACTGTTCATCGCCTACACGCCGGCGGAAGCGCCGAGAATCGCGGTGACCGTGGTGCTCGAGGCGGGTGCGTGGGGTGCGGCGGATTCCGGCCCGATCGCCCGCAAGATCCTCGATCAGTGGGTCGTCGACGAAGGCGGCGAGCGTCCGACCGCCTTGCCGCCGGGCCCGATCACCCTGTCCGACGCACCGGCCGAGGCGGCGCCCGCCAGCGCGAGTTCGGTGCAGGGCACGCAGCCAGCCGCGCCGACCAGCAGCGAGTTGCCGCCCGACGACAACGGCGAGGACCAGTAAGCATGTTCGCCAACCTCACCGTCCGCCTCAAACGCTTCGGCCTGCGCCTGCTCACGCGGCCGCGCCTCGATCTGCCCCTGCTGCTGGCGCTGTTCCTGCTCGCCTGCGCGGGCCTGGCGACGCTTTACAGCGCCGGCAATGCCAACCTCTCGCTGGTCGGCGGTCAGGCCGCACGCTTCGTGCTGGGCGCCGTGTTGCTGGTGGTGATCTCGCGTATCCCGCCGCCCGTGCTGCGCTCGTGGACGCCGTGGCTCTACATGGGCAGCACGGCGTTGCTCGTGGTCGTCGCGGCGCTGGGCGAGGGCCGTGGTGCCTATCGCTGGCTGGACCTGGGCTTCATGCGCTTCCAGCCCTCCGAGCTGCTCAAGCTCACCATGCCGATGATGGTCGCCTGGTACCTGCATCCGCGGCAGCTGCCGCCGGGCTGGAAGGACATCATCGTGGTCGGCCTGATGATTGCCGTGCCGGCGGGATTGATCGCCGAGCAGCCCGACCTCGGCACCGCCTTGCTGGTCGCGGGGGCGGGCGCCTTCGCTCTGTTCCTCTCCGGCATGGCCTGGTGGCGCATCGGCCTGCTGGTGGGCGGCGCGGGCGCGGCGATTCCGGTGGCCTGGCAGTTCCTGCACGAATACCAGCGCAATCGCGTACGCACGCTGCTCGATCCCGAGTCGGATCCGCTGGGCAACGGCTGGCACATCATCCAGTCGAAGATCGCGGTGGGCTCCGGTGGCGTGTTCGGCAAGGGCTGGCAGCACGGCACGCAGTCGCGCCTGGAATTCCTGCCCGAGCACACGACCGACTTCATCTTCGCCGTGTTTTCAGAGGAATTCGGCCTGGTCGGCGTCATCGCGATCATGCTGCTCTATGCCTTCATCATCGGCCGCTGCCTGTGGATCGCGATGAACGCGCGCGACACCTATTCGCGCCTGCTCGCCGGCGCCATCGGCATGAGCTTCTTCGTCTACGTGGCGGTGAACGGCGGCATGGTCGCGGGCATCCTGCCGGTGGTGGGCGTGCCGATGCCGCTGATCAGTTACGGCGGCACGTCCGCGGTGTCGCTGCTCACGGGCTTCGGCGTGCTCATGTCGATCCACGCCAATCGCAAGCTCCACGATTGATGCCTGAACGCTTCCCGACGCGCGGCCCTGTGACGCCATTCCTGCGTGCTACGCTTCGGCGCATGGATGAAGTTCTTACCGCGCGCCGCGCACGAATCGCACGTTTATCCCCGCGCCTCGCTGGCGCGATGATCGCCTTCCCCCTGATGTTCGCCCCCGCGGTGTTCGCTGAAACCCATCCGGGCCAGGAACAACTCGTGCGTGAAGTGGCGAAAGACACGGGCAAGAGCAAGGCCTCGCTGAACGCGATCCTCGACGGCGCGAAGATGCAGCAGTCCATCATCGACGCGATGAACCGCCCGGCCGAAGGCAAGCCGTGGCGGGATTACCGACCGATTTTCCTGACCGAACAGCGCATCCAGGCCGGCGCAGACTTCTACCAGACGCATCGCGCCCTGCTCGATGCCATCGGCAAGAAGTACGGCGTGCCGCCGGAATACATCGTCGCCATCGTCGGCGTGGAAACCTTCTACGGTAAGAACACCGGCAAGTACAAAGTGCTCGATGCGCTGACCACGCTCGCCTTTTACTACCCCAAGCGCGCGCCGTTCTTCCGTGAGCAGCTGAAAACCCTGCTGGAACTGCCGCCGAACCACCTCGCCGGACCGCTGGACACGCTCACAGGCTCCTACGCGGGTGCGCAGGGCTGGGGTCAGTTCATGCCCTCCTCGATCCGCGACTGGGGCGTCGATTACGACGGCGACGGCAAGATCGACATGAAGGGCTCGATGGGCGACATCTTCGCCAGCGTGGCCAATTATTTCTCCGAGCACGGCTGGGAGACCGGTGGTCCGCTCGCCGTGCGTGCCCAGCCCGATGCCCGTGTCCGCGATCCGGACGTGCCGAAGGACTGGCGCCCCGTGGCACCGGTGGAAACCTTCGTCGCGCAGGGTTTCGCGCCGTTGCAGCACCTGAATCCGGGGCGTGACGCGCAGCTGGTGCGCCTCGACGGTCCCGCCGGCCCCGAGTACTGGTTCGTCTTCCAGAATTTCTACGTCATCACCACGTACAACCGCAGCCCGATGTACGCCATGGCCGTGAACCAGCTGGCCCAGGCGATCCGCGAACGCACGCACGGATCCGTGGCACGATGACGCCGGCGGCCGCGATAACCCTGTGGGAGCCGCTTCAGCGGCGAAGGGTGCTCGCGAGTCGCGTGATCGTCATCGGCCTGCTCGCTCTTGTCCTCGCCGCCTGCGGCGGCTCGAAAAACGCCCGCCCCTCATCGCGCGGCAGCAGCGGCTCGTCGTCGTCCTCGCGCGGCAGCAGTGGCGGACGCGACGACATCAGCAAGTCGCAGTCGTCGCGCTATCGCTCCAGCTCGGACAGCGTGCCGACCGAGATTCCGGACGTCAGCAAGCTGCCCGAGCCGGTGCCGAAGGTCGAGCCGCGAGCCCTCTACGGCAACAAGAGCCCGTACTCGGTGCTCGGCCAGACCTACAACGTGCTGCCCACGCCGCGTGGCTATGTGGAGCGCGGCATCGCCTCGTTCTACGGCAACAAATTCCATGGCTACAAGACCTCGAGCCTCGAGGAATACGACATGTACCAGTTCTCGGCGGCACACAAGACGCTGCCGCTGCCGAGCTACGCGCGTGTCACCAACCTCGAGAACGGCAAGAGCGTGATCGTCCGTATCAACGATCGCGGCCCCTTCCATGAGAACCGCATCATCGACCTGTCCTTCGCGGCCGCGGTGAAGCTGGGCGTATGGCCGAAGGGCACGGGCCTGGTCGAAGTGCGCGCGATCGATCCGAGCGAAGCGAACAGCGATCGCGGCGCGCCTTATGTGAATACCGCACCGAAACCGGCGCCGGTCACCGCGCCGGTGCCGCCGCCGCGTCCGGCCTATGCGTCGGCGCCGCCGTCGGCACGGACGGCGCCGACGCCCGACATGGCGACGTCGTCGCCCTCGACGTCGTCGCGATTTGCCACGGCAGGCGCTGTCGCCACGGCACCGGTGATCGCCTCCGGGTCGCGCGCGCCGAGCGYCGCCATCTCGGCCCCGGTCGGCAGCGTGCCGGTCCGCGCCACGCCGAATGCGGGCGCGCAGGCAGGCACGGCGGCCAACGGCGAGGGTAACGACGGTCCCGTACCCGGGATGACGGGCGTGTCCGCCGCCGAGGCCTTGCCGCCGTTGCCAGGGCAAAAAGCGGGATCGGCGCCAGCGCCCGCATCCCCAGGCACGCCGTCAGGCAATGGCCAGACCCCGCGCCTCAGCACGCCAGCCCAGGGCCCCACCATCGCCTCCGTGCCCGGCAAACCCACGATTTACCTCCAGGTCGGCGCGTTTTCCGACGTGGCGAACGCCAACCGCGTGGCCGACCAGCTGAACAAAGCGGGTCTGGGCCCTGTCAGTGTTATCGAGACCGCCGTCGCCGGTCGCAGTGTGCGTCGTGTGCGTGTTGGCCCCCTGGCCGACGTCGACACCGCCGACCGCGTGACCGACCAGATCTCCGGCATGGGCCTGCCCCGGCCGTCGGTCGCGGTAGACTGACCTTCTTTTTTGTTGCTTTGACTGGATCGCTGAAACGATGAAGCTCTTCCCTCGCTCCCTGTTCGCTTTCGCCGCCGCAGCGCTCGTCGCCGGCGTCACCGTGGCGCAGCAGACCCCGCCGCATCCCGCACCCGTTCCGCGCCCGGTCGTTCCCGAGGCGCCGGTGCCGCCGCCGCCGGACGTGGAGGGCAAGAGCTGGGTGCTGATGGATTACAACACCGGGCAGATCATCGCCTCGAAGGATCCGGACGTGCAGTTGGAGCCGGCCTCGATCACCAAGATCATGACCGACTACGTTGTCTCGGCCGAACTGGGCAACGGCAAGATCCACAATTCCGATCCGGTCACGATCAGCGAGAACGCGTGGCGTGGCGGCGGTGCGAGCACCGACGGCTCGACCAGCTTCCTCAAGCTCAACAGCCAGGTGCCGCTGAAAGACCTGCTGTACGGCATGATCATCCAGTCCGGCAACGACGCCGCCATCGCGCTGGCCGAGCACACCGCAGGCTCCGAACCGGCCTTCGCCAACCTGATGAACGCGTATGCCAAGCAGTTGGGCATGACGCATTCGCAGTTCCAGAATGCGTCGGGCTACCCGGTCTCGAACCATTACACGACAGCCCGCGACATCGCGATCCTCTCGCGCGCGCTGATCCACGACTTCCCCGAGGATTACGCGATCTCGGCCGTGAAGGAGTTCGAGTGGAACGGCATCAAGCAGCACAACCGTAACCTGCTGCTGTGGCGCGACAACACCGTCGACGGCATCAAGACCGGCCACACCGCCGCTGCCGGCTACTGCCTGGCCGCTTCGGCCAAGCAGGGCGATGCCCGCATGATCGCCATCATCATGGGCGCCAACAGCGAGAAGGGCCGCGCCGATGCCGCGCTGGCGCTGCTCAACTACGGTTTCCGCTTCTACGAATCGCACAAGCTCTACGAAGCCAACAAGCCGCTCGCCACGCCGAAGCTGTGGAAGGGCGCCGAGAACACCATCCCGCTCGGTGTCGCCGAAGACGCACTGGTCTCGGTCAAGCGTGGCGACTACGACAAGCTCAAGGCCAACCTCGACATCCCGGCGACCCTGATCGCGCCCTTCAAGAAGGGCCAGCAGGTCGGCACGCTGCGCGTCACGCTCGACGGCCAGCCGGTGCTCACCACGCCCCTGGTGGCCCTGAACGATGCACCGGAAGGCGGTTTCTTCTCGCGCCTCTGGGACACGATCATGCTGTGGTTCCACAGCGACAGCGACAAGAAGTAAGAGGACGGCACGATGCGTGAGATCGACTTCAGCGATGCGCAGAAAGACGGCAAGGGCTTCCAGTTCCCGGGCGAGTTCGAGATCACGGCCATCGGCAGCGCCACGGCCGGCCTCGACAAGCACGTCCCGGCGCTGCTCCATGCCATCGGCCTGGAAGTGCTCCACGAGACTCTGACGACCAAGCTCACCCCGGCCGGCAACTACCAGTCGGTCACCGTGAGCTTCGTCGCACCGAGCCGTGAGAAGTACCTGGAGGCGCACAGCACCTTGCGGGCCGACGAGAACATCCGCTTCACGATGTGACGCCTGCTCTTGGTAGGAGCCGATGAATCGGCTCCTACCTTGTATCGCTGCGGGCCCGCCCACAACTCCTCGACATCCCCTCCGACCCGATCCCGATGACCCTCCCGCTCAACGTCCGCCGGCTGGGGCGCGTCCCCTACGAATCCACCTGGAAGGCCATGAGCGCCTTCACCGACAACCGCACCGACGACACCGTCGACGAGCTGTGGCTGCTGGAGCACGACCCGGTGTTCACCCTGGGCCAGGCGGGCAAGGAAGAGCACGTGCTGGCGGCAGGGGACATCCCCGTGGTCCGCGTGGATCGCGGCGGCCAGGTGACCTATCACGGTCCCGGCCAGATCGTGGCCTACCCGATGATCGACCTGCGCCGTGTCGGCGTGGGCGTGCGCGAGCTGGTCAACCGGATCGAGCAGGCCATCATCGACACCATGGGCGAGTGGAATATCGGCGCCGAACGCCTCGAGGGCGCCCCGGGCGTCTACGTGGCGGGCGCCAAGGTCGCGGCCCTCGGGCTGCGCATCCGCCGGGGCTGCAGCTTCCACGGGCTGGCCTTCAACGTGGATATGGACCTCGAGCCCTACCACCGCATCAATCCCTGCGGCTACAAGGGTTTGGAGGTCACCCAGGTGTTAGACTTGGGCGGTCCGTCACGGTTGGCGGACGTGGAAGACGTCTTGGTACAGGAATTCTGCAAGCAGTTTGGCTTCCACGCCGTGTCAGCCGAACCCTCCCTCCCCGAACTCCCGACCCGCATTGCGGTCTGAGGTCGTAGCCGTTATGAGCCAAACCTCCACTTCCCCTTCCCGCAGCATCCCCATCGCCGTCGTCGACAAGCCGGGCGAGAAGATGCTTGGTAACGACAAGATCGCGCTCAATCGCGCGAACTTCGATACCGACGTGCCCACGCTGCGCAAACCCAGCTGGATCCGCGTGCGTCTGCCCCAGGGCAACGCCGTGCAGCAGCTGAAGGCGCGCCTGCGCGAGAACTCGCTGGTCACGGTCTGCGAAGAAGCGTCCTGCCCGAACATCCACGAGTGCTTCTCCAAGGGCACCGCCACGTTCATGATCCTCGGCGAGGTCTGCACCCGCCGCTGCTCGTTCTGCGACGTGGCCCACGGCCGGCCGCAGCCGCCGGATCCGCTCGAGCCGGCGCGTCTGGCCGAGACCATCCGCGACATGCGCCTGAAGTACGTGGTGATCACCTCGGTGGATCGCGACGACCTGCGCGACGGCGGTGCCGAGCATTTCGCCTCGTGCATCCGTGCCGTGCGCCACGCCAGCCCGAACATCCGCATCGAGATCCTCACCCCGGATTTCCGTGGCAAGGGCCGTATGGAGCGCGCGCTGGAAGTCATGAAGGACTTCCCGCCGGACGTCTTCAACCACAACCTCGAGACGGTGCCGCACCTGTATCGCGAAGTCCGTCCGGGCGCCGACTACCAGTGGTCGCTGGACCTTCTCAAGCGGTTCAAGGCACAGCATCCCGACGTCCCGACCAAGTCCGGCATCATGCTCGGCCTGGGTGAGACGATGGAGCAGGTGCTCGAGACCATGCGCGATCTACGGAACCATGACGTCGACATGATCACCATCGGCCAGTACCTGCAGCCGACGGCGCATCACCACCCGGTGGTCCGTTACTGGACGCCGGACGAATTCGAGGCGCTGCGCGTCGCCGGTGAAGAGATGGGCTTCGGCCATGTCGCTTCCGGCCCGTTGGTGCGATCCTCCTACCATGCCGACCTGATGGCTCACGCCGCCGGCGTCGTCGAATAAACGCCCCAAAGCAATCCGAGGCTTCGACTACATGACCCTTCGCCCCGCGTTCGCCCTCCTGCTGGCCCTTTCCGCCGCGGGTGCCCAGGCACAGACAGCCGCCCCGCAGCCGGGTGCGGCCGCGCCGGCGACGAAGGCCGCGACACCGCAGCCCAAGGATGCGTCCGAAGCAGCGACCTCGCCGGAGCCGCAGCGCAAGGAGTCGAGCCTGCCGTTGAAGCCGACCGCCGCCGAGGCCCAGGCCTCGCAGCTGTCGGCGCGCTTCCTCACGCGCTTCCATTACCAGGCCCAGCCGCTCGACGACGCCATGTCGGCCAAGATCTACAAGGCCTACTTCGACGCGCTTGATAGCGAGAAAGTCTTCTTCACCCAGGAAGACATGGACAAGTTCGCGCCGCTGAAGACGCAGTTCGACGACGCGATCTGGAACCAGGACCTCACCGGTCCGTTCTCGGTGTTCAACCTCTACATCACGCGCGCCGTGGATCGCATGAACTACGCGCGTGGCCTGCTGAAGAAGGGCTTCGACTTCAGCAGCAACGAAAGCTTCAACTTCGACCGCAAGAAAGCCGCGATCCCGAAGAACCAGGCCGAGCTCGACGACGTCTGGCGCAAGCGCACCATGAACGACTGGCTGCGCCTGAAGCTAGCCGGCAAGAGCGACGACGACATCCGCAAGACGCTCGACAAGCGCTACGCGACGTACATCAGCCGCGTACGCCAGCTCGACGACGAAGACGCGACGCAGGCCTTCATGACCGCGTACGCCAACTCCACCGACCCGCATACCGATTACCTCGGTCCCCGCGCCGCCGACGCCTTCGACATCGCCATGCGCCTGTCGCTGGAAGGTATCGGCGCGGTCCTGCAGGCACGCGACGACTACACCACCATCCGCGAACTTGTTCCGGGCGGCCCGGCGAGCAAGTCCGGCAAGATGAAGGCGGGCGATCGCATCGTCGCCATCGGCCAGGGTGAAACCGGTCCCATGGTCGACGTGGTCGGCTGGCGCCAGGACGACGTGGTCAAGCTCATCCGCGGCAAGAAGGACACCACGGTCCGCATCGAGATCCTTCCGGCCGATGCCGGCGTGGACGGCAAGCACGACATCGTGACGCTGGTCCGCAAGAAGGTCACGATGGAAGAGCAGGCCGCCAAGTCCAAGGTCATCGACGTGAAGGACGGCGACGTCACCCGCAAGATCGGCGTGATCGACCTGCCCACGTTCTACCAGGACTTCGGTGCGCGCCGCGCCGGCGACACCAACTTCAAGAGCGCCACCCGCGACGTCGCCAAGCTCCTCACCGAGCTCAAGGCACAAAAGGTCGAGGGCGTGGTCATCGATCTGCGCAACAACGGCGGCGGTTCGCTGTCCGAAGCCACCGAGCTCACCGGTCTGTTCATCGACACCGGTCCGGTCGTGCAGGTGCGTGACGCGCGTGGCCAGATCGACGCGCAGGGCGACGACGCCCCGGGCATGTCGTGGGACGGTCCGATGGCCGTACTGGTCAATCGTGGGTCGGCCTCGGCCTCGGAGATCTTCGCCGCGGCGATCCAGGATTACGGCCGCGGCGTCATCATCGGCGAGCCGACCTTCGGCAAGGGCACCGTGCAGAACCTGGTCGACCTCGACAAGTTCGGCAAGTCCGTCACCGGTGAGACCGCCAAGTACGGCGAGCTCAAGATGACCATCGCCGAATTCATCCGCATCAACGGCGACAGCACGCAGCTGCGCGGTGTCACGCCGGACGTCATGTTCCCGCAGAACGGTGATGCGAAGGAATTCGGCGAGTCGACCTACGACAACGCGCTGCCGTGGCGTCACATCGATCCGGCCGACTATAAGCCGGTCGCCGACCTCAAGCCGATCTTCGGTCCGCTCAATGCCAAGCACGAGGCGCGCGTCGCCAACTCGCCGGCATGGAAGCTCATGCTCGACGAAATGGCCGAGTACAAGAAGCTCCGCGACAAGACCGACATCTCGCTGAACTTCGCCGCACGCCAGGCCGAGCGCAAGCAGTACGATGCGCTGCAGACGGACTTCCGGAACCGTCGCAAGGCGATCTTCGGCGGTGCGACCGACGCGGCCGACGACGCCAACAACGGCGACGACGGCCTCAACGCCAACGAGCGCAGCCTGAAGACCGAGATCAAGGCGGAAGCCGATGCGAAGAAGGCGAAGGACACGCCGCTCGAGGAAGCCGCCCATATCGTCGGCGACGAGGTGTCGCTGATCAAGGCGGACCCGAAGGTCGCAGCGCAGGTCCTTCCGTACGGCGGTCGCAAGATCGACAGCCCGCAAACCGCACAGGTGCCGCAGAGCCCACCGGCCTCCACCACCCCGTAAAAAAAGCCCGCCACTGGCGGGCTTTTTTTTGGCCCGTCTTTTTGTGGGAGCCGCTTCAGCGGCGATGGGTGCTAGCCTCACTGCCGAACAAAAAACGCAGGAGGCATAGCCCATGAACGATTTCCTCGACCAGCTCGGCATCCACGCGGCCACGCGCGCCTTGATCGTCACCTATTCCATCCGCATCGGCCTGGCGTTGCTGCTGCTGTTGATCGGCTTCTGGATCGCCGCACGTGTCGCCAACCTCGGCCGTCGTGCCCTGGAGCGCGCTCGCGTCGACGTGACGCTGGCGATGTTCCTGCGCAACATCATCTACGGCATCCTCATCGCGCTGCTGATGATCCAGGTGCTCGGCATGGCCGGGATTCCCACGGCCTCGTTCATCGCGGCGATCGGCGCTGCCGGCCTCGCCATCGGCCTGGCCCTCAACAGCTCGCTGTCCAACCTCGCCTGGGGCGTGCTGCTGATCCTGTTCCGTCCCTTCCGTGTCGGTGACCACGTCACCATCGGCGGCGTGGAAGGCGACGTGCAGAGCGTCAACCTCATGCACACCTACCTGATCACGCCGGACAATCGCCAGGCGGTCCTGCCGAACGCCAAGGTCGGCGGCGACGCGATCATCAACTTCAATGTCCGCGGCACGCGGCGTTTCGAAATCAAGGTCGGCATCGGCTACAACGACGATATCGGCAAGGCGATGCAGACCGTGCGGGACCTGTTCGCCGCCGACGCACGCATCCTCAAGGATCCGGCGCCGGGCGTCTGGACCGAGGCGCTCGGCGATTCGAGCGTCAATCTGGTCATCCGCGGCTGGTCTGCCACCGGCGATCTCTGGGAAACGCAGACCACCCTGATCCGCAGCATCAAGGAGCGCTTCGACGAGGCCGGCATCACCATCCCCTACCCGCAGAGCGAGATCCGCCTGGTGCGCGCGCCGGTCGCCCAGGATCCAGCATCCTGAAGCCGGCTCTCGGTAGGAGCCGATTTATCGGCGAACGGGTGCTTGCGACAAACTGCCCCGCTGCCGCGGCATCGCCGATGAATCGGCTCCTACCGGGGCTGGTCGTCGGCGGGGCGGTTTGGTTCTAGCTGAAATACTGGCAAACAACCGTTTGAATCGTGGGAAACGCCGCGTGAGGGATTACAATCGACCGGTTGCGCCGTCCAGCGGCGCCCGTCCTTCCCCCGCCGGTGGGTTTGCCGCCCGCCGACGCCTGTTCTAGGAGTTCCTATGGCCGACGTCAAAGAAGCCCGTGTCCCCGATATCGGTGGCAGTGCGGTCCCCGTCATTGAAATCATGGTCAAGGTCGGCGATCGCGTCGAGAAAGACCAGAGCCTGGTGACGCTCGAATCCGACAAGGCCACGATGGAAGTGCCGGCGCCGTTTGCTGGCGTCATCAAGGAACTGAAGGTCAAGGTTGGCGATGAAGTCGACGAAGGCCACGTGATCGCCCTGGTCGAAGCCGAGGGCGACGCCCCGGCCGCCGCCGCACCGAAGGCGGAAGCGCCCAAGGCCGAGGCACCGAAGGCCGCTGCGCCCGAGGCAGCCGCCCCGGCGCCTGCTCCGGCTGCCGCCAAGGCGCCGTCGGCGTCGAAGTCCTCCGGCCCGGTGAACGTCACCGTGCCCGACATCGGCGGCAAGCCGGTGCCCATCATCGAGCTCATGGTCAAGGTTGGCGACACCGTCACCAAGGACCAGAGCCTGATGACGCTCGAATCGGACAAGGCCACGATGGACATTCCCGCGCCGGCCGCCGGCGTGATCAAGGAACTGAAGGTCAAGGTCGGTGACGAGGTCAACGATGGCGACCTGATCGCCGTGCTGGAAGGTGAGGGCGGCGATGCCGCCGACGCGTCGCCGGCGCCCGCCGCCGAGAAGCCGGCCGCCGCCGCTCAGGCCGACGCGCCCACGCGCGACACCGCTCCCGCACCGGCTGCCGCGACCGAAGCGCCGGTCGGTGGTGCTCCGCGCACGCCGCCGGTGTCCTTCGACGCCAGCGTCATCATGCCGGGCAACGCGCCTTACGCCAGCCCGGCCATCCGCGCGTTCGCTCGCGAGCTCGGCGTGGACGTGGCCCAGGTCAAGGGCAGCGGCCGTGGTGGTCGCATCCAGCGCGAAGACATCTCCGGTTACGTCAAGCAGGTCATGACCTCGGGCGTGTCGACGTCCGCCGGTGGCAGTGTTGCCGTGGGTGGCGGTCTCAGTCTCCTGCCGTGGCCAAAGATCGACTTCTCGAAGTTCGGCGAGGTGGAAGAAAAGCCGCTGGGCCGCATCCCGAAGATCTCCGCCGCGAACCTCGCCCGCAACTGGGCGATGATCCCGCACGTCACCCAGTTCGAAGACGCCGACATCACCGAGCTCGAAGCCTTCCGCAAGAAGCTCGGCGAGGAGAACAAGGACGTCAAGGTCTCGCCGCTGGTCTTCCAGATCAAGGCCGTCGTCGCTGCGCTGAAGAAATTCCCGCAGTTCAACGCCTCGCTCGACGCCGCCGGTGAAACGCTCACGCTGAAGAAGTACTTCAACGTCGGCATCGCCGTGGATACGCCGGACGGCCTCGTCGTCCCGGTCATCCGCGATGCGGACAAGAAGGGCCTGCTCGAACTCGCCGCCGAACTGAGCGAGATCTCGAAGAAGGCGCGCGACAAGAAGCTGACCGCGGCCGACATGCAGGGCGGTTGCTTCTCGATCTCCTCGCTCGGCGGTATCGGTGGCACGGCGTTCACGCCGATCGTCAACGCGCCGGAAGTCGCGATCCTCGGCGTGTCCAAGGCGGCGATGAAGCCGGTCTGGAACGGCAAGGAATTCGCGCCGCGCCTGATCCTGCCGCTGTCGCTGTCGTACGACCATCGCGTCATCGACGGTGCGCTCGCTGCACGCTTCGCCGTGTTCCTCGCCACCCAGCTCGGCGACATCCGTCGCCTGCTGCTCTGACGGAGGCGCATCGCCATGGCAAACACGATTGAACTGAAAGTCCCCGACCTCGGCGGCTCGCACGATGTGCCGGTCATCGAGATCCTGGTGAAGGTGGGCGACACCGTCGCGAAAGACCAGAGCCTGGTCACGCTCGAGTCCGACAAGGCGACGATGGACGTGCCCGCCTCGCAGGCCGGCACGATCGTCGAGATCAAGGTCAAGATCGGCGACGTACTCAACGACGGCAGCGTGATCGCGCTGATCGAGGCCGAGGCTGGCGCTTCGGYGTCGGCGTCGGCTGAGAAGCCGGCTGGCGACAAGGCCGCGGCTCCGGCCGCTGCGAAGCCGGCCGCTGCGTCTGCCGCTTCGACACCTGCAACGCCGTCGACGACCGTGTCGGAAGCCCCGGCTCCCGCCCCGGTCGCGACGTCGGCTGCCCCCAAGGCCGCTGCCGATTCCGGCCGCAAGGCCGACATCGAGTGCCAGCTCGTCGTCCTCGGCTCCGGCCCTGGCGGCTACACGGCGGCCTTCCGCGGCGCGGACATCGGCCTGGATACCGTCCTGGTCGAGCGCTACGCGATCCTCGGTGGTGTCTGCCTCAACGTCGGCTGCATTCCGTCGAAGGCCCTGCTGCACGCCGCGGCCGTGATCGACGAGGCGGAAGCCATCGCCGCGCACGGCATCACCTTCGGCAAGCCGACCATCGACCTGGACAAGCTGCGCTCGTTCAAGGAAAAGGTCGTCGGCAAGCTCACCGGCGGCCTCGCCCAGATGGCGAAGGCGCGCAAGGTTCGCACTGTCACCGGCGTCGGCACCTTCATCTCGCCCAACGAAATGGAAGTCCAGACGGCTGAGGGCACCAAGCTCATCCGCTTCCAGAACGCGATCATCGCGGCAGGCTCCCAGTCGGTGAAGCTGCCGTCGTTCCCCTGGGACGACGAGCGCGTGATCGACTCGACCGGCGCGCTCGAACTGCGTGACGTGCCGAAGACGATGCTCGTCGTCGGCGGCGGCATCATTGGCCTGGAAATGGCCACGGTGTACGCGCGTCTCGGCTCCGAGGTCACGGTCGTCGAACTCGCCGACCAGCTCATGCCGGGTGCGGATCTCGACCTGGTCAAGCCGCTGCAGGCGCGTATCGCCAAGCGTTACAAGGGCATCCACCTCAAGACCAAGGTCGTCGAGGCCAAGGCCACCAAGGCGGGTATCGAAGTCACCTTCGACGGCGAGAGCATCCCGGAGACCAAGGTGTTCGACCGCGTCCTCGTTTCCGTCGGCCGCTCGCCCAACGGCAACAAGGTCGGCGCCGACAAGGCGGGCGTCGAAGTGACCGATCGCGGCTTCATTCCGGTCGATCGCCAGATGCGCACCAACGTCAAGCACATCTTCGCCATCGGCGACCTCGTCGGTCAGCCCATGCTGGCGCACAAGGCCACGCACGAAGCCAAGGTCGCCGCGGAAGCCGCAGCCGGCGAGAAGAGCTTCTTCGACGCGCGCGTGATCCCGTCGGTGGCGTACACCGATCCGGAAATCGCCTGGGTCGGCGTGACCGAGCGCGAAGCGAAGGAAAAGGGCCTGAAGATCGGCGTCGGCAAGTTCCCCTGGGCAGCCTCCGGCCGCGCCATCGGCATCGACCGCACCGAAGGTTTCACCAAGCTCCTGTTCGATGAAGAGACCCACCGCATCGTCGGCGCGGGCATCGTCGGCGTGCACGCCGGTGACCTCATCTCCGAACTCGCGCTCGCCATCGAAATGGGTGCCGAAGCCGGCGACATCGGCCGCACCGTCCACCCGCACCCCACGCTCGGCGAATCCGTCGGCATGGCGGCGGAGGTGTACGAAGGCACGATCACGGATCTCTACATTCCGAAGAAGAAGTAACCCACCGACACCCGCGTTGCCCACCGGCAGCGCGGGTGATTGTGGTGCGGCATCGTGGGGCGATGCATATATCACCCCACTCGCGCGATGTCCGCGCCGGACGCGTGTCCGAACCCGGTCGGATCTACCTGATCACGGCGGTCGCCTGGAACCGGGCTCCTCTGTTCCGCGATATCGCTCTCGCGCGGCGTGTCTCGCGCATCTCTCATTCCCCTGCGACATGGAAAGACGCCACCTGCCTGGCGTGGATCTTGATGCCCGATCACTGGCATGGACTCATCGAACTTCACGACGGCGATCTCTCGCGTGTCGTCGGCCGTTACAAGGCCATGGTTTCCAGCTCGATCAAGCGATCGACGGGGCGCACGTCGCCGGTCTGGCAGAAGTCGTTTCATGACAGGGCGCTGCGCCGAGACGACGATGTGAAAGCAGCAGCGCGTTACATAGTCGCCAATCCATTGCGAGCCGGTCTGGTGACACGAGTGGGTGACTATCCCTACTGGAACGCAACCTGGCTCTAGCGCTTTACTGTGGGAGCCGCTTTAGCGGCGATAGGGTGCTTGCAACAAACCGGCCCGCTGTCGCGGGATCGCCGATGAATCGGCTCCCACATTCGCCGATGAATCGGCTCCCACAGGAACCGCCCCCAGACCGAGCGTCAGAAAAACCGCACGCGCGCTCCCACAAGGCCCTGCTCTTATGGCATCGTCCGGGGATGTCCGCTCCTCAGCCTGCTCACTACCTCCGTCGCCTCGGCATCTGGGATGCCGCGATGATCGTCATTGGCGGTGTCATCGGCGCGGGTATTTTCCGTACGCCAGCCACCGTCGCGCAGCTGACCAGTTCGGGCGGGGAAGTCATCCTGCTCTGGACGCTGGGCGGCCTGCTCACCCTGGCGGGCGTACTGTGTTACGCGGAGCTCGGCGCGCGGCGGCCGCAGGCGGGCGGTACCTACGTTTACCTGCGTGAGGCCTTCGGTCAGTTGCCGGCCTTCCTGTTCGGCTGGACCATGGCGCTGATCAACTATCCCGGTAGCGTGGCCGCGGTGGCGACCACCTTCGCCGATTACGCGTGTCGCGCGATGGGCCTGCCGCATGAATGGGTGAAGCCGCTGGCGGTCGGTGCGATCAGTTTCATCGTCGCGGTGAACCTGTTCGGTATCCGTGCCGGCGCCTGGGTGCAGAACATCTTCACCGTGCTCAAACTCGGCGCGGTGGCCTTGCTCATCGTGGTCGGTCTCTTCCTGGCGAAGGGTCATCTTGGCGCGGCCTTCGCCGCCGATCCGACGCATGACGTGCCGGCAAGCACGATCATCGGGGCGCTGCTTCCGGCCATGTTCGCCTACGGTGGCTTCCATTACCTCAACGATCTCGCCGGTGAAGTACGCAACCCGCAGCGCACCCTGCCGCGTGCGCTGGGGCTGGGCATGGCCAGCGTCGTCATCTGCTACGTGCTGGTGAACATCGCCTACATGGCGGGGCTCGGTCACGCCGGGCTCGCGGCGAGCACCGCTCCCGCGGCCGACCTCATGCGTCGCGTGTTCGGCGAGTCGGGCGCCACGATCATTGCCGTCGGTATCGCCTGCTCGACCTTCGGCTACTGCAGCATTGCCATCGCCGGTGGCGCGCGCGTGCTTCAGGTGATGAGCGCGGACGGCATGTTCTTCAAGCCGATCGCGCGCATCGAGCCACGCACCGGTGCACCGCAGTTCGCGCTGGTCGCGCTGGGTGGCTGGGCGATCGTGCTGCTGGTGTCCGGTAGCTTCAACGCGCTGCTCAACTACACGACGGTGGGCGAGTGGTTGTCGCACGCGTTCGGTATCGCGACGATCTTCTGGTATCGCAAGAAATTGAAGTCGGAGCCGTCGCCGTACCTGGTGCCGGGGTATCCGGTGTTGCCCCTGGTGTTTACGGTAACGGTGTTGTGCGTGATTGGCGCGACGGCGATTACGGAGCCGGGGGATGCGGGGATGAGTCTGGTGATCATCGCGCTGGGCGTGCCGGTTTATTATTTTTGGCGGAAGCGGTTGGGGCGGGCGGTTTAAGAGCGATCGCCGATGAATCGGCTCCCACAGGGGGCAACGAGCATCGCCGATGAATCGGCTCCTACCGGGGTGAGGGGGTGTCGCTGAATCGACGCCTGCGACGTGGCAGGATCGGGGGATGCGATCATTTCTTTCGTTCTTCCTTGTCGGTGCCACCATGACGGCGCAGGCCGCGACGGTGGATCTCGCTCATCCGGATGCCGTGCGGATCACGCCCAAGGGGGCGACGCTGGATCCCACCGTGCGCAAGGCGGCGGATGGGAGTGAGCTGGTTGCGGTGACCTTCCAGCCGTCACCATCGCCATCACTCGTGATCGCACCGAAGCAGGGCAGCTGGAACTGGCCGGCAGGTGGCGCGCTCCGATTGCGCGTGCAGAACGGCATGCCCTGGCCGGTCACGCTGATGGTCGATATCGCCTCGAACGGCAAGCACACCACGGCCACCGTCGGCGTGCCGCCGGGTCCGCCACAAACGGTGTCCGTGTCATTGAAGCCGACGTCGCCACGCGCGTTCGGCATGCAGGTCGGTCCGCCGATGCCGTATGACGAAGGCAAGGAAAAGCGCCTCGTCGCCACCGCCGTCGAAGGCAACGTCGATAGCAACGCCATCACGTCGGTCACGCTGTCGATGCCGCAGCCCGGCGCGGCGCAGACGCTGTTGTTCGGCAAGCTCGAAAGCGCGGCCAATGACGATGATCTGCGCCGTGCATACACAGCCCTTGTCGACCGTTACGGGCAGTACACCCGCAGCACGTGGCCAGAGAAGATCGACAGCGATGCTGCGCTCAAGCAGCGCGCGAATGCTCTGCCGCCCGCCACCGACATCAAGAACCTCGACAAGTACGGCGGCCGCACCGACCTCGCGGCACTGCAAGCGACCGGCTGGTTCCACACCCAGAAGCAGGGCGGTCGCTGGTGGCTCGTGACCCCGGAAGGCCATGCGTTCTTCTCACTCGGCGTCAATGCCGTGAACATGACCGACGGGCGCACCTACGTGCAGGGTCGCGAGTTCATGTTCGCCGATCCGACCGTGGCCAACGGCGCGTTCGGTGGCACGTCGGACAGTCGCAGCGATGCCGGCTCACAGCGCGACAACGGCATGAACCACGGTCGCTGGTGGGACGTCTATGCGAGCAACGTCGCGCTCAGCCTTGGCGAACATCCCGAAGCCGCGTGGCGCAAGCGCACGGTCGATCGCCTGAAGGCCTGGCGCTTCAACACGCTCGGCAACTGGAGCGATCCGGGGTTCGCGAGCGACCATCGCATGGCTTACACCGTGCCGATCCTCATCCATGGTGACTTCAACACGGTCAGCACCGGCTACGACTACTGGGGTCGCATGCCCGATCCCTTCGATCCGCGTTTCATCAAGGCGACGGAAGCCGCCGTCGCTGCCGCCACGAAGAGCGTGCGCGACGATCCCTGGCTGCTCGGCTACTTCGCCGATAACGAACTCGCGTGGGCGGGGCAGGGGCCGCAAGGGCGCTGGGCGCTCGCTGTCGGCAGTCTCGCGCAAGGGCCGGAGAGTCCGGCGAAGCAGGCTTTCCTCGCTTACCTGAAGAAGACCCACGGCGACGTGGCGAGCTTCGCTAAGGCCTGGGGCGTGGAGGCGACATCGTGGGACCAGGTTGCCGCGAAAGGCTTCAAGGCGCCGGACCCGAACGAGCCGCACCCAGCGATCGCCGTCGACGACATCGCCTTCCTCAAGCTTTACGCGGGGCAGTACTTCCGCACGGTGGCGGAGACGCTGAAGAAGGCCGACCCGCATCATCTCTTCCTCGGCGGAAGGCTGGCCGTCCGCACGCCAGAAACCGAAGAGGCGAGTGCGACCTACGCCGACGTCACCAGTATCAATACCTACACGGACCTGCCCGAGCACGGCTTCGACGTGGCGGCGTTTCGCAAGCTCGACAAGCCGGTGATGATCACCGAGTTCCACTTCGGCTCAGCCGACCGTGGGCCGTTCGGCAACGGTGTCGCGGCTGTAGGGAGTGAGGACGAGCGAGGCAAGGCCTACGCGCGCTTCGTGAATGCCGCGGTCGCATCGGGCGTCATCGTCGGCACGCACTGGTTCCAGTACGTCGACCAGCCAGTGACCGGTCGCATCCTCGATGGCGAGAACTCGCATATCGGGCTGGTCGGCATCACCGACATCCCGTTCGAGGGTTTCACGCGTGCCGTCACCGACGCGAACGCAGGCTCAGGCGGCGGGCGCTAGCTGCAGGCCGTTGCGGGTTTCGCGGGCCACGTCACGGCCGAAGGCGAAGGCCAGCGGCTCGGCGATACCGACGAGGGTGCTGAGCGCCACGTTCTGGTTCACCGCGTAGCTCATCGAAAAGGCGATGCTGAAATGCGTCGCCGCGTACTTGATCTTCCTGGCCATGGCCGGACTCTCCAATAAGAATGACTCTCATTATGGGGATCGCTGCCCCTGAGTCCAACTGATGAATCGCATCGGATCGATAGGGATTTCCTATCGACGACGATGCGTTATCGGCGAATCGTCGTCCCGATCACCATCGCCACGACCATCACGATCGCGACGGCCATGCAGGCGCTGGTCGGCTTGACCCGGCGGGCGTCGATGCGCGGCACCAGCCGCCAGATGAGAAAGGCGCCGACCAGCATGTCCAGGACCAGCGAGGCGCGCATCCAGGGCAGGACGAAAATCGACTGCCCAGGTGCCTGGCCATGCTGCGCGGCGATCACCAGGCCGCCCGTGAGCACCGCGACGAGGGCCCAGATCAGGCTGGCCATGTACGCCCGGTTGAACACCACCGGCGTCTTCTCGAGAAAGCGCAAGGCGATCCAGACGATCAGGGCAGGGATGACGGCGGCGGCGCTGGAGTAGATCACCCACCAGATAGCGGCGGAGAGGAAGGTCAGGAGAGGTTGGGTCACGTGGTTTCCGTCAGTACGCCGGGCCGAAACGGCCGAGTGCCTTGCTCATCAGCCACGCCGGGCCGATCAGAAGGTACTGCAGGTCGGTCAGGAACGAGGGCCGGCGGCCTTCGATCTTGTGACCGATGAACTGGCCGATCCAGGCCACCACGAACACACCGATCGCGAGCCAGAGCAGGCCACTGCTGCCGATGCTGCGGTAGAGCGAATCGGTGATCAGCGCCAGCGACAGGAAGGCGCCGGCCATGGCCAGGCCGATCCGGCGCGACAGCCGGTAGTAGTAAAAGCAGAAGGCCAGGAACATGGCCAGCACCGACCACAGGCCCGGACGGCCGAGCCAGCCCGGCACGGGAATCAGCCAGACCAGGGCGACCACGGTCCAGGTGATCGCCGGCACGCAGATCCAGTGGATCAGCCGATTTGTCGGGTTCTGATGATCGGCTGCGTAGTTGTCGAACCAGGTGGCTGCGTCGCGCATGGTCGTACCCCCGTAAGAACCGTCTGACGAGAGCTTAGTCCAGTCGGATGCCGGCCAGCTTGTCCAGCGCTTCGGCGTACTTCGCCGCGGTGCCGTCGATGACGTCTTTGGGCACCTTCGGTGCGGGCGGCGTCTTGTTCCAGCCGATCTGCTCGAGGTAGTCGCGGACGAACTGCTTGTCGTAGCTGGGCGGGCTGATGCCTACCTGGTAGTCGTCGGCCGGCCAGAAGCGCGAGGAATCCGGGGTCAGCATCTCGTCCATGATGTGCAGCACACCGTTCTCGTCTGTACCGAATTCGAACTTGGTGTCGGCGATGATCACGCCGCGCTCGGCGGCGTAGGCCGCGGCCCAGGCGTAGATCTCCAGTGTCGCCTTGCGCACGGCGTTGGCCATGTCTTCGCCGACCAGGGCAACGACGGCGTCGAAACTGACGTTCTCGTCGTGGTCGCCGACAGCGGCCTTGGTCGACGGGGTGAAGATCGGCTCCGGCAGCTTGGCGGCCATGGCCAGGCCTTCGGGCAGCTTGATGCCGCAGATGTCTCCGGTGGCCTTATAGGACTTCCAACCCGACCCGATGATGTAGCCGCGGGCGATCGCTTCGACCGGCACCGGCTTCAGGCGTTTGGTGATCACGGCGCGCTTTGCGTAAAGCGCTGCATCCACACCGGCCGGCAGCACCGAGGCGACGTCTTCGCCGGTCAGGTGGTTCGGCATGATGTGGGCGGTCTTGGCGAACCAGAAGTTGGAGATCTGCGTGAGCATCTCGCCCTTGCCCGGAATCGGGTCGGGCAGCACCACGTCGAACGCCGAGAGACGGTCCGTGGCGACCATGAGCAGGCGATTGCCCGGCAGGGCATACACGTCGCGGACCTTGCCGCGATGGATGAGGTCCAGGCCAGGCAGGTCGGATTGGCTCAGGGTCGTAGGCACGGCAGGACTCCGGGGTAGGGCGGTTCGAGCCGTCTATTGTAACGAGGCCAGGCTCGGTAGGAGCCGATTCATCGGCGAACGGGTACTCGCGGTAACCTGGCCCGCTGCCGCGGGATCGCCGATGAATCGGCTCCTACCCCGAAGCGGTGCGACCCGCCCCGCGGGGCCTGTGGCATTTGGCCTGCTAGAATTTACGGTTACTGCCCCCATTGCCCTGCCATGCGAATCCTGACGACCGCGGCACTTGCCCTGGCCTTATCCGCCCCTGTCCTCGCCACGCCGCCTGCGAAGCCGGCGCGCCTGGGTCTGTGCGCGGCATGCCATGGCGAAGACGGCATGGCACGCATTCCCGGCGCACCCAACCTGGCCGGGCAGAAACTCGACTACCTGCGTGAAGCCCTGCGCCAGTACCGCGACGGCCGCCGCGACATCCCCGTGATGCGCGCCGCCACCGGCCCACTCACCGATGCGGAACTGGACCAGCTGGCCCAGTGGTTCTCCGCGCAAACCCCATCCAGAGCGGCTCCATGAATTTTACCGGTACCTTCATCGGCATCGTCGCGGGCATCTGGTTGACCCACAACCTGCTCGGCGCCCTCATCGGCGGCGCCCTCGGCTTCATGTTCGACGCCAGTCGCCAGCAGAGCCAGCGCCGACGCGCACCGGCGCAAGGCGGCTACATCTCGCCGCTGTTCGCGCTGATCGGTGCGGTGGCGAAGGCCGACGGACGCATCTCCGAAGCCGAGATCGCCATTGCGGAACGCCTGATGGCGCGCATGGGCCTGGACCAGGAGCAGCGCACGGTCGCCGTCGACGCCTTCAACGAGGGCAAGCAGCCCGAGTTCAACGCGGCCGAAGTGATCGACGAACTCCGTCAGTGGGTCGGCCATCGCCGCGACCATGCCTTCCCCGTGATCGACGTGGTCATCGAGACGGTGCTCGCGGAGGGCAACCCGTCGCCGGAAAAAATGGCGATCCTGCGCCAGCTCGCCTTCGCCCTGCGCGTCAGCGACATGGAGCTGATGGCGCTCATGGCGATGAAGGGCTACGCCTGGAACGCCAACGCCGGCGGTCGCTCGTACGGCGGCAGCCAGGGTCGCACCGGCGGTGGCTACGTGCCGCCGCAGCGCAGTGCGCAGGGCCCGGACCCGTACGCGGTGCTCGGCATCCAGCGCGACACCGACGACCGCGGCATCAAGCGCGCGTACCGCAAGCTGATTTCCGAACACCACCCGGATCGCCTCGGCGACCTCCCTGACGACATGCGTCGCCGCGCCGAGTCGCGGGCCAGCGAAATCAATGCGGCCTACGAGCGGATCAAGGCGGAGCGCGGGTTTAAATAACCGAGCAAGGTGCTGCGACTTGCCGGCTCGGTAGGAGCCGATTCATCGGCGATGGGTGCTAGCGAAATCGCTGGCATCCACTAGAAATACACAGGCCACTGGATCAGGCTTGTAGAGGACCCATGTCCTATCGGTGACTGGCCCGCTGCCGCGGGATCGCCGATGCATTCGGCTCCTACACAGAGCTCGCCAGCCTGTGTCCCACCACTAAAACGGTATCGATCATGTCCAAGCAATCTCCCGTTATCGCCCCGTCCATTCTCTCGGCCGACTTTGCCCGCCTGGGTGAGGACACGCGCAAGGTGCTCGACGCCGGGGCGCAGTGGGTGCATTTCGACGTGATGGACAACCACTACGTGCCCAACCTCACCATCGGGCCGATGGTGCTCAAGGCGCTGCGCGATTACGGCATCACCGAGCACATCGACGTGCACCTGATGGTCAAGCCGGTGGACCGCATCGTGCCGGACTTCGCCAAGGCCGGCGCGCGGAGCATCAGCTTCCACCCGGAAGCCAGCGAGCACGTGGACCGCACCATCCAGCTGATCCAGGGCGAGGGCTGCGAAGCCGGCCTGGTGTTCAATCCGGCCACGCCGCTGTCCTGGCTCGACTTCGTCATGGACAAGATCGACATGGTGCTGATCATGTCGGTGAACCCGGGCTTCGGTGGCCAGAAGTTCATTCCCTCGGCGCTGGAGAAAATCCGCCAGGTGCGCGAGCGCATCGACGCCAGCGGCCGCAAGATCCGCCTCGAAGTGGACGGTGGCGTCACCCCGGACAACATCGGCGCCATCTCGGCGGCCGGTGCCGACACCTTCGTTGCCGGCTCGGCCATCTTCAATGCCCCGGACTACGCCGACGTGATCCGCCGCATGCACGCGGCCATCGACGGCAAGTAAGTGGGATAAAAAAGACTTCACGAATAAAAAGCGAACCGGGTGGTACTGTAATCAGGACTCGGGGTGGGTCACGGTCGAGGATCTACGTATGAAGACGTTGTCCGTACTGACTCTTGCAGCGGCCCTCGCTGTATCGGCGTTCGCCACCCAGGCCGCCGACCGCCCGGTTCCCTTGCCCGACCAGCAAAAAAAAGTCTCCGATTCGTTGCAGCCGTGTCCGGGTGGCCTCGAGCGCTTTCTTCCCGGCGAATACTATTTCTGTGCGGCGGCCCGCGACTTCTGGAGCGGCCACGAAGGTCTCGCCCGCGAGAACCTGAAAGATGCTGCCCGATGGGCGAGCAAGCCGGCGCAATACGCGCTCGGCATCATGTATTTCAACGGCGATCACGCGCAGAAAAACCGTCCCTTGGGTCTGGCCTGGCTGGCGCTGGCCGCCGAGCGCCACGATCCCGCCTACGAGCCCGGGTTCGTCTCCGCCTACCAGCACGCCACGCCGGACGAGATCGCCCAGGCCAACGCGTACTGGCAGGAGATGAAGCCGGTCTACGCCGATGCCGTCGCCGGCCCGCGTGCCGAGCGCCAGTTCAATCGCGCGTACAAGGAACTCGAATGGGCTGCCAACTTTGGCGGCAGCGTCTTCATCGATGGCGTGTTCATGCCGACGTCGGCCATGGCGTCGGCGGATAACCTGCCATTGCAGAGCGGCTTCAGCGTCGGCCGCCTGCTCCAGTCGCAGAAGGCCATGTACTTCTACGGTTACGAAAGCCACGTGTTCGTCGGCGATGCGGTCCTAGTGCCGGTCAGTCAGATCGACACGCGCAAGCGCGACGAGTGATTCCGTAAGAAAGGGCTCATTCGGAGCCGCATGGGAGAAAGCTTTGAAATACGTCTATACCGTCGCACTTGCCGCGCTGTGCGCGATCACTGGCCCGGTGTTCGCCAAGGACACCGCCTCCGCCTCATCGGAAGATGCCAAGGCACAGCTCAGGCATACCATCCAGGGCTGCGCGCAGGGCCTGGAGCGTTTGCTTCCCGGCAACTACTACTTCTGCGCCGCCGCGCGCGACCTGGGCCAGGGCCATAACGCACGCTCGCGCGAGCGCTTGCGGGATGCGGCCTACTGGGCAAGCAAGCCGGCGCAGTACGCGCTCGGCCTGATGTACTTCAACGGCGACGAAGGCCCGCAGAACCGTCCCCTCGGCATCGCCTGGCTGGCGCTGGCCGACGAGCGGCACGACCCGCGTTTCGAAGGGGCCTTCGTCCAGGCGTATCAACAGGCCTCGCCGGCCGAGCGCGCCGCGGCGAACACCTACTGGCTGTCACTCAAGGAGGAGTACAGCGACGCCATCGCCGGACGGCGGGCGCGGCTTCGCTACACCAACGAGATGCGCAACATCGAGGCCGCCGCGATGTTCGGCGGCTCGATCTTCATCGACGGGCTCACGCCGTCCGATGGTCCCGGGTTCGGCCAGTTCAACAGCGGGGAGACCTCGCGCGTCTCCGGGTCCCACGGGTTTGCCATTAACCGGACCCTGGCGAAAGATGGCGAGGCGTTCTTCCGCGGCATGGCCGGCACGGTCACTGTCGGCGAGGCGACGCCGACCAATCTCGTGCCAATCGGCCAGCTGGCCGCCGGGAAAGCCCCGGCGGCCGACTGACGGGCCCATTCCCGACTGACAGGCCAACGCCGCTTCGGGTAGGAGCCGATTTATCGGCGATTGGGTGCTAGCGACATCCTGGCCCGCTGCCGCGGGATCGCCGATAAATCGGCTCCTACCAAGCTATTAGAGCGGAAGCCACTCGGGGTCGGGTTCGCCCGCCCCGGCGGCTGGCACACTTCCGTGCGCACCAGCCGCGCCAAGGCCTTCCATGGCCGGTTCCACGAAGTCGTCGAATAGATCCATGAGGAGTCTCCCGTCAGTGCATGCCGAACAGGATGCCGAGGGCGAGCGCGCCGAGGGCGAGTGCCACGCGGAGCGGCTCGAAGTCGCGTTCCAGTTCGCTGTTATCGGCGTCGGGTTTGGTTTTCATGGTTCAGGTCCTCGGCGCCGGATCGGCGCGCCGTCATGGCTAGTTGAACGCCGCGGGCGGCGGGCGGAGCGTCCGGGTTCGGGCAATCCGCAGGCTGTTTGTGGCAAATCCCGGGCAAACAAAATGTGTAGGCGGGGGCCGGGCAGGGGTGCGAGATAGGGCAAGACGCGGGCAATCGCCGCCGGGGCCTTGCGGACGGGCCGGCTGCATAGGAACCTGCGCTGGCAAATCACCTCAACGGAATGCCCATGGCCCGCAGCATCGCCATCGTCGAAGACGAACCCCTCATCCGCGCCAACTATGTCGAGGCGCTCAACCGCTTCGGCTACGAGGCCCGCGGCTACGGCTCACGCGGGGAGGCCTCGATGGCCTTCGCCATGCGTCTGCCGGAACTGGTCATCATCGACATCGGCCTGGGCGACGAGCCCGAAGGCGGCTTCGACCTCTGCCGCGAGCTCCGCGCGAAGTCGGCCACGCTGCCGATCATCTTCCTCACTGCGCGTGACTCGGATTTCGACGTCATCTCCGGCCTGCGCCTGGGTGCCGACGACTACCTGTCCAAGGACACCAGCCTGCACCAGCTCGCGGCGCGCATCGCGGCGTTGTTCCGTCGCATCGAATCGTTGAAGACGCCCGCGTCCAGCGAGACGGTGATCGAGCACGGCCCGCTGAAGCTCGAGTCCGAGCGCATGCGCATCCTGTGGAACGGCATCGAGATCCCGCTCACCGTCACCGAATTCTGGATGGTGCATACGCTGGTGCGTTTCCCCGGCCACGTGAAGAATCGCGACCAGCTGATGCGCGAAGCGGAGCTGGTGGTCGACGACGCGACGATCACCTCGCACATCAAGCGCATCCGCAAGAAGTTCATCGCGCTGGCGCCGGAGTTCGACGCGATCGAGACCGTCCACGGCGTGGGCTATCGCTGGACCTCCTGACCCGATGACTGCTCTCGGTAGGAGCCGATTCATCGGCGAACCCGCGGCAGCGGGCCAGGGTGACGCAAGCACCCTTTCGCCGATGAATCGGCTCCTACCAAAGCAGCAGCGCTTTTACGCATGAGTCTCCGCCAGAAACTCCTCCTCGTCGCCCTGTGCACCCTGGCCCTTCCCGTGGCCGGGTGGCTCTACGTGCGCCAGATGGAGACGCTGCTGCGCGAAGGACAGGCGCAGGCGCTGGTCGCATCGGCGCGCGCGCTCGCGCGCAGCCTCGTCGTGGTCGACGCACCGCTGCCGCCGGCTGGCAACGCCTGGTATGTGCAGCACACGCCCAGCGCCATCACGATGGACGGCTATGCGGACGACTGGGCCTCGCTGAGCCCCTGGGCGCAGACGCTCGGCAAGAACGCACGCGTGATGCTCGCCGAGGACGATCACTGGCTGTACTTCTACATCGACGTGCGCGCCACGCATCGCCGTCGCGCGGATGCGGACGATCGCCTCGCGCTCAGCGCCGACCACCTCATCGTCTCCATCGCCAGTGGCGACGATGCGCAGCGTTACCTCATGGCCAGCGCCGCGCCGGGGGCGACCACCGCCATCGCGCTCGACCCCGAGGCCGGCGTGTTGCCCGACCGCATCAACGCGCAATGGCAGGAAGACGGTAGCGGTTTCCGCGCGGAATTCCGTTTGCCGCGCGGGCTGCGGCTCGACCATTTCGGCGTTGGCGTGCATATCGCCGCCGAGGGCGACAACGAACCCCTCACCGCCGAAACCCGACCGGTGCTCGACTTCTCCGTACCCCTGTCGCAGGAGCTGGCGCGCCTGGCCCCCGATGGCGTGCGCGTGCGCGTCCTCTCGCCCGATGCCTGGCTGGTCGCGCAGAGCGGCAAGCTCGATCTGCCCGATCTTCCCGCCGCCGAGCGACCGGGCTGGTTCGCCTCGCTGGTGTATCGCTCGCTGTTGGCGACGCGGCTGGACGACGAAGGTGGCTGGGCCGAAGACGCCCCGCGGATCGATCTGCCGGAAGTACGCGAAGCGTTGCTCGGCAAACCCGCCACCGCGTGGCGCGCGGGCGAATCGCGCGGCAGCGTCGTGCTCGCCGCGGCCTTGCCGATCCAGGGCGGCGGCAAACTGCACGGCGTGGTGTTGCTGGAACAGCCCAGTCGCGCCGTGCCGCTGCTAGCGAATCGCGCTCTTTTCGGCCTGCTGCTGACCAGCTTCGCCGTGTTGTTGATCGCCGGTGGCGTGCTGCTGTTGTTCGCCACGCGGCTGACCTTCCGCCTGCGACGCTTGCGCAATGCCGCCGAGCGGGCGCAGGACAACGACGGTCGTCTGGATGGCCCCTTCCCGCTGATCGATGCCACCGACGAACTGGGCGACCTCGCGCGGAGTTTCGCGCGGTTGTTCGAGGTGGTCGGCGGTTACACGGACTACTTGCGCACGCTGGCGTCCAAGCTATCGCACGAACTGAATACACCGCTGGCGATCGTAAAGTCCTCGCTGGACAACCTCGATCATGCTGGTCTTCCGCCCGAAGCCGAGCCCTACCTCGCCCGTGCGCGCGACGGTGTCGCCCGCCTCGGTGCGCTGGTTCGCGCGATGAGCGAAGCCAGCCGCATGGAGCGCGCCATCGCCTCGGCCGAAGCGGAAGACGTGAATCTCGCCGATATCGTGCGTGGCTGCGCGGACGGCTATCGCGGCCTGGCCGGCGATCGCACGCTCGAAGCCGTGCTGCCGCCGGGCCCCGTGCCGATGCACGTCTCGCCGGAGCTGATCGCGCAGGCATTGGACAAGTTGTTCGACAACGCCCTGTCGTTCACCCCGCCGGGCGGCTGGCTGCGCATCACCCTCAGTCCCACGGCGGAAGGTGCCGATGTCGAACTGGCCAATGAAGGGCCGTCACTGCCAGCCGCGATGCAGGGCCGCCTGTTCGACTCCCTGGTCAGCCTGCGCGACAAGGCCACCCCGGGCGACGCACCGCACCTGGGCCTGGGCCTCTACGTGGTCCGCCTGGTCGCCGAGCGTCACCAGGGCAGCGCCAGCGCAAGGAATATCGAAGGCGGCGTGGCCTTTACGCTGCATCTCAAGGGCCTGCCCCGCCAACGCCTGGCCTGACCCCATGCTCAGGTAGGAGCCGATTCATCGGCGAACCCGCGGCAGCGGGCATGGTTACCGCAAGCACCCCATCGCCGATAAATCGGCTCCTACCAAGAATGGCTGCGCAGCTTACAATCGGCTATTCACCCCACCCGATTCGACGCCCCGAATGATTTCCCGCGAACAATTCGACGCCTACGCCGCGCAGGGCCATACGCGCATTCCGCTGGTGCGCGAGGTCTTCTCCGACCTCGACACGCCGCTGTCGGTGTACCTGAAGCTGGCCGATGGCCCGTACACCTTCCTCTTCGAATCGGTCGAGGGCGGCGCCACGTGGGGACGCCACTCCATCATCGGCCTGCCGGCGCGGCGCGTGTATCGCCTGCGTGGCCACGAGCTGGAAGTGGAAGAGAGCGGTGAGGTGATCGAGCGTCGTCATCTGGACGATCCGCTCGCCGAGATCGAAGTGCTGCGCAAGCAATACGACGTGCCGAAGCTGCCCGGCCTGCCGGACTTCACCGGTGGCCTGGTCGGTTACTTCGGTTTCGAAACCATCGGCTACATCGAAAAGCGCCTGGCCCAGTGGGACAAACGCGACGAGATCGGCACGCCCGACGTCCTGCTGATGCTCGCCGACGAAGTGGCGGTGTTCGACAACCTGAAGGGTCGTCTGTACCTCATCGTCCACGCCGATCCGTCGAAGCCGCAGGCGTATGCCGATGCGTCGCGCCGCCTCGATGCGCTCGCTTTCCGCCTGCGCCAGGGTGGCGTGTCGTACCCGCAGATGCTGCAGCCGGCGGCGATCGACGAATCCGATTTCAAATCCTCGTTCACTCGCGAAGAGTACGAGAATGTGGTGCGCAAGGCGCAGGAATACATCCGCGCCGGCGACATTTTCCAGGTCGTGCCGTCGCAGCGTTTGAGCGTGAAGTTCAACGCGCGGCCCGTCGATGTCTATCGCGCCCTGCGCGCGATGAACCCCTCGCCGTACATGTTCTTCATCGACATGGGTCCGACCCAGATCGTCGGCTCGTCGCCGGAAATCCTCGTACGACTGAAGGCGGGTCGCGTCGTGCTGCGTCCCATCGCCGGCACGCGCCGTCGCGGTGCCGACGAAGCGGAAGACGTCGCGCTCGAAACCGAACTGCTCGCCGATCCGAAGGAGCGCGCCGAGCACCTCATGCTGATCGACCTCGGTCGCAACGACGTCGGTCGCGTGAGCAAGACCGGCTCGGTGGAGTTGTCCGAGTCCTTCGTGGTCGAGCGCTACTCGCACGTCATGCACATCGTGTCCCAGGTCGAGGGCGATATTCGCGAGGACCTCTCGTACATGGATGTCATCAAGGCGACGTTCCCGGCGGGTACGGTCAGCGGTGCACCGAAGATCCGCGCGTTGGAAATCATCCAGGAGCTCGAACCCTTCAAGCGCAACATCTACGCCGGCGCGATCGGCTGGCTCGGCTGGTGGGGCGACGCGGATACCGCCATCGCCATCCGCACCGCCGTGATCCAGGACGGCCGCCTGCACGTGCAGGCCGGCGGCGGCGTCGTCTACGACTCCGACCCGGCCGCCGAGTGGGAAGAGACCATGAACAAGGGTCGCGCACTGTTCCGCGCGGTCGCCCAGGCAGCAAAAGGCCTATAAGAGCTGCGCTCCAGCCGTTGTAGGAGCCGATTCATCGGCGAAAGGGTGCTCGCGGTATCCTAACTCCCGCTGCCGCGGGATCGCCGATAAATCGGCTCCTACAACGAGCTATCGCCGATAAATCGGCTCCTACAACGAGCTATCGCCGATGAATCGGCTCCCACACCGAATGAACTTCATGACCAGCACCCGCACCTTCATCGCCGCCGGAAGTATCGCCGTCATGGCCGCCACCTCGGCGCCGTCGGCGCAGGCGCGCGAACCGTTCACCGACGACGTTGCCTCGCGCACGCAGGCGCTGGCCCTGTTGGAAACGCTCAACGCCGACCTGCTCAGCCACCCCAGCGCGACGCTCACGCTGGAGCGCTGGTGCAGCGACCATGCGCTGGCCGGCGATGCGAAGATCCTCGCGCGTCAGGTGAAGGGTCAGGACAAGCCGCTGCCCGCCGACGATCGGCAGACCTTGGGCATCGGCCCGGACGAACCGGTGAAGTACCGTCGCGTGCAGCTGGCCTGCGGTGACCATGTCCTTTCCGAAGCGGACAACTGGTACGTCCCGTCCCGCCTTACCCCGGAAATGAACCAGATCCTCGACACCACCGACCAGCCGTTCGGCAAGGTCGTCCAGCCGCTGCACTTCCGCCGCCAGACGATCAGCGCGGACCTCCTGTGGTCACCCCTGCCCAAGGGCTGGGAGATGGCAGCGCCGCTGCCTCCAGCGACTAAGGGCCCCCTGGCGATCCCCCACGAACTACTGCGCCACCGCGCCGTCCTGTTCACCGAGGCCAACCAGCCTTTCAGCCTCGTGGTCGAGACCTACACCGCAGAAGTCCTGGCCTTCGGCCGGCGGTAACGCCCCTTCAGCCGCTTTCGGTAGGAGCCGATTCATCGGCGAACCCGCGGCAGCGGGCCAGGTTTTCGCAAGCACCCATTCGCCGATGAATCGGCTCCCACATAAATCGGCTCCTACCGGATCAGGGCAGGGGCTCGACCAACCGCCGTATTCCCTCCGGCCGACTTGGCAGGGGCACCCGGGCGCCTGAAGCTGGGTGCCACGATAAGGTGGGAGGCGGCCCATGGCCCCAGCGAGCGCCGTTGCACGAAAGATCCCCGCGCCGCGGCTGACGGGCACGAACGCGTACGGCGCGATGCTCACCGTCGCCCACGAGCCGCGCCTCGGCCCCCAGCCGAACTCCCTCGACAACGCGGTGGCCAACGCCACGCACTGGGTACAGCTGTCGAACGCACGCCGGCCTGATGCCATGTGGCTCGAAGCCGGCGCGATGATGCAACGTCTGGTACCGCGCGCGGAATGGGTTCGCTACATGCGGAAGATTCGCGTCGACCGCGGCGCGTTGACCGGACGGGAATGGTTCGAAGTCACGCGCGTTCGCGATCCCGTCGGCTTGCCTGCGGGCGATTACCTCAACGTGATCTTTATCGCGCAGTTCGCCCGGGCGGTGCTATTCGAGACCGTGTCCCTGGCGCCGGGCAGTGCAGGCTGGATGCCTGTCGGTTACGTCATCCGCCCCGTACAACGCGAGATTTCATTCGTGCAGTAGTCACTGTAGGAGCCGATTCATCGGCGAAGGGTGCTTGCGATAACCTTGCCCGCTGCCGCGGGATCGCCGATGAATCGGCTCCTACGTAGAGCAATTACCGGGCTGCAGTGCGGGCCGCGAAGGCCGCTGCGATCGCGTCGCGGGTGGCCAGTAGCACTTCATCCGACAACGCGAGATCGGTCTTGGCGACCGCACGCGACACCGCGATCGCGCCGATCTGCGCCGCTATCGACGCCACCGCCAGCTGACGCCTGACGTCCTCCGGCACCGTCTCGTCGATCGCGCCGGACATCATCGACACCTCTTCCTCGAACGCCTGCGCAAAGCTACGGCTGAGTGCCTCGCCCTGGCGTCCGACGTCGCTGGCCGATGCTGTCATCGGGCAGCTCGTGGTCAGGTCGTCTCGCTGGTGCGTGGTGTAGAGGCCGTCCAGGTATTCCTCGAACGAGGGATGCCGATCACCCGCCCAGGTACGCGCACGCTCCATCCGCTGGGCGAATCCATGCGAGAACGCCTCGGCTGCGAGCAGATCCTTCGAGGGGAAGTGGGCATAGAGGGCGCCGTGGGTGAGCCCGGCTTCCTTTGCCACTTCCGCCACGCCTACGCCATCGACGCCCTTCTCCCGGAACAGCCGGCTCGCCGCGGCGAGCAGGGCTTCGCGGTTCTCGGCCGATTTTTCCTTCGAAACACGCATTTCACACTCCTGAACCGTTCCGACGGCTTTGATTGCAACCGCCATGAAAAGAGAATAGATTGTAGTCGCAATCATAAACCATCACGAAGGAGATTGGCCATGTCGAAGCTTTCCACGCTGTTCGCCCTCGGTGCCCTGACGCTTGGCGTTGCAGGCACCCCCGCCGCCCAGGCGGCCCCGATCCATAACGTCGTCCTCGTGCACGGCGCCTTTGCCGACGGCTCCGGCTGGCGCGCGGTGTACGACTCGCTCGCCGCCAAGGGCTACAAGGTGTCGATCGTGCAGATTCCCGAAACCAGCCTCGCTGCCGACGTCGACGCCACCCAGCGCGTGATCGCCCAGCAGGATGGACCGACCGTGCTGGTCGGCCACAGCTGGGGCGGGCAGGTCATTACTGAAGCGGGCGCGGACCCGAAGGTGAAGTCGCTCGTGTACCTCGCCGCGCTCGTGCCCGATGTCGGTGAGAGCACCGCGACGCTCGAGACGATGGCGAAATACCCGGCGCCCAACGACGACGTCAAGAAGACCGCGGACGGCAAATTCTTCTACATGGACCCCACGAAGTTCCGCGAGAACTTCGCCGCGGATTCTTCCCCTGCACTGGCGGACTTCATGGCGCACTCGCAGGTGATCCTGTCGGTGGAAGCCTTCGGCACGCCCGCCAAGGCCGCGGCGTGGCACACCAAACCCTCCTGGGCCGTGCTGCCTGGCGCCGACAAGACCATCAACATGGACCTGCAGCGCTGGATGTACGAGCGCGCCAAGGCCAAGGTCACCACGGTGCCGGGTTCGAGCCACACCGTCTTCCTGTCGCATCCCGACGTGGTGGTGAAGGTCATCGAAGAAGCTGCCGGCAAGTAAGCCATCAGGCCCTCGCCCGAGGGGTGAGGGCCTTCTCGCCTAACAGAGGAACCGGACATCATGCGTTACAAGCTTTTTGGTAAGCACACAGGTTTGCGCGTCTCCGAGCTGGTGCTCGGGACCGGCAGCTTCGGCACGCGCTGGGGCCATGGCAGCGAGCCCGACGAGGCCAAGCGCATGCTCGATGCGTACGCCGACGCCGGCGGCAATTTCATCGATACCGCCGACAGCTATCAGTTCGGCGAGTCGGAGGAGATTCTCGGCAAGCTGCTGGTGGGTCGCCGCAACGAATTCGTCCTGGCCACCAAGTTCAGCCAGAGCGCCCAGGCTAATGCGGGCCTCCTGGTCACCGGCAACAGCCGCAAGGCCATGGTGGCCTCGCTCGAGGCAAGCCTGAAGCGACTCAACACCGATCACATCGATCTCTACTGGGTGCATTACGCCGACGGCGTGACGCCCATGGAGGAAATCGTCCGCGGTTTCGACGATCTCGTGCGCGCAGGCAAGATCCTCTACGCCGGCTTGTCCGACTTCCCCGCATGGCGCGTGTCACGCGCGGCAACCATCGCCGAGCTGCGCGGCAGCATCCCGATCGCCGGCCTGCAGGTCGAGCACAGCCTTGTCGAGCGCACCACCGAGCAGGAGCTGCTGCCGATGGGCGAGGCGCTCGGCCTGGGTGTGGTCGCCTGGTCGCCGCTGGGCGGCGGCATGCTTACCGGCAAATACCGTCAGGGTGAGCGTGGTCGAGCCGAAGGCTTTGGCGGCAGGGTCTTCCAGGCGGAAGACACGCAACAGCGCACGGCGATTCTCGATGCTGTCATCGCGACCGCGGATGAGCTGGGTGTCACGCCGGGCGAGGTGGCTATCGCGTGGGTGGCGGCCAAGGGAGCGCTTCCGATCATCGGCCCGCGCAACGTGGCGCAGCTTCAGGCGAATCTGGCGGCGGTGAAGGTCGTGCTATCGCCCGACCAGCTTGCGCGACTCGACGCCGTCAGTGCATTGCGACCGGTCTTCCCGCATTCACTGCTCGAGGATCCCGCCAACCGCGATCGCATCTTCAGCGGCAAGCTCGCGCAGTTCGTGCCGCCGCGCGAGCAAGTCGCCTGACCCGGAAGGCGCCCTGCTCTAGGTAGGAGCCGATTCATCGGCGATCCCCGCGGCAGCGGGGCAGGGTGTCGCAACCTGGTTATCGCCGATGAATCGGCTCCTACACAGAGCAAACCACGCTAGAGCGCCTGATCGAGCGCTTTGTAAAAACGCTCAGGCGCTTCAATCATCGGCGCATGCCCGAGCCCATCGAGCGGAATCAGCTTCGCACCGGGAATGGTCGCCGCCGCTTCCTTGCCCAGCTCGGCGTAATTGCCCAACGTCTCCCGCACCGACGACGGCGCCGCATCCTTGCCAATCGCCGTCTTGTCGGCCTGCCCGATGATCAACACGGTCGGCACCCGGATGTTCGGAAACTCATGCACCACGGGCTGCGAAAAGATCATGTCGTAAGTGAGCGCACCCGCCCAGGCGACCGCTTCACGGCCACTTCCTTCATACATCCCGGCCTGCATCACCGCCCAGCGGTCGTAGTCGGACTTCCACTTACCGTCGTAGTAGCTCTTCAACTGGTATGCGCGGATGGTCGCGTACGAAGTCTTCAACTCGCTCGCATACCACTCATCCACGCTGCGCCACGGCACGCCCTTGGCCTGCCAGTCTTCCAGGCCAAGCGGATCGACCAGCACCAGCTTCTCCACGCCTTGCGGATACATCAAGGCGTAGCGCGTGCCGATCATGCCGCCCATCGAATGCGCCACCACGGTGACCTTATCGACGCCGAGGCTGGCGAGGAGAGCATGCGTGTTCGCCGCCAGTTGCTGGATGCCGTACTGGTAACCGCGCGGCTTCGACGATTTGCAGAAACCGATCTGGTCGGGGATGACCACGCGATAGCCGGCGACACGCAGATGCTCGGCCGTCGCCTGCCAATACGGGCCGCAGAAGTTCTTGCCATGCAGGAGGACGACGGTGCGTCCGTCGGCCTTATCCGGCTTGAGGTCCATGTAGGCCATCTCGAGGGACTGACCCTGGCTCATCACCGGGAACATCGTGACGGGGTAGGGGTAGTCGACGTGTTCGAGTCGCGGGCCGAGGTCCTTGATCGTTGGCGTGTCGTCGGCGAGGAGGGGCGTGGCGATGCAGAGCAGGGCGAGGGCGATGAGCGTACGGCGCATGGGGAAGGCTCCGGTCAGTCAGATGCCGACGATACCGCAAGCACCCAATCGCCGATGAATCGGCTCCTACCGTATGCAGCCGCTGCTGCGATGAGTTCGTTCGCGCTTTTTTGCCATAATCGGGGCGTACGGGCTGAATCAGGGATTTCACATGAGCGAATTCGAACCGCCGTCGCGCGAATACACGCGCCCGCCGATGACGCGCGGCGTGGATCCGCAGCGCATGAACTGGCTTTGGCAGTTGATCCTGCAATCGACCGATCTGGATCCCGACGAGGTGCGTGAGGCGCTGGTCGCCAGCGGCCTGGCGGCGACATCGAAGCGGCTGCACAGCTGGCAGGTGAGCGATCGGGACGACGCGTATTTCCCTCTGTCGATCGCGGAGCTGGAGCGCAACCTGCGTGCGGTGGTGGCGTTGAAGAAGCAGCGCGCCGACGCGATCGACGCAGCGGCCGATGCGGTGGCGGCGGATCAGATCGCTGATAGCGCCCCCGAGACCTGAAGCGCGCCGTCATATAACGGCGCCGCCAAGCGCCGCTTTTGTAGGAGCCGATTCATCGGCGAAAACCAGATTGCCGTAACGTGTCAGGTTGCCGAGACCTGGCCCGCTGGCGCGGGATCGCCGATGAATCGGCTCCTACCAAAACGAAGAGCATGGCCCGCGTTAGCGGGCGTTCCGCTTAGGAATAGCGCTCGGACAGAAACCGGTAGAACGCACGCAGACCCTGCGCTTCACCACCACGCGGATGCGCCGGGCGATCCGTGTCGTTCCACGAATACGTATCCAAGTGCATCCAGTTCTGCGTCTCGGGGATGAAACGTTCGAGGTAGAGCGCCGCGGTGACGGCGCCGGCGTGGCGTGAGGGGCCGGCGTTGGCGAAGTCCGCCACGTACGACTCCAGCATGCGACGGTACGGGCGCCATAGCGGCAGGCGCCACAGGGGATCGCCGACGAGCTCCGCCGCGCCGATCACGTGGTCGGCGAGCTGGTCGCGGTTGGTGAAGAGGGCGGGCAGCTCGGGGCCGAGGGCGACACGCGCCGCACCGGTGAGCGTGGCGAAATCGACGATGAGATCCGGTGCCTGCTCGACCGCGTAGGCGATGGCGTCGCAGAGCACGAGGCGGCCTTCGGCGTCCGTGTTGTCGACCTCCACCGTCATGCCCGCACGCGTCTTGATGACGTCGCCCGGGCGCATCGCGTTACCGGCAATGGCGTTCTCGACCGCGGGAACCAGCAAGGTGAGGCGCACCGGCAGGCGCGCCTGCATGACCAGGCCGGCAAGCGCGATCGCGTGTGCCGCGCCGCCCATGTCCTTCTTCATCCAGCGCATGCCGTCGGCCGGCTTGATGTCCAGGCCGCCGGTGTCGAAGCACACGCCCTTGCCGATGATCACCAGCTTGGGATTGGAGTTTTTGCCCCAGGTCAGCTCGATCATGCGCGGCGGGCGATGGCTAGCACGGCCTACGGCATGGATGGTCGGGAAGTTCGCGGCGAGCAGTTCATCGCCGACCCATTCCTGCACCTTCGCCTTGTGTTCGTCGGCATGTGCACGGATAGCGGCGGAGAGATGTTCCGGGCCCATGTCTTCGGTGGGCGTGTTGACCAGGTCGCGGATCTGGTTGGTCGCGTCGATCACCGGCTGCACGGAACGGATCGTCGCGGCGTCGACCACCAGCTGTGCCGGCGGACGCGCACGCGTACGGTAACGATCGAAGCGGTACGCGCCGAGGGCCCAACCGAGCGCGAGCAGGTCGCGGTCTTCGACGACACCTTCTTCAGCCAGCTCGTACAGCCCTTCGGGCAAGCGCGAGGGCAGGGAGCCGAGGGCAGCGATGGGATCGGTGCGATCCACGCCGACGAGGATGCGAGAGATCGTTCCCTTGACGTCGGGCAGGACGAGGATCGCGCCCGGTGTCGCACGGAATGCCGTCGAGACCAACCACTGGCGATGCGCCGGACCGAGCCGCGCTTCAGCGGCGACCATGCCTGCCACATCGACGGTCTCGATGGGGATGGCGACACGTTTTCCGGTCTTGCGTTCGATCAGCGGCGACATCAGGCCTCCCGTGCCTCGCGGTCGTTGGCAACCGCGTCAATGGAATGGTGCAATCGGTAGGCCGCTATTCTAGCTGTCCGTCAGCGCCGACGCTTCCACCCAATCGGCTAAATGGGTCATGTCAGGGAATTCCAGGTCGGGCGCAGGTCCATGCGACCACGTCTCACCCGTGCGATTGAGCCAGACCGTGCGCAATCCGGCCTCGCGCGCACCCACCACATCGAGCAGGGGATCGTCGCCGACATGCAGGATCTCGGCCGGCGCGATGCCCAGGGCCTCGGCGGCCGCCAGGAAAATGCGGGCATCCGGCTTGGCCACGCCCAGTCCACCCGCGCTGAGACGCGTGTGGAAAAGATGGTGCAGGCCGATGATCTCCAGATCCGCATTGCCGTTGGAGATGCTGACGATCGGCACGCGGTGCGCGATGCGCTCCAGGGCCGGCAGGCTGTCGGGGTAGAGCTCCACGTTATTGCGAGCGGCGTAGTAGAGCCGCCACAGCTCATCCACCGGGGCATCGTCGATGCCGCAGTGCGCGAAGGCCGCGCGGATGGTCATCCGGCGCTGCTCGCTGAAGTCGTGGGAAAGATGGGTGTTGTCGCGGGCGATCTGCTCGCGAAGCTCACGCATGGCCTCGATCGGCCATGCGTTCGCGACATCGGGATGGTGTTGCCTGAGCCAGCGGTCGACGACGTGCTCGGCCTCGATCAGGGCCGGCAGAACCGGCCACAGGGTGTCGTCAAGGTCGAGCGAGACGGCGCGGACGGCCATGGGGCTCAGCGTGCGCTGACCTTGAGCACCTGACCGGCGTGGACGTTGTTGTCCTTCAGGCCGTTCATGGCGCGCAGCTGGTTCACGTCCACCGCGTTCTTTTTGGCGATCGAGTACAGCGTGTCACCGGCCGACACCTTGTAGGTGTGCGACGCGGCGGCGGGCTTCGACGCGGCCTTGGCAACAGCAGCCCTGGCTTCCGGCTTGGCGGCCGGGGCCGGCTTGGCCTCGGTCACCTTGGGCGTCGCGATCTTGTTCGACTTCTCGGAGCTGTCGATCGGGGCGGCCGGCTTCGCAGCCAGCTTGCCCTTCACCACCACGGCATCCGCCAGGACCTTGGCGAACTTGCCGCCGGCCTTGGCGTTGTCGGAGGCCGTGAAGGCTTCCGAGCGGACGCCGGAGAAGCCCATGTGCGCCGAGGTGCTGACGCTGGCGACGACCTTGGCGAACTGCGACGGCTCGGCAGCAGCAGCGGCGACCGAAGCCTTGGCCTCTTTCGCGGCCTTGCCGCCCTTGCCCTTGGCCTCGGCCTTGGCGACGGCGACTTCCTTCGCGGCCTCCGCCGGAGCGGCAGCGGCGACGGTCGGTGCGGTGGTCATCGCCTGGCCCACGTTGGCACGGGTGCCGACGGTGGACGCGATCGTGGCGCGGCGAGCAGCGTCGCCCGCAGCGAGCGAGGCGCCATCGGCGTACGGCACGAGGCTGTGCGAGCGGAGCAGGGAGCTACCGGTGCTCGAGGTCACGAAGGCAAGGAATTCCTTGATCTCGGCGGCCTTCGGATTGGTGTCGTTGGTGACCAGGTAGATCTCGGAGTACAGCACGTAAGCGCCGCTCGCGACGGTCGAGGCCGACGGCGTGACGCCATCGATCTGCAGGATCTTCACCTTCTTGTTCGAGGCCACGCCCGCAAGCGTCGTCGCGCCCAGGCCCTGCTTGTCGAGGGTCACGCCCTCTTCGAGCTTGGCCACGTTGACGTAGAGACGCGGTGCGGCGACGGGCTGGTTGCCGCGTCCGAACAGCAGGCGACGCATGCTGTATTCCACGCCATCGGCCGGGCTGGCCACGGCGTAGAGATTGATCGGCTGGTCGGCGCCGCCCAGGTCCTTCCAGTTGGTGATGTGCCCCATGTAGATCTCATGGAGCTGCTTGAGCGTGATGTTGCTCACCGGGTTGGACGGGTACGTGACCATCACCAGGGCGTCCCATGCCACCGGCGTGAAGGTCAACGACTGCTCGGCCGCGCCGACGGCGGGACGTGCGGAGCCGGCGATGTCCGCCGTGCCCTTGACCACGGCGTCGATACCGGAGGCCGTATTGAAGGGCTGCAGTTCGAACTTGCCCTTGCCGGATTTCTCCCAGGCCTTGGCGACGTCGATGACCACGCCGCGCGCGGTGGTGATATCGCCACGCCACACGAGGGCGGTATCGGCGGCGAAAAGGGTTGCAGAGGCGCTAAGGCCGATCAGCGTGGCGGTAAACAGTCGCGCAAGACGGAGAGACATGGACGGCAAGAACCTCGGGACGGAAGCGGGGTTGGGCATTGGGGCGCAATTGTGGGCTATTGAAGGCCTCGGCGCACCCTTTGACGTCAATCGGCATCCTGCCGGTGGGAAACAGAACGTAGGCTGTCGGGGGATTGTGGCATTGCGGCATTGAGAACTCGCCAAGAGCATGCCGATGAATCGGCTCCTACCGAGCAGGTTGCAGTGCTCTGGTAGGAGCCGATTCATCGGCGAACAGCCTCACAAAACCGCGTAATACACACTCCCATCACGAACCACCGTCAACAACAGCTGCCCCCCAGAAACCCCACCCCCCAACGGCAACCCCTTCACCGACACCACCTTCCTCTGCTGCACCCCCACCACCACATCCCCATCCTTCAACCCGGCCGAAGCCGCAGCGGACCCGCGTTTCACCCCACCCAACACCACACCAAACAAGCCACCCGCTTTCTGATCCGCCGTGAGATCGCTCAAGGTCACGCCCGCCAACCGCGGATCCACCTTCCCGCCATCCACCGACGCGATCGCAACGGCGGCAATCGTCGCCTCCACATCGCGAGACACACCCTCGCGCTGCACCGACAGCTTCACCTTCGCGCCCAACGGCAGCAGGCCTTCGGTGTTGCGCACATCCTGCGCCGAGCGCACCGGCTTCCCATCGATCGCGGTCAGCACGTCACCCGTCTGCAAGCCCGCGCCATCGGCCGGCGAGCCCTCATTGATACGCGTCACCACCGCGCCATTGCTGTCCTTCAGCCGCAGCGCCTGGGCGATGCGCGGCGTGATGTCCTGCACCTCCACGCCGAGGTTGCCGCGTCGCACCTTGCCGTAAGACAGCAGCTGCTTCATCACGCCCGTCGCCAGATCCGTCGGAATGGCGAAGCCGATGCCGACGTTGCCGCCGGACGGCGTGAAGATCATCGAGTTGATGCCGACCAGTTCGCCGCGCAGGTTCACCAGCGCGCCGCCGGAGTTGCCGGGGTTGATCGAGGCATCGGTCTGGATGAAGTTCTGGAAGCCCTTGCCGAGGCCGGAACGACCCAGCGCCGAGACCATCCCCGACGTCGCCGTCTGCCCAAGACCGAAGGGATCGCCCACGGCAACTACGAAATCGCCCACACGCAACGCGGAGGAATCCGCGATCGGCAAGGCCTGCAAGCGCTCGGCGGGTATCTGCAGCACCGCCACATCCGTCTCCGGATCGCTGCCGAGCAGCTTCGCCTTGAAGTCGCGACCATCCTGCAGCGTCACCGTGATATCGTCCGCGCCCCCCACGACATGGTGGTTGGTCAGCACGTAGCCCTTTTCGGCATCGATGACCACGCCCGAGCCCAGGCTCTGCTCCACACGTTCGCGCGGGACACCCTGGTTGCCGAACAACTGGCGGAACACTGGATCGTCGAAATACGGATTGCGCGTACGCACGCGGGTCTTCGTGGAGATGTTCACCACGGCCGGCGTCACCTTCGCCAGCATCGGTGCCAGTGAGGGCATCGGCTGACCGTCGATGGACGGCGGAAGGCCGGCAAACGCGGGCGAGGCCAGGGCAAAACCCAGGGCAGCGACCAGGGAAAAAATCTTAGTTCGCCGATATGCGCTGGCGGTCATGCAGGAACTCCTTGTTTGCTGGCTGAAACAGGCCAATCGACGCGTAAGACCGCCGTCTTCGCGCCGAGTTTCAAACCGTGAGACAGCGATCACGGACACTTTACTTCGGGCCTCTCCGGGATTAAGGTTCACTCCGGTCGTAACCACAACATCTTGTGTTCCCAGGCTGACTTGTTACCTAGCACTGGTGCTGTGGTTAAGCAGGTTCATGCTTCAAACCATCGTCGGCAAAGGTTTTTTCGAGGGGCCGACGTGGGGACACAGGATGGTCGGCAGAGGCTCCGGGGGGAGAGCTGTCGAGTGGTTGCGTCAACGCAAGCCAATAAAAGGCCTACAAGGGCCTAGACTCGAGGACGACACATACATGAGCACAGCACGTGCGCAAGCCATGGGGCTTGAGACCGCGGCCATTCCGCTTCAGCCTGCCTCATACGACATCTGGGACAAGAAGTACCGTCTGAAGGCCAAGTCGGGCGCGCCCGTCGACGGCTCGGTGGACGAAACCTACCAGCGCGTCGCCCGCGCCCTGTCCGATGTCGAGGCCACCGACGAGCTGCGCGCACACTGGTTCGAACGCTTCCTCTGGGCCCTGCGCCGCGGTGCCATTCCCGCTGGCCGCATCACGTCCAACGCTGGCGCGCTCGAGCACAAGCCGGCCACCTCCACGATCAACTGCACCGTCTCGGGCACCATCCACGACTCGATGGACGACATCCTCGAGAAGGTGCACGAAGCCGGTCTCACGCTGAAGGCCGGTTGCGGCATCGGCTACGAGTTCTCGACGCTGCGCCCGCGTGGCGCCTACGTCTCCGGCGCCGGCGCCCACACGTCGGGCCCGCTGTCGTTCATGGATATCTACGACAAGATGTGTTTCACCGTCTCGTCCGCCGGCGGTCGCCGCGGTGCGCAGATGGGCACGTTCGACATCGCGCATCCGGACGCCAAGGAATTCATCCGCGCCAAGCGCGAAGACGGTCGCCTGCGCCAGTTCAACCTGTCGCTGCTGATCACCGACGGCTTCATGGAAGCGGTCGAGACCGATCAGGACTGGCCGACGGTCTTCCCGGTGCACGTCAAGGAACAGCACGAGATCGACCTCAACGACGCGACCAAGGTGCTCTGGCGCGAGTGGCCGACCAAGCAGAACTACGTCACGCGCGAAGACGGCCTGGTCGCCTGCAAGATCTACGGTCACATCCGTGCGCGGCACCTGTGGGACATGATCATGGTCTCGACGTATGACTACGCCGAGCCCGGTTTCATCCTCATCGACCGCGTCAACGAGATGAACAACAACTGGTGGTGCGAGCACATCCGCGCGACCAACCCCTGCGGCGAGCAGCCGCTGCCGCCGTACGGCTCCTGCCTGCTCGGCTCGATCAACCTGACGATCTTCGTCCGCGATCCGTTCGGCCCCAAGGCCCGGTTCGACTGGGACGAGTACCGCGAAGTGGTCCGCGTGTTCACCCGCATGCTCGACAACGTGGTCGAGATCAACGGCCTGCCGCTCGCCCAGCAGCGCGAAGAGATCATCTCCAAGCGTCGCCACGGCATGGGCTTCCTCGGCCTGGGCTCCACGGTCACCATGCTGAAGATGCGCTACGGCAATGCCGATGCGGTCGCCTTCACCGAGGAAGTCTCGCGTGAGATGGCCGTCGCCGGCTGGGAAGTCGCCCTGGAGCTGGCCAAGGAAAAGGGCCCGGCGCCCGTCCTGGCACGCGAGTACGAAGTGACCGCCGAGATGCTGCGCAAGCGCCCGGAGATGGTGAAGGATGGCTGGAAGGTCGGCCAGAGCATCCGTGGCAGCGCGCTGCACGCGAAGTACTCCCGCTACATGCAGCGCGTGGCCGAAGTCGCCCCCGAGCTGATCGAAGCCCTGGCCGAGACCGGCGCGCGCTTCACCCACCACTCGTCGATCGCGCCCACCGGCACGATCTCGCTGAGCCTGGCCAACAATGCCTCCAACGGCATCGAGCCCAGCTTTGCGCACCACTATTCCCGCAATGTGATCCGCGAAGGCAAGAAGTCGAAGGAAAAGGTCGAGGTCTTCAGCTACGAGCTGCTGGCCTACCGCGCCCTCATCAATTCCGAGGCGCTGCCGTTCTCCGACGACCCGAAGACCCGCCTGCCGGATTACTTCGTCTCCGCCGACGACATCAGCCCGAAAGAACACGTAGACATCCAGGCGGCCTCGCAGAAGTGGATCGATTCCTCCATTTCCAAGACCGCGAACGTCCCGACGGATTATCCGTATGAGGACTTCAAGGACATCTATATGTATGCCCATAAGCAGGGTCTGAAGGGCTGCACGACGTTCCGTTTTAACCCCGCCGCGTTCCAGGGCGTGCTCGTAAAAGAAACCGACCTTGAGAACACCCTCTATCGCTTCGAATTGGAAGACGGTAGCGTTGTCGAACTGAAGGGTAACGAAGAGGTCGAATACGACGGTGAAATGCACACCGCCGCGAACCTCTTCGATGCTTTGAAGGAAGGCTATTACGGTAAGTTCTGACCCCGCGGAGAGGGAAAAACATGTCCAATGAAAACCAGGTTGTCGAGGGTGAGCTGCCCGATATCGACACCAATGACACCAGCGACACGCCCGAAGCGGAGACGAATGTCACCGCCGAAGTGACGCCGCCGGTCGTCGCCAAGCCGGTCGTCAAGAAGAAGCCGGTCGCCATCAAGACCGTCGAGCCGACCCCGGCTGCCGCTGAAGACGTGACGCCGGTTTCGGTCGATCACTACAGCGAGCCGGACTTCGTCAGCGGTCCCGACGACGTTTCGCCGGAACCGGTGAAGCCTGTCGTCAAGAAAGCTCGCAAGGCGCCGGTGAAGAAGGCTGCCGTTGTCGAGGTTGCCCCGGTGGCAAAGGCAACCCGCAAGGCGGCTCCGAAGGCTGTGGTTGCCGAGGTTGCACCGGTCAAGGCTGCGCCGAAGAAGGCTGCTGCGGCTGCCAAGAAGGCGCCGGCCAAGAAGGCCGCTGCTACCAAGGCTGCGCCGAAGAAGGCTGCCGGCAAGAAGGCTGCGACGAAGAAGGTCGCTGCCAAGAAGGCTGTCGCCAAGAAGGCCGTCAAGAAGGCCGTCAAGAAGGCTGCTGTGAAGAAGGTTGCCGCCAAGAAGGTTGCTGCTAAGAAGGCTCCGGCCAAGAAAGCAGCTGCCAAGAAGGCGCCGGCCAAGAAGACGGCCGTGAAGAAGGCAGCGGTCAAGAAGGTCGCCGCCAAGAAGGCGGTGAAGAAGGTTGCGGTCAAGAAGGCTGCCGCCAAGAAGGCCGTCAAGAAGGCACCGGTTCGCAAGGTGGCTTCCAAGAAAGTTGCTTCGAAGAAGGTCGCCAAGGTTGCCAAGAAGGTCTCGACCCGTAAGGCCGCTTCGACGGTCAAGAAGGTCAAGAAGGTTGCCCGCAAGGCAGCCGGTCGCGTCGTGAAGAAGGCCGCCGCTGTCCGCAAGACGGTCAAGAAGGCCGCCGGTCGCGTCGCCAAGCAGGTCTCGACGGCTCGCAAGGCCGTCAAGAAGGGCGTAGCCAAGGTAGCTCGCAAGAGCGCCGGCCGCGTCGCAGCAGTAAAGAAGACGGTCCGCAAGGCCGCCAGCAAGAAAGCCGCCCCCAAGGCGGTCAAGAGGTCCACTGCCAGCAAGACCGGTCGTACGTCGGCACGCAAGAGCGCCGTTCGTGGCCGTCGTAAGTAAGTAGCACCCATTCCGCCCGGCGCCTGGCGCCGGGCGGGATACCTATAAGAGAAGAGTCATGGCGATCAAGATCGAAAAGAAGATCAAGGGCTACAACGTCGTTAAGCCCGAGGACAAGGCCGCTCCGGCCCCCGCGCCCGTGCCGGTGAAAGAAGCCGCGCCCGTGGCCGAAGTCATCCAGATGCACGAAAGCCTGGAACGACCGGAGACCCTCGTCGGCAGCACGTACAAGATCAAGTCGCCGCTCTTCGAGCATGCGCTGTACGTCACCGTCAACGACATCGTCCTGAACGCCGGTACCAAGCACGAGCAGCGCCGTCCCTTCGAGCTCTTCATCAACTCGAAGAACATGGACCACTTCCAGTGGATCGTCGCGCTCACCCGAATTTTGTCCGCCGTCTTCCGCAAGGGTGGCGACGTGACGTTTATTGTTGAAGAGCTCAAGGCGGTTTTCGATCCGCGTGGCGGCTACTTCAAGGCCGGCGGCGTCTATATGCCGAGCATCGTCGCCGAGATCGGCGCGGTGGTTGAGCAGCATATGAAGTCGATCGGGCTGATCCACGATCCGGAGATGAGCGATGCGACTCGCGCGCTCATCGCCGAAAAGCGTGCCGCCTACGAGAAAGCTGCCAAACCCGCCGTTGCCACGGCCGCTCCTGTAGGAGCCGGCTCCGCCGGCGAAGCTCCTGCCTCCCAAGCCGCCGCAGAAGCCGCCCACATGAATGCCTCAGGCTTCCCCGCTGGCGCCACCCTCTGCGCTAAGTGCAATACGCAGGCGTTGGTGCTGATGGATGGGTGCCAGACTTGTTTGAATTGTGGGTATTCGAAGTGCGGGTGAGGCTTTCTGGACGAGCCTCAAGAAAGCTCATGTCCGGACGCCGAGAAAGTGAGATTTTGAGCCTATAAGGTGAGATTCAGGGCCGCGTGGCACGAGTTGTCGCGCTTGAACGCTTCCCGGACCACTTCCGGGGTGCGATCTCGAAAGTCCTTGTGCGACGCGTGCTCGATGCGGTGCTGCGGGGGGGGGAGCAGGTGACGATCGCTTCCAGAACTATCGAGCCCGGTTCACGGTCCTCGACGCTCCCACTGTGAGCCGGGCATGGATTGATAGCACCATCGACGGTCGACCTGACGATCGCTTAGCCCCCGAGGCTTGGAAGCGATGGATCAATAGCGGCCGCAGAACGCCACTTCYCGCGAACCGGTCGCTCGAATGGCGCACCATCCGCGAACAACTACCYCAGGATCAGGATGGAAAGGCAATAATCCAGACGCCACAGTCGCACTTCGCAGGGTGGCCCCACGCCTTCGAGCACTGGGCAGTCGCGAGCGCCAAGCTGATGATCCCCGAAATCGCAACGTCGGACGTGACTCGCCCATCGAGGGGTGGAGGCCGTGACGCGGTCGGTCAGATGCGTCTCTGTCGCGGAGCCAGCACCATCCTGGTTGACTTTGCTCTTGAAGCGAAGTGCTACACGAGGCGATCGGTCGGTTTCCGGGACATGTCTCGTCTGATCTCCCGCCTGCGACACCGCCAGTTCGGTGTTCTAGTAACGACGACTCACGTATCGGCATCCGCGACATTCGCCGACAATGCGAGCGATAGATGGGGGTGGTTTGCCATGCCACTTTTTCTAACGAGTTGTGTGTGGTTCGCACACGCCAAGATAGCCATCTATTCGCGGCTCCTAAACGTATCAGCACTACTCGCGTTTTTCCTCGGCTGCCTCTCTAACATGCTTGCGACGCTTGCATGTGTCTGCATCGCGTTCCGAGTAGTAGGGACGTAGTCCAAATTTGCACTGCGTGAGTACGTGCCGACCGGCCACAAAAGAGCCGCAAGGCGCATCGTTGCCCACATGATGGCGGTGTGCGACGAGCTCGGGATGCAGGTGATAGCCGAAGGTATCGAGACCGTTGAAGAGCACTCGGCGCTTCTGCGCATGACCGTGGCGCTGCACTAGGGGTTTCTGTTCGGCAGCCCGGCCACAGCTCTACGCCCGCTGAAGCCGTTCTCGCGGCGACCTAGGAACGGTTCTCTAGACCCGTCGCCTTTCTTGGGTGGCCGCTCTGCTGCATGGCTTGAGGACACTGGTCTGATGGGTCTCCCCGTCGGGGGACATCTCCAATACTCCCTCGGCAGGCTACGCGTATCGGTCACCGTCATCGTCGAGGTGGACGAGATCCTAGGTCTCGTAGTGAAAGCGCCAAGGCGGCAATGAGTGCGGATGTCTTCACAACCGTTCCTAGAGCGGCTCTCGCGAGGGAGGGCCATGGAGCGGGGGTCGAAGACGATAGGGACGACGCCGTATGGAAAAGGCCAGCGTCTCGATGAACAACGACATGATGAATCCGATGCCGCAAAGCCATGCGGTGGCGAACAGTTGCCCAAGGGTGGCATCTCGGGGCATCGGGTCCCGCCCTGATGGCCAGCGTGGCTGAGTACAACCACCGTCGTGTGCTCAGCACCCGCTTTTTTGTGCAACGTAGCCGATAAACGAGAGGATAGGTCCCGCCATATATGCGTATGTCCGGTGACGGCAACCCATAGGAATCTTGACTCTAAATTGCTGGGTGTAGGCGAGAATTGGGTCGGCCAGTCCACACGTGCAAAGTGATGAGTGATTCCGACGACCTGCCACGTATTTCTCGGATCGATATATCGGACGACGTTGACGTGCTTATTTGGGCTGTCGTCCTTTCGAGCACCTCAGAACTAGTCCGGGAAGCGGTCGAGATCGTCGGTTCGGATCCGGCGGCGGTGAGGGTCTACCTCAACCGTCGGCGGGAGCCGTGAAGGAGGTCAATGCCGCTCGTACGTGTGCGAGGGCGATGCTGCGCTCGAGTTCAACGACGCTGAACGGTTTGACCAGTTGCACCGCCTGGACCGGTGCACCGGCTGCGGACGCTATGGGGTCGGAAAGCATGACTACCACGCACATTCTCGGGTTCTCGTCGCGGGCATCCAGCAGGTAGGCGCCTTGCCGGCTCTCACCCGGCGCTGGAACCGCCGCCACAACCATGACGACCCTTCTGCCGATTGCCGCAGCAGCCCCTCCTTCGTGTGTGGCGGCCACGGCAACGTCGTACCCATGCTTACGAAGGACGTCCGCGACGGTCTCCGCAAGCATAGGCATTGGTTCAATAACGATTGCAACCGGGCGTGTCGACTTGGGCACCAACGGGGCTCACGTGAAATCTGCGTAGACGGTACTCTGGCACGACACGCCGCCGAGCGCGAGGTCTACAAGGCGCTCGTGAACTAACGTGGTAGCCTTCATGGGCAGCTGGGTATTGCATCCCCCCTTCTGGAATTAGCGTACCCATGGCATGCCCCTAGCGATTGAGCAGTCATGTCAGCCGACTTTCATTTGATCTGTGATGCCGAGCCCGTCGACGGCGGCTTCCTGCCGACGGTTAAAATCCTTGAGGGGTCGAGAGTGGCCTTGGCCTGGCGCGGCTCGTTCTCGTTTCCCCACCTTTCGCTCGCGCTCGTTTATGCCCATGATTATGGGGCAGTGGCGATCGAAGCGCTTAGGTCAGGCCAGCCGTAGCACACACTGCTGTTCGCTACGGAACCGGGCCCCCAGGACTGCAGATCGTTCAAGTGGATCTCGTCTTCCGTCCGGCAAGCCGCTGGGTCGCCCCAGGAACAAAGGCCACGAGCTTGTGGAACCGATCGACCTGACCTGACCAAAAAGGGCAGCAATCGCCACTTCACAAATTGGACAATATTCGGATATATCTTCCGCCAAACAGGCTCGGTGAGGATCGAGGGCAAGGGGTGTGGAAGAGGATATCTCGTGTAATTACGCTGTCGATCAGGCGCCGAGTGGTCTCGGCTTCGTTGCGTCGGTCGAAATCGTAAACCGTGCGGGGACGATCGTGCATCGATGGCGAGGTAAGTACCCTCGTCCGAGCCGGCCGACTGCCCTGGACGAGGCCATCGCGCATGTAAATGCGTGGGTCAGTATCGAGAGAAATAGCCGGCACGAAGAGTCAGTGCGCGTGAGCGCCAAGACCACAGGCGACCTTTAGAGGAACCGCCGCTTAGGCTTCGATCGCCTCGTGACCGAGGAGCTGATCGATAAGTTCTACGAGTGCCTGTCCGAGTCCGGGCGCGGGATCGCATCCCGGCGAGCCCAAGATGACGATGACTCGGGCCGCAGCAATTGACGCGAGGGCGTAGCTTGCCGTTCCTAGCCCGCTTGCGAGAACGTGGGCGCGGAACCGCGCTTCATCCATGTCGCCATCCGTCGCAGCGTCGCTGAGCGCCAACGCTTCGCCTGCAAGACCCGCAAGGGTTTTTCGAGACATGTCGATTTTTCTTATCTCAACGGGCGGCCGGTTTAACCGAGGCTAAGCCTTTCTTCACTGTCAACCAGATCGCCATCGTCGGCTGTGCGTACCGCCGAGCGTACGCCGGTATCAGCGTTGGGCGCAGGTGCGTCGGGCAGAGGCACGGCGACGGCATCGACCATCTGGAGGCGCCGAACCCTTGCGGCGATGTCTTTCTCTATTGCTTCAAGCGATTCCGACGAGCCAAGGATTTCAGCGGGCGGTTCACCCGTGTTCGAAAAGACGGCATGCCATATCCATTTGCCGTCTTGGGCGGTGGCGGTCGCCGTGACCTCGGCTGTGACGACGTGGCCGAGGCGATCGGCATTGTGCAATGTCATCCGTAAGGGTGCGGGAGGAGTCTTCATCATCAGGAATCGCGTCAGGCCGTTCAGAGGCCAGGGTGGATTCCCTGTGGACCATAGGCGTGCGTGCCGGGGCTCGTTCTCTCGGCCCAGCATGACAGACATTTGTATGTATTCCGTTAAGGCAGCCAGCCTTCCCATTGACGCGCTGTGCCGTTGAGCTAGGCCACGCTCAAGCTGCCACTGCGCGCTCCTCGCCACGGTGGCCGGTGCCGCCGGACTCAGGATCGCGGCTCCGAGGACGGAAGCTCCTTCGACCTACCAACGGTCACTCGGCGGCCCGTAAGGCTTCGCGTGGCCGCCGGGCCGTTTTAAACCACGGATGACGTCGCCGGTGTCGCCCAGGCGGTTCTGCCACAGCGATCATCCGGCCGGATATCGCTCTCCGCCCCAGACTGGCCCATAGAGCGGCGCAAGCCGAGTCAATGGTTTTCTGTGACGCTGCCTTGGACGACTCGGGGGCTCGTTCCAACCGTTCGGATCTCGCGATGCGGCAAAGACCTCTTCACGTGGCGCTGCACGTCGCCTTCTCAAGCCGCACCGCCGTCCCTATTTACGGGCGCGACGATGCCGAAGTGGCTTTCGCTGCCTTTAGGGCGATGCCGGGCTACCGTCGTTTGCTCGAGCGACCTGCCATGGATCCGGATACAGAACCTCCAGATGCT
>NZ_JBFUAT010000029.1:0-114545 GCF_056406135.1 Luteibacter sp. P1_D3 | reverse complement strand
GAGGTAGGTCGGCAGCACCTGCTTTTCGATAACGCCACGGTGATGCGCCATCACCGGGCCTTCGACCAGGGCTCCGCGAACCACCAGGGTCTCGTAATCGGGCATCGGTTCGGCAGGGATTTCGTGCCACTCCGGCATCTGCGCGTTCGGGCAGATCTGGAACGCGTAAAAGCCGTATGCCGGCACGGTGAGCAGGTATGGCAGCTGTCCCACGGGTGGGAACGACGACCCACCCATGATTTCGATCGGCACCTGGCCATCGAACGCGGCGAGATCCAGTTCCACGGCCTGCAGGGAGCGCGACATGTTCGCCACGCAGAGCACGTGTTCGCCGTCGAACTCGCGCAGATACGCCAGCACCTTGCGGTTGCCCGGATAGAGGAATTTGAGCGTGCCGCGACCGAAGGCCTTGTAGCGTTTGCGCACGGCGAGCATGCGGCGCGTCCAGTTCAGCAGCGAATGGGGATCGCGCGACTGGGCTTCGACATTGATCGCCTGGAAGCCGTAGAGCGGATCCATGATCGGCGGCAACACGAGGCTGGCCGGATCGGCGCGCGAGAAACCGCCGTTGCGGTCGACCGACCATTGCATCGGGGTACGCACGCCGTCACGGTCGCCGAGATGGATGTTGTCGCCCATGCCGATCTCGTCGCCGTAATAGAGCACCGGCGTACCGGGCATCGACAGCAACAACGCGTTCATCAGCTCGATACGACGACGATCGCGCTCGAGCAGCGGGGCCAGGCGCCGGCGGATGCCGAGGTTGATGCGCGCACGCTTGTCCGCGGCGTAGGTCTGCCACAGGTAGTCGCGCTCGTTATCCGTCACCATTTCGAGCGTCAGCTCGTCGTGGTTGCGCAGGAAGATCGCCCACTGGCAATTCTCCGGGATCGCCGGCGTCTGCCGCATGATGTCCGTGATCGGAAAGCGGTCTTCGCGCGCGATCGCCATGTACATGCGCGGCATCAGCGGAAAATGGAACGCCATGTGGCATTCGTCGCCGTTGCCGAAATAGTCCTGCGTGTCCTCCGGCCACTGGTTGGCCTCGGCAAGAAGCATGCGGTCGGGATAATGCTGGTCGATCTCCGCGCGCATCACCTTGAGGATGTCGTGCGTTTCGGGAAGGTTTTCGTTGTTCGTCCCTTCCCGCTCGATCAGGTAAGGAACGGCATCCAGGCGCAGGCCGTCGACACCCATGTCGAGCCAGAAACGCATGACGTCGAGCACGGCCTTCAGGACGGCCGGGTTGTCGAAATTCAGGTCCGGCTGATGCGAGAAAAAGCGATGCCAGAAGTACTGGCCGGCGACCGGATCCCAGGTCCAGTTCGACTTCTCGGTATCGAGGAAAATGATGCGCGTGCCGTCGTAGGCCTGGTCGGTATCCGACCAGACGTAGAAGTTACGCGCCGCCGAACCCGCCTTTGCCGCGCGTGCGCGCTGGAACCAGGGATGCTGGTCGGAGGTGTGATTGATGACCAGCTCGGTAATCACGCGCAGGCCGCGCGCATGCGCTTCATTGATGAAGCGCTTCACGTCGGCGAGCTTGCCGTAGTCCTCGTGCACCGCCTTGTACTCGGCGATGTCGTAGCCATCGTCGCGACGCGGGCTGGGATAGAACGGCAGGAGCCACAGCGTGTTGACGCCCAGCTCCGCGATGTAGTCGAGCTTCTCGATCAGGCCCTGGAAGTCACCCACACCGTCATCGTTGGAGTCGAAGTACGACTTCAGATGCACCTGGTAGATGATGGCGTCCTTGTACCAGAGCGGATCGCTCGAGAAGTCGGGAGCGGCGGCCTGTTTCTTTGCTTTGGCGCGTGTAGCCATGGATCAGACTCCGGGTAGCCGCACGTGCCAGATCGCATAGGGCTGGCCGAGGCCTAGCCACACATGCTGATCGGCGCCGCGCCAGGCGATGGGTTGGTTATGAAGCAGGTCGTGGATATCCAGCTGCGCGTCGGGGGCATAGCCCCAGTCGCCCAGCGGTAGCGAAAGGTCGGCGGCCTGGGCGTTATGCGGATCCATGCTGATGGCCACCAGCACGATGTCGTCGCCCGAGCGCTTTTCGAAGAAAAGTACCTGCGGATTGTTCGCTGGCAGGAAGCGCACACCCAGATGACTCTGCAGCGCCGGATGCGCACGACGGACGGCATTGAGCTGGGTGATCTCGGCAACGATGTTGCCCGGGGCATTGAAGTCGCGGACGCGGATTTCATACTTTTCCGAATCCAGGTACTCCTCCTTGCCCGGCATCGGTGCGGCTTCGCAGATCTCGAAGCCCGAATACATGCCCCAGAGACCCGAAAGCGTGGTCGCCAGCGCGGCGCGGATCAGGAATCCCGGCCGCCCCGACGTCTGCAGGAAGTAAGGATCGATGTCCGGCGTGTTGACGAAGAAGTTCGGCCGGAAAAAATCCTTCGGCGGCGTGGTCGTCAGCTCGGTGAGGTAATCGACGAACTCCTGCTTCGAGTTTCGCCAGGTGAAATAGGTATAGGACTGGCTGAAGCCCACCTTGGCCAGACGGTACATGGGCTTGGGCCGGGTGAATGCTTCGGAGAGGAACAGCGCGTCGGGGTACTTTGCACGCACCCGCGCAATCATCCACTCCCAGAACGGGAATGGCTTGGTATGCGGGTTATCGACACGGAACGTGCGAATGCCCTCGTTGGCCCAGAACAGCACCACGTCGCAGAGCGCCTGCCACAGCGAGGGAATCGCGCCTTCGGCATAAAAGTCGACGTTGACGATGTCCTGGTACTTCTTCGGCGGATTCTCCGCGTAGCGGATGCTCCCGTCGGGACGCCAGTCGAACCACTCCGGATGCTCTTTCAGCCAGGGGTGGTCCTGCGAGCACTGGATCGCAAAGTCGAGCGCAAGCTCCAGGCCGTGTTCGTGCGCGGCGTCGCGCAGCGCACGGAAATCCTCGATCGTGCCCAGCTGCGGATGGAGCGCGGTGTGGCCGCCGTCGGGCGAGCCGATCGCGTACGGACTGCCCGGATCGTCCGGACCGGGTGTGAGCGTGTTGTTCGGCCCTTTGCGGAACGCGGTACCGATCGGATGAATCGGCGGGAAATAAAGCACGTCGAAGCCCATGTCGCGCACGGCCGGCAAGCGCGCGATGGTGCTGCGGAATGTGCCGTGCTTCGCCTTGTCGTCGGTCATCGACCGGGGGAACAATTCATACCAGCTGGCGAATCCGGCTTCGCGGCGGTCGATCTCGAGCTGGAAGGTCTCGGTGAGGGTCGAACGGAGGCGGGGATCCGTCGCCGTCATCAGGGCCAGCGTGCTCTCGGCAAGCAGAAGTTCGAGGCGCTCGTCGCCGTCGCTGCGTGCGACCGCCGTGGCGAGGCTGCGCAAACCCTTCGCTTTTGCGCCAGCCGCGTCTTTCGCGCGTGCCTCGACGAGCAGCCTGCCCTCCTCCAGCTCCAGGCCGATGGGCACGTGGGCGGCGTGTTTTACCTCGAGCTCGTGGCGATAGGTCGCAAACGGATCGCGCCACGCCTCGATCTGGAACTCGTAGCGCCCCATGCGGGTCGGTGTGAAGCGCGCCGTATGGATGTCGTTGTTGACGGGCTCGAGCACGACTTCGCGCCAGGCTTTCTCATCCAGGGCGCGGTAGCGCAGACGCGCGGCGAGCACATCGTGGCCGTCCGCAAAGATATCGGCGCTGACATCGATAGCCTGACCGACGATGCGTTTGGCGGGGAAACGACCGCCATCCACGACGGGCTGGACGGCTTCGATGATGATGCGCGGGGCTTTCGTAGCAGACTGCATGAATTCCTTATGGGCGGTGGCGCCGATCTTGCGTTTCACAGGCGCGCCCGCATGGGCGGTCAAGGTCAGTACGGCGCCCGGATGCAGGACGACACCGTCGCCTTCATCGAAGACCTTGCGGCCGTCGGGCGTAGTCCAGGGACCGAAGTGGGACGCGTCGCCGATCAAGGCGTCGGCGGCGGTCAGCGGCGCTTCGCGATCGAGCGAGGCGTTGACCAGGGTGAGCGTGGCGCGCGTGGCCGTGCGCGGATCCGCGCCGTCCACGGTAAGAAAGGTAGCAATGCCCTTGCCCGTGGCCATCGTCGGCACGCCGTGGATGCGCTCACCGACCGCGGCATTGGCCGCCTTGACGGTCGCAGTAACATCCAGGACGGCGCCCGCCGCCAGGTCGGCAGGAGTGATCGCCGCGCCCCGCCTTGGATCAAGGGCATCGTGCGCGGCAAATTCGAAGCCTACCGGCATCATCCATCCACCCGGCGCCGTCGCAGCGAACGCGATGGCGCGGCGATACGCATGGTCGAGCTGGTTTTCCTCACCCAGTTCATCGCCCAGGCGAGTGGCGAATGGTGCTTCGGTACAGGCCAGCGCCGGCGCGATCGCCTGCAGGCGGGCCGCCTCCTCGGCGTACCAGGGTGCACGAAAATCCCACCAGTTGGCTGACGACACCACGGCATCGAAGCCCGCGCCCTGCATCGAAGCCAATTCCTCGGGCGTGCTTCCCGGCGTCCAGGCGAGAAAGCCCGCGTCGGGCGAACCCTCATGAACGGCATCGATCAGGGTTTTCCAAAGCGATGCGGGGAGCCGCTGCGGGTGCATCAGGCGGAAGCCGGCGACGCCGACCGCCGTCCATCGTCGGAGGCGGTCGATCCACCATTGGGTGGCGGCATCGGCCACGGTGGGGTCATTCAATCGCCAGCGGGCGCTGTCGCTTTCGCTCGGAGTCCAACGCGGATCGGGCGTGCCGTGCTGGGCGGCGATCGCCCGGAACCAGTCCGGATGCTCTCCGCGCAGCGGCGAATCCGACGCCAGTTCATCCAGTGACACGTCCAGCCACAACTCCACGTGCTGCGCCCGGCACGCCTTGGCGATCTGGCCCAGCCGTGTGGTGGCATCGCCATCGGCGCCCAACGAGGGATTGAGCCGGTCGAAGTCCCGCGTGACGAAAACGTCAGCGCAGGCCGAGGGTTCGAAAGGCGGTGCGATCAGCAGCTGTCGAAAGCCCAGCGAGGCCGCATGCTCGATCCAGGGATTCCAAGCGGTCATCGGCCCTGCAAGCAGGGGATGCAGGTAATAAATGCATAGGGGCGCACGCATGCTTGCCGACATGTCTCTCGTGTTCCTCTGGGGGTGGAACAAGCATGCCGGGTCGGATGTATGCGTCGTGCCAATGGACCCGGACACGCGAAGGCATTCACAGTGACGCAGACGGGTGTTGCGGCAGTGTGAATACGTGGGTTTTTGCGGGAGTTACGCTGTGCAGGTGAGTTCTTCGTCACAGCTTTCCTGCGGACCGTCCGCTGCGCGGACGCATGTCTCGAGCGGCATACGCCGAGCGAACAGCTACCGCCCGCCTCGAAGAGCTGCGCCGGCGGCCCCAAGGGCCTTGCCCCTCCCGGCTTTCGGATAACTCCGAGGTTCTCGGCGTCTCCGCTCCGTTGGTTTTTCGCCGATGAATCGGCTCCTACCTGTCTTCATCGCCGCTGAAGCGGCTCCCACACTGACAGCATCAGCTCTTGGTGCTATCGACCATCGCCCGGGCGATCGCCTGCTCGTCGTCGCCGGGGCGTTCAGCGAGGAGCGTGGCGGCACCGAGGCGGTCTTCGACCGGACGGTTCTGGCCGAGCTTCCACTTGCCTTCGAGACGATCGATGGGCAGGCGGATACCGATGATGGCGCGGAGGTTCGCGGCGACATAGTCGTCGGGGGCGTCGTCGACCTTCCATGGCACGGACTGCGCCGCAGCGTGTTCCGACTGGTCGGTGAGGCTTACCAGATGGGCGCGAAGGCGTGCGGGATCGTCGTAGGTTTCCACGCGGCCATAGGCGTGGACCGCGATGTAGTTCCAGGTCGGCACTTCGCGGTGATGCGTGGCCTTGCCTGGATAGCCGTTGGGCGAGATGTAAGCGTGGGCGCCGGCGAAGATCGCCAGTACCTCGCCGCCATGACGGCTTACGTGGTTATTGGGCCGGGCCACATGGGCGTACAGCGTACCCAGCGGACCCTCGTCCGGCACGAGTACGAACGGAAGATGACTCGCCTCGATGCCACCCTCGCCTGCCGTGACCAGGGTGCCGAAGGCGATCGAACGGATCGCCTCGTGCAGTACCGGCAGGCGCGATTCGACGAAGGTCTTCGGCGTATACATTACTGGCCGAACTTGATCTCTTCGCCTTCGTGCCCGCGGTCCCAGCCACGCAGTTCGTCGCGGATATGCGCGATGCGCTGGCGACCGAGCGCGTTGCGCTCCTCGTCCAGAACCAGGCCGTCGAGCAGTTCGGCCAGGCGCTGCGCCGTCGGCAGCATGGCATCCCAGGCATCCAGCGCCGGTGCCGGACCCGGCAGCGCCATGAAGAACGACAGGCCCGAGGTCTGCAGGGTGGCAATCCGCCCCATGTCGAAGTTGCCAGGCTTGGTCAGGTTGGCCACGCTGAAGATCGGACCCTGTTCCGGGTGACCGTCGACCAGCCGGTGATAGATGCCCATGTCACCGAATTCGAGGCCGGCCTTTTCCGCGGCGACGACGAGGTCGGAGCCATGGAACTTGCTGCCTTCGCGAGCAACGACGTAGAGGCTGACGATGCGCTCGACCGGCGCGTGCGACGGACGCCGCCCCAGATCCGAACGCGGCGGAGCCTTCGGCGGCGCGGCAGGCGCCGGAGCAGGAGCCGGGATCGGTGCGGGAGCCGGTGCAGCCGGCCGAGCGGCCGGTGCGGGCGCCGCGGCAACGGGTTCGTCGAGGTCGAACGGCAGATCGAAGCGCGGTTCGACACGCTGCTGTGGTGAAGGCGGCGGCGCGACCGGTGTGGCGGCTTCGTCGCGAGCCTGTGGCGGATGGATGGCCCCGCGATCGCCGGACAGCGACGCGCCCAGGCGTTCCAGCTCGGCACGCAGGTCGACATCCAGCTCGCCCTGTTTGGGCGAGGGGCGGAACAGCGGGTCGTTGGCTTCGTCGTCGCGGGCGCTGAATTCGCGCTCGTCGCGCGTGTCGTAGGAACGATCGTCCCGGGCGCTGAAGGATTCACCGCCGTCCGCGATTTCTTCACCCTCGTCGTTGAAGACAGGTTCGCGGCGCTCGCGCGAACGCTCCTGTGCCTCTGGCACGGGCTTGCGACGGCCCTGCTGCTCCTTGCGCGGCTGGCCGAACAGCCAGATCAGCACAAGGACAACGACGCCGACGAAAAGCATCGGGATGCCTACTGCGGGATTCCAGGCGAGGCCGATGACGGGATTCATGCTTCGATTCCTTGTTTAGTGCTTAAGCCACGCCAACGAGCTTGGACGCTTCGGCGAGGTCGACCTGAACCAGGCGGGACACGCCCGGCTCACGCATGGTAACGCCGCACAGCTGGTACGCGGCCTCCATGGTGGCCTTGTTATGGCTGACAAAAATGAACTGCACCTTCTCGCTCATCTCACGGACCATGGCCGAGAAGCGCCCGACATTGGCTTCGTCCAGCGGCGCATCCACCTCGTCCAGCAGGCAGAACGGGGCGGGATTGAGGCCGAAGATGGCAAAGACCAGCGACACGGCGGTGAGCGCTTTCTCGCCACCGGAGAGCAGCGTGATGTTGCTGACGCGCTTGCCCGGCGGCCGCGCCATGATCGCCACGCCGGTGTCGAGCAGGTCGTCGCCGGTGAGTTCGAGGTACGCGTGTCCACCGCCGAACAGACGCGGGAATAGCTCCTGCACACCCGCGTTGACGCGATCGAAGGTTTCCTTGAAGCGCTGGCGGGTCTCGCGGTCGATCTTCTTGATCGCGCCTTCCAGCGTTTCCATGGCGCTGACCAGATCGGCCAGCTGCGCATCGAGGTATTCCTTGCGCTGCGACTGCTCGGCGTGTTCCTGGATGGCGGCGAGGTTGACCGGCTCGAGGCGGGCGATCTTCTGTGACAGGTCGACCAACTGCTGCTGCCAGCGCTCGGGCTCGGCATCTTCGGCCAGTTCGGTCAACAGGGCCTCGAGCTCGAGGCCCGACGCCTTGATCGCCTGGGCCAGCTGTTCGGCGCGAAGCTGCAGGGCCTGCGCCGCGAGACGTTTCTCGGAGACGTTCTCGCGGACCTGGTTGAGGACGTGTTCGGTGCGCTGCCGTTCCTGCTCGAGGCGGCGGAACTCGGCGTCGCAGTCTTCGAGGGCACGGCGCGCTTCGACCAACTGCTTGTCGACCAGCAGGCGCTGATCGAGGTAGGTCTGCCGCTCTTCCTCGAGTTCGGCGATGGGGTCGGAACCGGCGGCGAGCTGCTGGTCGATCTCGTCACGGCGCGCGGTGACCTGGCGCAACTGCGTGTCGAGGCGGGCCAGCGCCTGCTCGAGCGAGGTGAGCGCTGCCCTCTTGGATTCCATGCCCAGGGCGAGCTGGTGCGACTGATCGGCGGCTTCGCGTGCATTGATGCGCGCTTCCTCGCGCGCCTCGAGCAGTTCGCGACGCTCGTTCTCCAGACCACGGCGCTCGTCTTCACGATCGCCCATCAGGCCGACGGCCTCGTCCAGGCGCGAGCGCGCGTCACGCGTCTGGCCAGCGAGTTCGTCCACCTGCTCAAGAATGACGCTGATCTCGCCACCGACCTTCTCGGCGCGGGCGCGAGCGGTTTCCATCTTGCCGCGGTGGCTCTGCAACTGGCCGGCCAGCTCGGAGAGCCGGCGATGGGCCGCGTAGAGATCACGCTGTGCGTCGTCGCGCTGGCGTTCGGTCTCGAACTTGCGCGTGCGCAGCGTCTCGAGCTGTTCGGTCCATTCTTCGCTGGAAGCCTCCAGCGTTTCGATCTGTTCGGCGAGCTGGCGGATGTCGCGCTCGCGGGCGAGCACGCCGACCTGGTTGCCTTGCGCGCGCAGCACGCGCGCCCAACCCGGACCCATCCAGGCACCGTCGCGCGTGATCACGGACTGGTGTGGGGCCAACGAGGAAACACGTGCCGCGGCATCCTCGACCGAGTCGGCGACGAAGACATTCCCCAGCAGCGCCATCGCGGCGACCGGACCGCGCACATAGGCAGCCAGGGTGCCGGCAGCACCGGGGCCGACCTGCTCTTTCGCGAACAGCGCCACATCGGCATTGCCGAGGGCTTCGAATTCAGGGGTCAAGGCGCCGATGGCGTCCACCAGCACGCCATCGAGCACGCCGGCGAGGACGGTTTCCACCGCGGACTCGTAGCCGGCATCGACCTGGAGCGACTCGCCGAGACGGCGTGAACGGTCGAGGCCCAGACGTGCCAGCCAGCCGCTCGCCGCGGTCTCTTCCTGGCCCAGCGCAGCGCTCTGCAGGGCTTCGAGCGAGGCCTGGCGGCCACGCGCGGTCTGCAGTTGCTGGCGGGCCTCGTTGAGCGACGACTGCACCTGGCGCTCTTCGTCGAGGACGCGCTCGTACGACACCTTGTGCTGGTCGAGCACGCCGCCGAGCGTTTCGACGCGCTCGCGTTGCGTATCGTGTTCGATATCCAGCTGCTCGGACGCAGCGTTGAGCGCGGCGACGTCGGTCGCGCGCTGCTCGGTTTCTAGCGCCTCTTTACGGCGCGACAGGTCGACGGTCTGTCGATCCAGGTAGGCCAGCTTGGTCCGCTCGACTTCGGCGGCACGGCTCGATTCCGAGGCGCCGCGGGTGTGCGCATCCCAGCGCTGCTGCCAGTCGGCCAGCTTGGTCTCGGTGGCGCGTTGCGCTTCGCCGGTCTCGTCCTGGATCTGCTGCAGCGCTTCGAGCTTCGGCTCGCCTTCGGCCAGGGCCATGCGCAGGGTTTCCACCTGCTCGCGGTCGGCGGTGATGTGACCCTGCAGTTCCTCGAACTCGCGCTCGGTGTCGGCGCGCGAACGAGTGAGGCGTTCGCTGAGGTCGCGGTTGTGACGGACCTGCTGTTCCACGCGCGCGATCTCGGCGCCGACCTTGTAGACCTCGGCCTGGACCTGGTTCAGATGCTCGCTGGCGCCCTGGTGACGCTCACGCACGGTCTCCAGTTGCGCTTCGATCTGGCGCTGGCCGGCAAGGTGCTTGTCGATCTCCAGCTCGGCCTCACGCAGGCCCGAGCCCTCGCCTTCGTGCTGGCGATGCAAGGTGCGGTATTCGAGGGCGCGCAGTTCGGCTTCGCGATGGGTGTGCTCTTCCTTGAAGGCCTTCCAGCGCTCGGCCGCACGGGCCTGGCGGTTGAGGTGGTCGAGCTGCTTTTCGACTTCGTCGCGCACGTCGCGGACGCGGTCGAGGTTTTCACGCGTGGCCTTGATGCGGCTCTCGGTTTCCTTGCGGCGCTCCTTGTACTTGGAGATGCCGGCCGCTTCCTCGAGGTGGGTGCGCAGTTCTTCCGGCGCCGCCTCGATGATCTGGCTGATCATGCCCTGCTCGATGATCGAGTAGCTGCGCGGGCCCAGGCCCGTGCCGAGGAATAGGTCGGTGATGTCGCGGCGACGGCAGCGCGCGCCATTGAGGTGATACGAGGACTGGCCGTCGCGGCTGACGATGCGCTTGACCGAGATTTCCGCGAAGCTCGCGTACTCGCCCTGGATGGTCCCGTCGCTGTTGTCGAAGATGAGCTCGACCGTGGCCTGGCCCACCGGCTTGCGCGCGCTGGAGCCGGAGAAGATCACGTCGGTGAGCGAATCGCCGCGCAGGCGGCTGGCGGCGGATTCCCCCATGACCCAGCGGATGGCGTCGATGATGTTCGACTTGCCGCAGCCGTTAGGGCCGACGACGCCGGTCATATTGGTGGGCAGGTGCAGCGTGGTGGGGTCGACGAACGACTTGAATCCCGCCAGCTTGATCGTGGTCAGACGCATTATGGTTTCCGTTGGGACGCGGCCGAGGSCTCCGTTCGGGAGCCACCCCCTGGCTGATCGATCACTTTGCCAAAGGGGGGCGGGGTGCGCAATACGCGAAGCAGCATGAGGTTAAAGCGCTAACCCGTTGTTTTTCGGCCTAACGATCACTCACCGGGAGCTTTTGCCTCGATCGCGAGGGCGTGGATGCCGTCCGGCATCATGTCGCCCAGTGCAGCGTAGACCATACGGTGCCGCTCGATCGGGTTTTTTCCGGCAAAGGCGGGGCTGACGATACGGGCGAAAAAATGCCCCTTCCCTTCACCCGAATGGCCCGCATGCTTGTGCCCCTCGTCGATCACATCCAGCGCGACCGGGGCCAGGGCCTCGGTCAGCAGCTGGCGGATCCGCTCGACTTTCTCGACAGTCACGGCAGGACGACCTTGAACGGACGGACGGTGACCTCGCGGTAGACACCCGCACCGATATACGGATCGGCATCGGCCCAGGCCTGCGCGGCCTCGAGGCTTTCGAACTCGGCCACGATCAGGCTGCCAGTGAAGCCGGCCTCACCCGGGTCCTCGGCGTCGATGGCCGGAAACGGGCCAGCCAGCTTCAGACGCCCTTCTTCCTTGAGTGCCGAAAGGCGGGCAAGGTGCGCCGGACGCGACGCGCGACGGCCTTCCAGGGAGTTCGGGTGATCGATACCGGTGATGGCGTAGAACATGGGTCGCTCCGCTCAGTAGACCGCGCATTGTATCGGCGGACGGGGGCCGACGTCAGTTCGGTTTTGCCGTGGTGGGAGCCGGCGCCCTGGCGTCGGCCCTGGCGTCGTCGTCCTCAGCCTGCTCCGCATCGACGGGATACAGGGCGAACGACTGGCAGCCGTCGAACGCATGGCTGAACGCACGCATCGAATACTTGTTCAATGCCTGGCAACGGGGTCCTTTCACCCCCAGCGCGATCAGGTGCCCGATCTCCTGTGCGCCAGCGGGGCCGCCATTCATCGAGTAAAGCGAGGCCGTGCCGATCTGCTGGCCCGTCGCGGTCGAGAAGACCGCGAAGTCCAGCCATGTCGACACTTCTTTCTCCACCTTGCCGTACTGCTGCACGCCCGGCGTCCGGGTGCGAGAGGCGTAGGCCGGCATCAGGACGATCCGGTAGCGGCTGCCGTTCGCTGCTTCGGTGGCTTTGTCAGGCTCGACGGCGAATCGGTCAGCTTCCTTGGAAGGCGTGTACTGCACGATCCGCACCTTGTCGAAAAGCGGTTCGAGCTCACGGGTCAGGACGAGGCCCATCGCTTCGCAGCTTCTGCGCCCGAACTCGAAGTCCTGGGCTGCGCGGCTGTCGAAAAGCCCGGTGTGTTCGTTCGGCGGACACGTGGGTAGATAGATGGTCGACGGCGTCAGCGGCTGGTCCAGCGGCACGGGCGCCCGCTTGACGGCTTCGCCACATCCGGCGAGCAGGATCGAGGCGCCAACGAACAGCGCGGCAAGCAACGAACGGCTTTGCATCGAGAATCCCTTCTGTGAGGCCATGGAATGGGTGTACCTCGCGTCTGCGTCAGTTCGCTTTCGCGGGCTTGTTGTCCTTCGCCTCGTCGTCTTCATCCTCATCATCGTCGTCACGGTGCGACGGATAGAGCATGAACGTCGTGCACTTCGGTTCGCCGAGGACGTGGAACGCGGTACGCGCCGAAAAAGAATTCAGCACTTCGCAACGAGGTCCGCGAACGCCCGCGATAATCGTCTCCGCCGCCTTCGTTGCGCCGGGCACGCCGCCGGGCGAGGCTTCGACCGTGGCCCAGCCGCGCGTACCGGTAGCAATATCGAGCACGGTGAACATCTCGGTCGCAGCGACGTAGGAAATACGGTCGGTTCTGATGCGAGACGATGAGGCAGGCCTGAGCACGATGCGGTAGCGGCTACCGTTCGACGCTTCCACGCTTGTATCCGGCTCGACGGGCTTGGGCGCCTTAAGGTCCACTTTATAGGCAACGAACTTCACCTTGCCATCCAGACCCTGGGCCTTCTCGACCAGAGCAGCGGCCATCGCGCGGCACGCGCTTTGGCCCATCGCACCGTCGGCCGCGTTCATGAAGCCGCTGAAGCCACCCTCGGAGGGACAATCCGGAACGTAGATGGTGGCCGGAAGCAGCGACTGCTCCAACGGAATCGGCGGCTTGATCACGGCCGGACCGCAGCCGGTGAGGAGAACGACAGCAAACGTGAGCAACGGCACCGCGAAGCGGAGGCGCATGACGAGTCCTTTCGATGGTGGGACGGAAACCACCAGGCCCACCCCACCCCGGGGCGGCCTGGCTACTTAACAGGCGCCAATCATGCCTCGGGGCGCATGGTCGGGAAAAGCAGCACGTCGCGGATCGACGCCGAGCCGGTCAGCAGCATGACGAGGCGGTCGATGCCGACACCGAGACCGCCGGTCGGCGGCAGGCCAACCTCGAGCGCGCGGATGTAGTCGGCGTCGAAGTGCATGGCCTCGTCGTCGCCAGCGTCTTTCGCGTCCACCTGGGCCTGGAAGCGTGCGGCCTGGTCTTCGGAGTCGTTCAACTCGGAGAAGCCGTTGGCGAGTTCCTTGCCATTGATGAACAGCTCGAAGCGATCGGTGATGCCCTTGTCGGTGTCGCTTTCGCGCGCCAGCGGCGAGACTTCGACCGGGTGGTCGGTGATGAAGGTCGGCTGGATGAGCGTGTGCTCGACCGTCGCCTCGAACACTTCCAGCAGGAGCTTGCCCCAACCATAGCCCGGCTTGACGTGGATGCCGAGGCGCTTCGCGTGGGCAGCCATGGTTTCGCGATCACGGAGGTCGGTCGGCTTGATCTCGGGATTGAGCTCGAGCACGGCGTCTTCCATGCGCCAGCGACGGAACGCCGGACCGACATCGATCGTCGCGCCGTCCCATTCGATCACCGTGCTACCGACGACATCGGCTGCCGCGGTGCGGATCATGCCTTCGGTGATGTCCATGATCTCGTGGTACGTGGCGTACGCCTGGTACAGCTCGAGCATCGTGAACTCGGGGTTGTGCCGGGTGGACACGCCCTCGTTACGGAAATTGCGGTTGATCTCGTAGACGCGGTCGAAGCCGCCGACGACCAGGCGCTTGAGGTAAAGCTCCGGCGCCACGCGCAGGAACAGCGGGATGTCGAGCGCATTGTGGTGCGTGGTGAACGGGCGCGCCGTGGCGCCACCCGGGATCACGTGCATCATCGGCGTTTCGACTTCCATGAAGCGACGCGGCTCGGCTTCGAGCCAGCGGCGCACATGGCTGATGATCTTCGAACGCAGCGCGAAGGTACGACGCGACTCTTCGGTGACGATCAGGTCGACATAGCGCTGGCGATAGCGCTGCTCGACATCGGCCAGGCCGTGGTGCTTGTCCGGCAGGCCACGCAGCGACTTGGTCAGCAGGCGGATCGCATCGACCTTGACCGACAGCTCGCCGGTCTTGGTGCGCATAAGGACACCTTCCGCGCCGACGATGTCGCCGAGGTCCCAGCGCTTGAACGCGTCGTAGCCTTCCTCACCCAGGGTGCCCTGGTGGACAAAGAGCTGGATGCGGCCCGTGCCGTCCTGCATCTGCACGAAGCTGACCTTGCCCTGCCCGCGCATCAGGATGATGCGACCGGCGACCGTCACGCGACGCGGCGTGCCCTCGATGGCTTCAGCCGTCCAGGTATCCTTGTCGGTGAACTCGGCCTGCAGGTCGCCCGCGAAGCTGTCTACCTTGAAGTCGTTCGGATAAGCGATGCCCTGCGCACGCAGCGATTTGAGTTTCTCGCGACGCTCGGCGATGAGGCGGTTCTCTTCGGCGGCGGTGACGGGAGTATCGGCGCTGGTGTCGTCGGTCATGGTGTGCTTCTGGCTTCTTTGAAAGAGAACGGGGGCGCGCTTGCGCCCCCGGGAACATCAGGCATCGAGTCGCTTGGAGCCGGCTTCGAGACCGGACTTCAGGCTGGCTTCGACGAATCCGTCGAGATCRCCGTCGAGCACCTTCTGCGTGTCGGTGCGTTCAAGACCGGTGCGAAGATCCTTGATACGCGACTGGTCGAGCACGTAGTTGCGGATCTGGCTGCCCCAGCCGATGTCGGACTTGGTCGCTTCCAGCGCATCACGCTCGACATTGCGCTTCTGCACTTCCAGCTCGTACAGCTTGGCTTTGAGCATCTTCATCGCGCGGTCGCGGTTGGCATGCTGGCTGCGCTCGGTCTGGCAAGCCACGACCGTGTTAGTCGGGACATGCGTGATACGCACGGCCGACTCGGTCTTGTTGACGTGCTGACCACCGGCGCCGGACGAACGGTAGACGTCCGTGCGCAGGTCGGCCGGATTGATGTCGATCTCGATGTTGTCGTCGACTTCCGGGGAGACGAACACCGAGGTGAAACTGGTGTGCCGGCGGTTGTCGGAGTCGAACGGGCTCTTGCGGACCAGGCGATGCACGCCGATCTCGGTCTTCAGCCAGCCATAGGCGTAGTCGCCTTCGACGCGGAAGGTGGCCGACTTGATGCCGGCGACGTCGCCTGCACTGACTTCCATCATCTCGGTTTTCCAGCCACGCGATTCCGCCCAGCGCAGGTACATGCGCAGGAGGATTTCGGCCCAGTCCTGGGCTTCGGTACCACCGGCACCGGCCTGGACATCGACGAAAGCGGCGGCGGAATCGAGCTCGCCCGAGAACATGCGCTGGAATTCCAGCTTGCTCACGCGGGCGTCGATCTTGCCCAGATCGCCGACGATCGACTGCACGGTGTCGTCGTCGCCATCGGCGGCGGCCATCTCGAGCAGTTCTTTCGAATCGGCCAGCGAGCCGGACATCTCGTCGATGCCGGTGACGATACCGTCGAGCTGCGAACGCTCGCGGCCCAGCTCCTGGGCGCGCTTGGGGTCATCCCATACCTTGGGATTCTCCAGCTCGCGGGTTACTTCTTCGAGGCGTTCTTTCTTGACAGCGTAGTCAAAGATACCCCCTAAGCGACTCGACGCGGCCCGTAAGGTCCGCAATCTGCGCGAGGATCGGATTGGTCTCGATCATGGTTGGCTTGCCTGCTGGTGCGGCGCGGGACGCGCCGGCTAAAGCGTCCAATCCTAACAAATCCCGCCCTGCGCCGCACCGCAGCACACCGTCACTTCAGTAGGAGCCGATTCATCGGCGAACGGGTGCTTGCGGCACCCTGCTCTCTCCCACAGTATTTGTCAGGCCGGGAGGGCCTCCTGGTGGACCCCGCGGATGGACCGGCCCGATGGATCGGCTGCTGCGGCAAAGGCCGGGTCCCACTCCAGCGCCGCCGGTGACGAGCAGGCGATCGACTTGCCGCCCGGCACCGTCGCGGCGCAGGACTCGCCGGGGAAGTGCTTTTCGAACAGGGTCCGGTAGAAGAACGCTTCCTTGGTCGCTGGGGTGTTGTGGGGGAACCGGGCACCTGCCGCCGCGAACTCGCGGTCGGAGACCATCGCCTCGGCGTGGGCCTTGAGCCCGTCGATCCAGCCGTAGCCCACCCCGTCGCTGAACTGCTCCTTCTGCCGCCAGAGGATTTCTTCGGGAAGCGCGCCCTCGAAGGCTTCGCGCAGGATGCCTTTCTCGATGCCCTTGCGTGCGACCATTTTCGACTCGGCGTCGAAGGCCATCGCGATGTCCAGGAACTCCGTATCCAGGAAGGGCACGCGCGCCTCCACACCCCAGGCGGACATGGACTTGTTGGCGCGCAGGCAGTCGTAATAGTGCAGCGCATCCAGCTTGCGGATGGTCTCCTCGTGGAACGCACGGGCCGAAGGCGCCTTGTGGAAATACAGGTAGCCGCCAAAGATCTCGTCCGAGCCCTCGCCGGACAGCACCATCTTCACCCCCATCGCCTTGATCCGCCGGGCAAGCAGGAACATCGGGGTGGAGGCGCGGATCGTGGTGACGTCGTAGGTTTCGATATGCCGGATGACTTCGGGCAAGGCATCGAGGCCTTCCTCGAAGGTGTAGCGGAAGCCGTGGTGCACGGTACCCAGGGCCTCGGCAGCGACTTCGGCGGCTTTGAGGTCCGGCGAGCCCTCCAGGCCGATCGCGAAGGAATGCAGCCGCGGCCACCAGGCTTCGCCACGATCGTCTTCCTCGATACGGCGCCGCGCGAAGCTCGCAGCAACGGCGGCGACCAGCGAGGAATCGAGGCCGCCGGAAAGGAGCACGCCATACGGCACGTCCGTCATCATCTGCCGATGCACGGCGGCTTCGAACACGGCGCGAAGGTCCTTCGGCTCGATCGTTCGCCCCGCGGTGGCGTCGTAGTCGCGCCATGCCGGCGTCCAGTAACGCACGGCTTCGCCCGTCTCACTGTCGTAGACGTGGCCCGGGGGAAACGGCGCCACGTCGGCGCACACGCCGACCAGCGACTTCATTTCCGAGGCCACGCAGAGGCGCCCTGCCCGGTCGTGACCCCAGTAGAGCGGGCACACACCGAGCGCGTCGCGCGCGATCAGGAAGCGACGGCGGCCCGCATCCCATAGCGCGAAAGCAAAGATGCCGTTGAGTTTGCCGAGGAACCCGGCGCCCTCGGCGCGGTAGAGCGCATTGATGACTTCGCAATCGGAGCCCGTGGTGAAAGCGTAGTCACTGGCTGCCCGCAGTTCGCGGTGGTTGTAGATCTCGCCGTTCACTGCCAGCGCCAGATCGCCTTCGGGCGAACGAAGTGGCTGGGCGCCGCTCGCCGGGTCGACGATGGCGAGGCGCTCGTGCACGAGGATCGCGCCCTGGTCGACGTAGACGCCGCTCCAGTCCGGACCGCGGTGGCGCTGCCGCTGGGAAAGCTCCATCGCCTGCGTACGCAGGGCAATCAGGTCGTCGCCGGCCGCAAGGCCGAACATACCGAAGATCGAACACATGGCCTTGTCACTCCTGGTCGGTCACTGGAAGTCGCTGATGAAACGGCGCAAAGAAAAAGGCCCGCCTGGTGAGGGCGGGCCTTTCGTGTGTGGGGTGCTTTCGCTGAAACCGCCTACACGCCGACCCTCCCGAGGTTCCGGGGATTATTGGTGTTGGCGTTATTGGCGGTGAGGCGGGTCATGGATCGAATAGAGCATGATTGGGAGGGTGATGCAAGCACCCGTTCGCCGATGAATCGGCTCCTACCAGGCGGGCCACGTTTGCTTGGTAGGAGCCGATTCATCGGCGATCCTTGCGAAGCCCTATGCGAAGGATCTCCCATGCACCCCCTCCTTGCCCTGGCCCTGCTCTCGAGTGCCCAGCCCACGCCCGCCTGGTTGACCGGCGACTGGGAGCCCTACAGCAACGCCTTCATCGGCCTGCACATGCTCAGCGTTGGCAAAAACACGCTCAGCTGGAAAGGCTGCGCCAACGCGGGTTTCGACGTCGTCGACAGCAGCGACAACAGCGTGACGATCCGGTTGGCGAAAGGCAGCACGTGCACGCTCGACGACGCGCCGCCGACACGCATGGACACGGTCCGATTCACCCTTCGCGAAAACCATTGCGATCTCGGCGTCACGGTGTACGCCTCGCCCGAGGCGGCGAAGCGTAACGAACCTTCCGCGGAAGGTCTTTACGGCAAGTCGAAGTGCCCGTCAGGCCCTGCGTCTCAAGCCGCGGCCAACCTCTCGACCACGACACGGTAGGCCTCGGCGGCCGACTGTTCGGCTGCGTGCGAGAAGTCGCGCACGCGCCACTGGCCGCCGACCATCACATCGCGCACGAGCGGCGTATTGCCGGCGAACAGGAAGCTGTCGATCACGTCGGCTTCGTCACGCGCCGCGAGCAGCGGTGAACGATCGTCGAGCACGAGAAGATCGGCACGCGCACCGTCGGCCAGCCGTGCGATATCCGTGGCGGCGGCGAGCGCACCGCCTTGCAGGGCACGCTGCCAGAGCGCCGTGCCCACGCTCTCTTCCGGTCGCCGCGCCGCCACGTTGCGGTGACGCGTGATCAGACGCTGGCCATACTCGAGCCAGCGTAGTTCTTCCACCGGCGACACGGAAATATGCGAGTCGGAGCCGATACCCAGCGTACCGCCCGCATCGATGAAGGCCGCGAGCGGGAACAATCCGTCGCCGAGGTTCGCCTCCGTGGTCGGGCACAGGCCCGCGACGGCGCCGCTCCTGGCGAGGCGATCGGTTTCGTGCGGCGTGAGATGCGTGGCGTGGATGAGGGTCCAGCGCGAATTGACCTCAGCGTGGTCGAGCAGCCACTCGACCGGGCGCGCGCCGCGCACGGCAAGGCAGTCCTGCACTTCACCGAGCTGTTCGGCGATATGGATATGGATCGGCAATTCACGACACACGCCGCTGGCCAGCAGGGCGCGCATGGCATCCTCCGGTACTGCGCGCAGCGAGTGCAACGCGATGCCCAGGCGCAGCATGTCGTTCTGCAACGGGGCCAGCCGCTCGAGCAAGGCCACGTACTGGCCGACGTCGTGACGGAAGCGCTGCTGGCGCTCGTTCAGCGGGCGGCCGTCGAAGCCGCCGGTCATGTAGAGCACGGGCAGCAGGGTCAGCCCGATGCCGGCCTCCTTGGCGGCCTCGATCAATGCCAGCGACATCGCCGCGGGTTCGGCGTAATGCACGCCGCGCGGCCCGTGGTGCAGATAGTGAAATTCACAGACCTGCGTATAGCCCGCTTTCACCATCTCGATGTAGAGCTGGGTGGCGATCGCCTTGAGGTCGTCCGGATCGATCGCCTCGGCAAAGGCATACATCGTTTCGCGCCAGGTCCAGAAGCTGTCTTCCCCCGGGCCGCGCCGCTCGGCCAGGCCGGCCATCGCCCGCTGGAAGGCGTGCGAATGGAGATTGGGCATGCCCGGCAGGACGAAGCGACCTACACGTTCGCCGCCAGCCAGAGCGGGTGCCGGGGCAAAGCGGGCGCCGGAAATCGACAGGCCTGGCCCGCCCGCATGCCAGCTACCGTCCTGCCAGAGGAAATCCGCGGTCAAGGGGGTCGGCGACATGGGGGCGTCCTGTGAGATCCAGCGGGCATGGTAACCGACGGGCATAATGCGGGAATGACCGAGATCATCGCCGCTCAATCGCCGAAGCTGCTGCTTCGTCTGGCGCGTCCGACTGACGTGCCCGAACTGGTCGCCCTCACCGCCCGGGTCTACACGCCTGAATGGGGCCACTCGGCGGAAATGCTGCAGGGCCAGCAGACCCACTTTCCCGAAGGCCAGTTCGTGGTCGAGTACGAGGGGAAAATCGTCGGGTTCTGCGCCACGTTCCGCATCAACGAAGCCGTGGCGCTGGCGCCGCACACCTGGATGCAGATCACCGGTGGCGGATTCGCTTCGCGTCACGATCCCAAGGGCGACTGGCTCTACGGGATGGAGATCGTGGTCCATCCCGATTACCGCGGCATGCGTATCGGGCAGCGGCTGTACATGGCGCGCAAACGCGTGTGCACCGACCTGAAACTGCGCGGCATCGTCTTTGGCGGCCGCATGCCGGGGCTGGCCCGCGCGATCGGTCGCTACGGCAGCGCGGAAGGCTACGTGCAGGCCGTGGTCGACGGCAGCCGCCGCGACGCCACGCTGAGTTTCCAGCTGCGCAACGGCTTCGAAGTCATCGGCCTGCTGCGTGAATACGTGCCCTCCGACCATGAATCGCTGGGTTACGCGGCGCACCTGATCTGGCGCAACCCGCAACTGCACGATCATCCGGATACGCCGAAGGTATCGCAAAGCCACCGCCTGCCCGACTCGGTGCGCGTGGCGTCGGTGCAGTACCAGCAACGACGCATCGGCTCGTTCGCCGAGTTCGCCACCCAGGTCGAGTACTTCGTCGATATCGCCGCCGACTACGATGCGGACTTCGTCGCCTTTCCCGAGCTGATCACCCTGCAGCTGCTGTCGATCGAAAACGCCGAACTGTCGCCGGTGGATTCGATAAGGCGCCTCTCCGAGTACACCGACGAGGTCAAGGCGCTGTTCCATCGCCTGGCCGTGCACTACAACATCAACATCGTCGGCGGCTCCCACCCCACGCGCCAGCCCAACGGCGACATTCATAACGTCTGCTACGTCTGCCTGCGCGACGGTTCGATCCACGAGCGCGAGAAGCTGCATCCCACACCCAGCGAGCGCAACGTCTGGAACATCACCGGCGGCGATACGGCGGCGACGATCCAGACCGACTGCGGCCCGATCGGCGTGATGATCTGCTATGACTCGGAGTTTCCCGAGGTCGCACGGCACCTGACGGACCAGGGGGCGCTGATCCTGTTCGTGCCGTTCTGCACCGACGTACGCGCGGGCTACCTGCGCGTACGTTACTGCTCGCAGGCGCGGGCCATCGAAAACCAGTGTTATGTCGTGCTGTCGGGCAACGTCGGCAACCTGCCCGGCGTGAATAATTTCGATATCCAGTACGCGCAAAGCTGCATCCTCACGCCGAGCGACCTGCCCTTCGCTCGGGACGGCATCGCCGCCGATTCCACACCCAACATCGAGACTGTCTTGTTCGCTGACCTACGCCTGGAAAACCTCGCCCGCGCACGCAACTCCGGKGCGGTGCAAAACCTCAAGGATCGTCGTTTCGATCTCTACCAGGTGCGCTGGTCGCGCATGCCGGAGGGCAAATGAACTTCGACCGGCTCCGGGCCTTCGGCCAGCACGACTGGCTTTCGCCCGAGCAGTGGCGTCGCCGCATTCTTTTCTGGTCCGGCGCCATCGTGGTAGGTCTCGCCGCAGTGCTCTTCGCGAAAGCCGCGGATTTCGCCTTCGGTCTGTTCCACGTGGTCGCATCGCACGGCTGGTGGGTACCACTGATCATTACGCCGGCGACGTTCGCCCTGCTCTGCTGGCTCACCCAGGGTGCCCTGAAGGCGACCCGTGGATCAGGCATCCCGCAAGCCATCGCCGCTTTGAAAGTCGAAGACGAGAACTTCCGTGCGCGTCTGCTCTCGCTCAAGGTGGCTGCCGGCAAGATGGCACTGACGCTCGCCGCCTTGCTCGGTGGCGCGTCGGTAGGCCGCGAAGGCCCGACCGTGCACATTGGCGCCGGCCTGTTGTACTCCATGGGTCGACGGTTCGGATTCGACGATCCCACGGCAGCGGGCCGCTTCATCCTTGCCGGCTCCGCGGCCGGCCTTGCTGCGGCGTTCAACACTCCCCTGGCCGGCGTCGTCTTCGCCATCGAGGAAATGTCCGGCACGTTCGAGCATCGCATCAGCGGCACGCTGCTCACCGCCATCGTCGTGGCGGGCGTCGTTTCACTGGGTCTCGTCGGCAACTACGCCTACTTCGGCGACATCACCGCCGCGCTGCCTCTGGGCCGCGCCTGGATCGCCGTGCTGCTCACCGGCGTCGTCGGCGGACTGGCCGGCGGCCTGTTCGCGCGCCTGATCATCCCGTCGGCGACAGGGTTTCGTGGCGCGATGGGACGGCTGCGTGCCCGCCAGCCCGTGGTGTTCGCGGCCGTCTGCGGCCTGGCGCTCGTGCTGCTGAGCCTGCTCAGCGCGAACGGACTTTACGGCACGGGTTATGCGCAGGCACGCGACATCCTGCAGGGCCACAGCGACACCGGCCCCCTGTTCGGCGTACTGAAGTTCCTCGGTAACATCGCGTCCTCGTGGGCCGGCATTCCCGGCGGCATCTTCTCGCCGGCGCTCGCCGTTGGCGCCGGGCTCGGCGGCAATATCGCCCAGCTCCTGCCTGGTGCGGATACCTCGGCCGTCGTCCTGCTGGGGATGGCGGCGTATCTTGCCGGCGTGACGCAGGCCCCGCTGACGGCCGTGGTGATCTCGCTGGAACTTACGGCCAATCACCAGATGGCGCTACCGATCATGGCCGCGTGCCTGCTGGCGCGCGCCGTCTCCGGCCTGGTCTGCCGTGTTCCCGTGTACAAGGCCCTGGCCGACGTACTCATCGAACGCTACGAGGAAGAACGCGTGCGTCGGGACACTCCCCTCACCGAAGGAGCGACACCCGCATGACCACCGATGACCGCTGGGATGGCCTGCTGCTGGACGTCGGCCTCGCCACCCTCGTCGACAATGGCGTGCCCTACGGAGCCATCGCGGACGGCGCGATCGGCTGGCGCGATGGCGTTATCACGTTTGCCGGCCCCCGTAGCGATCTGGCGGGCGATCCTCATGCGCTGGCGCACCGGGTCGAATCCCTGCCCGGGACCTGGGTGACGCCCGGCCTGATCGACTGCCATACCCACCTGGTGTTCGGCGGCGACCGCGCGCAGGAGTTCGAACAGCGCCTCGAGGGCGCTTCGTACGAAGACATCGCGCGTGCTGGCGGCGGTATCGTCTCCAGCGTGCGCGCGACACGCGCGGCGAGCGAGGACGAGCTGTTGCAGCAGTCCCTTCCGCGCGCGAAGGCCTTGCTGGCGGATGGCGTGACCACGCTTGAAATCAAGTCAGGCTATGGCCTCGAGCCCGATGCCGAGCGGCGCATGCTGCGCGTCGCGCGCCGCATCGGCGTCGAACTGGGTATCGACGTGCGCACCAGTTTCCTGGGAATGCATGCCCTGCCGCCGGAATACGCGGGGCGACGCGACGAGTACGTCGCCCTGGTCTGCGACACGATGCTGCCCTCCCTGGCCGGCGAGGAACTGGTCGACGCCGTCGACGCGTTTTGTGAGGGCATCGGCTTCACCCACGCCGAAACCGAACGACTCTTCCGCAAGGCGAGTGAACTGGGCCTGCCGGTGAAGCTCCACGCCGAGCAGTTGTCCGACCTGGGCGGCGCGGCGCTGGTCGCCCGTTATGGCGGCCTCTCCGCCGACCACCTCGAATGGACCAGCGAAGAAGGCGTGCGCGCCATGGCCGAAGGGGGGACCGTGGCGGTACTGCTGCCTGGCGCCTACTACGCCCTGCGTGACACACGCCCGCCGCCGATCGACTCGTTCCGCCGCCACGGCGTGGCGATGGCGGTGGCCACCGATCTCAACCCCGGCACCTCGCCCCTGCTGTCGCTTCGCCTTGCCATGGGCATGGCCTGCACACTGTTTCGCCTGACCCCCGAAGAAGCGCTGCGCGGCGCCACGGTCCATGCCGCGCGCGCCCTTGGGCTCGACGACCGCGGCATCCTTGCGGCCGGCCGTCGCGCCGATCTCGCGATCTGGAACATCCGTCACTTGCCGGAACTCTGCTACTGGATCGGTGGCGATCTGTTACGCGAGGTGCGGGTGGCCGGCGAGCGTCCCGACGCGACGTAATCCGCACGATTTTTCCGAATTGTTCCATCGATAGGCGAGAAGGTCTCGCCTAAGATCGGGGATGTCGATCTCGCACGGCACACGCTGCGCGTTGTAAGGAACATCGTTGATTGCACCACCGCCAGCGCGCCGCGGGGCACGCGCCACGTCCCGCCACGTCGCAAGCCTGATAGTGACCCTGGCGCTGCTCGTCGCGTGCGCCGATCCACGGGAGACCGCCGCCGAGCGCGCCACGCGCGCCCGGCAGATGCGAGACGTCTCGCGCATGCTCGACGCTATGGAGACGCCACCCTTGCCCGGTAGCGGGGATACCAGATTCACCGGCGTTCCCGGTGCGGCTCCATCGCCCTCCGACGCGGCACGCCGCACCCCGCCTGTGTCGACGCCACTCCGCGACGGCTCTGGCTGGGCGCTGGCCTTCGGCGCGATCGCCACTGCCGGCAGCGTCGTCGCCGGTTTTCGGTGGCGACGCCGACGGCGGGTACGCTCGCCGAACGCTCCACGGCTATCGATCGCCCACGCCTTTGCCGACGATACGCCTGCGCAGCCTGCCAGGGCCCCCGCACTGAAATCACCTGAATGGGTCTATGTCGACTCGACGTATGCGACACCCTTGCTCTACATGGTCCCCGAGCCGGTCGACCTGCTGCTGCCCGCGCTCCCGCTGTCCGAGCCGTCGACCGCGAGACCCACCTCGCCGCGGCGGCGCCAGGCGCTGCTGATGGAACTCGAGGCCATCGACGCCAGCCCGGCCCTGCACCTGATCGGTGACGAGCGATTTCCGGAGATCCGTCGCGTCGGCGAAGGCGGCGCCAGCGTCGACGCATGGCAAGCCATCCTTGAAGACACCAGCAAGGGCGACGACGATGACGCCCGGCTGGCGCGCTGGCTTTCACCGGCCATCCTCGTGCTTCGCTCGCGCGATCATCGTCGGCGAGGTGCCGAGGCCTTGCTCGAGGATGCCGCGCAACGCACACGCGATGGCATGAATCGAGCCACTGAGGATGAGCGTCCACACTGGATAGGCCGTGCCATCCGCGTCGAGCTGGCTCGCATCGAACGCCTCTCCGGCGCCACGCGACTGTTCGCCCTACGCGCCCTCCAGTCACGCCAGCTCATCGACCTCGGCGCAGAGGAAACGCCGGTGCTCGATGCCTGGATCGACGTGCAACTGGCCTGGGCCGGATGGTTGCTCGGCGGCGKTGCGACCGCACGCCAGGCCGAAGCCGAGGCCCTGTGCGATCGCCTTGCGGCCATCGGGCCCGAAGCGACGACCCGCGCCCTGCGTCGGCGCGCCGACATCTTCCTCCAACGCGCGGAGAACGAAAAAGCCGCGGCGCGCCTTGCCAACCTGGGATACGCGCAGGCGCTGCTCGAAGACGCCTATACGCGCGACCACGATGCCGGTAACGCCTTGCTGCTCGCACGCTGCGCCCGACTACGCGCCATGACGCTTCCGCCATCCGACGCCGTCGATGCCTGCGCCGTGGCACTCACCCATGCCTTTCTCGCCGAACAGGATCCGGCCTGGCGCATGGACGCTCTCGAATGCCGCCTGGCGATCCAGCTGACCTACGAATCGTTGCCCGGCCGGGCCATCCAGGGCGAAGTGGCGGCATCACTGGGACGCGAACTCGCCTCGATGGCCGCCGATTCCGTCGGCGCGCGCACGGCCATGGCGGCGACACGCCTGCGCGAGGGCGATTTCGCCGGCGCCAGTGCGTTGTGCGAGGCCGCGTGGCGCAGCGGTGGCGGCGACACCCATCTGCTCAATCTCTGGCGCGACGCCTGTCGCGGCTGGACGCAAACCGCCGACACCACCGGCCACGATCGCCATGCACTCGCCCAGGCGGTGCGCCAGTTGGCCATCGCGCGCGCCACTCTCTAGACCAGGAACGCTGCAGACCCATGAGTTCTCACCCCTCTCCCCTAGGCACGCCAGCTCCGCTCTGGCATACGCGATACGGCATCACCGCCGCGGTCGCCACCGACAATGTCGTCGCCCGCTCTCTCCAGCTCTATGGCGAATGGGCCGAGCACGAGACCAACCTGCTCAGCGGACTCGTCGAAGAAGGCCAGACCCTCCTCGAGTTCGGGGGCGATTTCGCAGCGCACACCTTGTGGATGGCGCACGCGGTCGGCCCGCTCGGACAGGTGCATGTCGTGGAGCCTCGCCGCCTGCGCTTTCAGCAACTCTGCGCCAACGTCGCTCTCAACCAGCTCGACAACGTCTTCACTCATCCGGTCTGGCTGGACCGCAGTCCCGGGCAGCGCCCGCTGGACGCCAGGGAATCGGTGCGCGCGGTGACCATCGACAGCCTCCAGCTCGACGCCATCCACCTGATGAAGTTCAATCTTGCCGACACCCTGGTCGACGCACTCGCCGGCGCCAGGGAGACCCTGCGCGAGCACCGGCCCCTGCTCTACGTGCGCCTGTCGGGCATGGAACAGGCGGGCCAGGAAGTCGCATCGATCAAGGCGCTCGGCTACCGCGTGTGGTCACACGTGCCTTACCTGTACAACAGCGACAACCATGCCGGCGTCGAGAACAACATCTTCCCGGGCATCGTCCAACAGAACGCCATCGCCGCGCCAGCGGATAGCCATTTCGAGTTTGGTGACCGGCTGGAGCTGTGAACCGCGCCGCTGGAAACAAAAAGCCCCGCATACGCGGGGCTTCTCATCTCACGCAGTGAAGGCTTACGCCTTCTTGCGCGGGGCCGCCTTCTTGGCGGCGGCAGCCGGCTTTGCAGCGGCCGGCTTTGCCACGGCTGCACCGCTGACGACGTCAACGTGCGGACGAGCATTGCCATAGCTGGAACGGTTGATCTTGCCGCGACGGGTGCGGCGATCGCCCTTGCCCATGGGAAACTCCTTGATTCGGAATGATGAAGAGGAACGGCCGGCCATCGTATCAGCGGCGGCGTAAATGGCAAGCCTGACGGCCGTTCAGTGAACGTGCTGGCTGCCCTTTCCGCAGCCTTCGAGCTCATCCGGACAGCGGCCCGGGTCGAATTGGACGGTGGCATGACCCACCTGCCAACGCTCGACGAGCATGGTCTTGATAGCCGTGAGACAGCGCGCCGGATCGGCGCCAGGCCGCAATTCGGCGTGCAAGGTGGCCATTCGTGCACCGGCGGTGACCTGCCATACGTGCACGTGGTGGATATCCAGGATGTTCTCGTCGGCCTCACGCAGGCCTTTCTCGATGTCGGCCAGATGGATACCCTCCGGCGTGCCCTCGAGCAGGATGTGCCCCGAGCGGCGCAGCAGCGACCACGCACTACGCAGGATCAGCAGCGACACCAGGATCGACAGGACCGGATCCGCCCAGAGCCAGCCGGCCCAACGCACGGCCAGCGCAGCGAGCACCGCGGCGACCGAGCCGAGCAGATCGCCCAGGACATGCAGGCTGGCGCCGGCGATGTTGACGTCGTCAGGGTCGTGCCCGTGCAGGGTGCGAAGTACCACGACGTTGGCGACCAGGCCGATCACCGCCACCACCAGCATCACGCCGGAGAGGATCGGCTGGGGATCGAACAGCCGCTGCACGGCTTCGACGATGATGAAGGCGACGAGGGCGAACTGGGTCAGCGCGTTGACGAAGCCGGCCAGCACCTCGATGCGGCCGTATCCGAAGCTTCGCCGTGCGTCGGCGGGACGGGCAGCGAATCGCGCACCCAGGAAGGCCAACAGCAGGGCCAGCGCATCCACCAGCATATGGCCGGCATCCGCCAGCAGGGCCAGCGATCCGGAGACCAGGCCGCCAGCCGCCTCGACCATCAACATGATCAGGGTCAGGACGAACGCGAACAGCAGCTTCTTCTCGCTGCTCCCTTCGAAGTGGCTGTGGTCGTGCGCGTGAGCCTCACCGTGCGAGTGGCCGGCGTGGTCGTGGGAGTGGTCGTGTGCCATGCGCGAAGGCTAGGGAATCGTGCCGCGGTTACACAATCACGGGTGGGCGCAGGACGGACCGTGGATGTGGCCGGCGTGCTCGCTGCGGTCCACACGCAAATTGACGAAATGCGCCGAAGCCAAGAGGAAACCACCACAGGTGACGAGCACGCTATGAACGATCAACGAGTCGCTGTGCAGGAAGGTCACGCCCAGGATCAGCAGCATCAGGCCGGGCGTTGCCAGGATCAACGGCAGGCGGCGGCGATGCCGGCGAAAGCCCGAGATGAGCGCAGCACTGGCCAGGACGCAGGCGAATGCGACGAAACCGGCTTCGAAACGGTGATCGGCGAGAAAGGACAGACCCAGTACCGGCAGCAGGGCCAGGACGAAAGGCAGCGCGGCACAGTGGATGGCGCACAGGAACGAGGCCAGGGCGCCGACGCGATCGGCAGCATGCCACCAGCGCCGTGGCGTTTCGGAATCGACGGGGGATTCGACAGGGAAATCGGTCATGAGATGCATAGCGTGACTTCTTGCACAGACACAGGCAAGCGATGATACTTTATAACATTGCAGAAGCCAAGAAAATCAATCCTTTCCGTCCGGCCCGACAAGCGCTCTTTTTCCGTAGGAGCCGATTCATCGGCGATAACCCAGTTGCCGAGCCCCTTCACGGGCCAGGCGACATGTCTTAACGGCAGTTCTTGCAGATGCCGTGCACTTCGAGGGTCTGCGCCTGCGGACGGAATCCGAACGCCTTGGCCTGTGCCTCGATCAGGTCGGCCACGCGCTCGTCACACACTTCCTGAGCGCACTGACACTTGTCGCAGATCAGGAAGGGCACCTGATGCGACTCGGCCGGATGGTGGCAGGACACGTAGGCGTTGATCGACTCCAGCTTGTGAATGAAGCTGTTCTCGAGCAGGAAATCGAGTGCCCGATAGACCGTCGGCGGCGCCGCATTACCGTGCTTCTCGCGAAGACGATCCAGCAAGTCATAGGCCTTGACGGGTTTGCCCGCGCTCGCGACCAGCTCGAGGACTTCGCGACGCAGCGGCGTCAACCGCAGGCCACGCTCGTTCGAGGCGTGCTCGACCGCCGCGACGAAGCTGCGTGCGTCGTCGTGGTGCTCATGATCGTGTCGGTGGGCGGCTTGCGTGGTCACATCGAGTCCTCGTGTGCTTCAGTCTAACATGAGGCCACGTCAACGATTTTTCGAGCCCGGTAGCGGTGGGGGCTGCGGGCCGCCGACCGGCGATGACGGCGGCAGCGGTGGCGGGCCCCGCTTCGGCATGAAGGGAATGACCCATCCAAAGGGACCCAGGACCAGCGCCCCGATGATGCCCGCCATGGTCCTCCCCCGCCACCAGCCCAGTAAGGCGCCGACGGCGATAAAGAAGACCTGCCAGGCAATCAGGTTCCACCAGGGCACCAGGCCCATCAGGTTACTGAAGATGCGCAGCGACGCACCGGGGTCGTCAGGATCGACCCCTTGCATCGCTCGCGCGAGAAGCTCATCCACGCGAGCGGGCGAGCGCCTCGTCGATGCGCGAGATGGCACCCTCGCGACCGGCGAGGTAAATGGTGTGCTCGATGGACGGTGACACCTGGGTGCCCGTCATCGCCACGCGCAGCGGCGCGGCGACCTTGCCCATACCGAGCTCCAGCGACGCCGCCACGCGCTCGACCGCGCCGTGAATGGCCTCGGGCGTCCACTCAGGGAGCGCAGCCATCTCGGTCTTCGCCGCCTCGAGCGCGGCCGGCGCCGTCTCGGTGCGCAGGTGCTTCTCGATGGCCTTGTCGTCCCACGTCACGATCGGGCCGTACCAGATCATCGCGCGCTCGCCCATTTCCTTGAAGGTCTGCACGCGGTCACGCAAGGCGACAACGACATCGGCCGGATTCGGGCCCTTCGCCGGGTCGATGCCGATCTTCTCCAGATGCCAGGCCAGCTCGAGACCGAGCGTGGCCGGATCGTCCGTCTTCAGATAGTGCTGGTTGAGCCAGGACAGCTTGTTGACGTCGAAACGCGATGCGGCCTTGTTGACATCGGAAACGTCGAACAAGGTCTTCATGTCGTCGACCGAAAAGATCTCCTGGTCGCCATGCGACCAGCCGAGTCGAACCAGGTAATTGAGCAGCGCGTGCGGCAGGAAGCCATCGTCGCGATACTGCATGACACTCACCGCGCCGTGGCGCTTGGAAAGCTTCTGGCCATCCGGGCCCAGGATCATCGGCAGATGGGCGAACTCGGGCACGGGTGCACCCAGCGCCTTGTAGATGTTGATCTGGCGCGGCGTGTTGTTGACGTGGTCGTCGCCACGGATCACTTCGGTGATGCCCATGTCGATGTCGTCCACGACGACGGCGAAGTTGTAGGTCGGGAAGCCATCCGAGCGGAAGATGACGAGATCGTCGAGCTCTTCATTGGACCACTCGATACGGCCCTTCACCTTGTCGTCGAAAACGACGCTACCGGTGGCCGGGTTCTTGAAACGAATGACCCGGTTCGGATCGTCACGCATCGGCTCGTTGCGATCGCGGTAATAGCCGTTGTAACGCGGCTTCACGCCAGCAGCCATCGCCGCGTTGCGCATCGCCTCGATCTCTTCCTTGGTCTCGTAAGCGTAGTAGGCCTTCCCCTCACGCAGCAGCTGCTCGGCGACCTCGCGGTAACGATCCATGCGCAGGGTCTGGTAGTACGGGCCTTCGTCGTGCACGAGGCCAAGCCAGGACATGCCGTCGAGGATGGCCTGCACGGCCTCCTGCGTGGACCGCTCACGGTCGGTGTCCTCGATGCGCAGCACAAACTCGCCGCCACGGCGACGGGATTCCAGCCAGCAGTACAGCGCGGTGCGGGCACCGCCGATATGCAGGTAGCCAGTGGGACTGGGAGCGAAGCGGGTACGTACGGTCATCGTGAGGGTCGTTCGGCAGGCAAGACCGCGATTTTAACCCAGCCATGCTGTCATATGCCGGTCATGCCCCGATAACCGCCCGGACACGCCATTGCGCGAGCATGCGTCAAGCCAGGCCAGAAGGGGCACCGCCATGCGAGTCGGCATCGTCACCGAGACCTACGCACCGGAGGTCAACGGCGTAGCCCTTACCGTCCAGGCGCTCGCCCGCGGGCTCGTCCGGCGGGGCCACTCCGTCGATCTCATCCGGCCGATCCATCCGGATACGCCCCCACTGAGCGACGCCGGCATGGACGTCCTCGCCGTCGAAGGCGCCGCCCTGCCCCGCTACGCTGGCCTCCGCTTCGGCCTGCCCGCCCGCTTCCGCATCGAACGCCGCTGGCGCGCCGACCGCCCCGATGCGATCTACGTGGCGACGGAAGGCCCGCTGGGCTGGACCGCTGTCAGCGCCGCTCGTCGGCTCGGCATCCCTGTCGCCACGGGTTTCCACACACGCTTCGATTTCTACGTCGGCCACTACGGCTTCGGTGCCCTGACCCCCATCGTCCGCCGCTACCTGGCCCGCTTCCATCGCCGGGCGCAGACGACCCTCGTACCGACGGGCCAGCTCGCCAGCGAGCTCAACGATCTCGGTGTCCACGACGTGCGCGTCCTGCGACGTGGCGTCGATACCGCGCGCTTTCATCCGGAGCATCGCGACGAGGCCCTGCGCGATAGCTGGGGTGCCAGTCCCGACACGCCGGTGGTGCTGAGCGTCGGGCGCGTGGCGTCGGAGAAAAACCTGCATGTGGTGATCGAGGCTTACCGCGCACTGGCCCGTCGTGTGCCCCACGCGCGCTGTGTCATCGTCGGCGACGGCCCGGGCCGGGCGGCACTCGAAGCGGCCAACCCGGATGTGATCTTCGCCGGCACGCGCCGTGGCGATGAACTGGCCGCGTTCTACGCCAGCGCCGATCTCTTCGTCTTTCCCAGCCTCACCGAAACCTTCGGCAATGTCGTGCTCGAGGCCATGGCCTCCGGCATTCCGGTCGTCGCTTACGCCGAAGCTGCCGCACGCGAGTTCATCCGCAACGGCCAGAACGGCATTCGCGTCGCGCCTGGTAACGAAGGCGGCCTGATCGAGCGCGCGGCCACCCTGGGTGCCGATGCCACCGTGCGTACGGCCATGGGGCACGCCGCACGCGCTTCTGTCGCCAGCCTCTCGCCCGAGTCGGTCGTCAACGACTTCGAAGCCATCATGCGATCCCTGTCCGAGGAGAATGTCCATGAACGGAGCACCGCCGTCGCCGCGTAGGGCGAGCCTCGATCGCCGCATGTGCGTCGCCGCCAATCGCTGGGGCGCACGTCGGGCGATCGGGATCTTCTTCGGCGCCATCAGCCGGCTCGGCGATGGCGTCTTTTGGTATTCGCTGATGACGGTCATCGCGCTCGTCGGCGGCTGGCGTGGCGTCGCTGTCGCCGTGCAGATGGCCGTCACCGGCCTGACCGCGCTGATGCTTTATCGCGTACTCAAGCGCTGGACGCGTCGTMCGCGACCGTTCCGCACCTGCCCCGGCGTCATCGCCCACGTGCCGCCGCTCGACGAGTTCAGCTTCCCGTCCGGGCATACGTTGCAGGCCGTGGCTTTCACTGTTGTCGCGGTGGCGCACTACCCGATCCTCGCGCCTTTCCTGATCGGCTTTGCGGCGCTGGTCGGCGCGTCTCGCGTGGTGCTTGGCCTGCACTATCCGAGCGATGTGCTGGCCGCGACCGCGATCGGCGCGGGGCTTGGTACGCTGTCGTTGTGGGCGGAGCGCGTGTTGGTTTGACGCCAGGCCAACCAGCGGTTTATGCCGACATACAAGGATGATGCGAATCACGATGCTTTGCTCCGGACTTACCGGAGCAAATCGTGGTCAAGAAAGGATTCGAATTCGTTTCCGCAGCAGCCAAGCGAGATTTTCGCTCATTGCCTACGGATGAGCAGATGGCTTTCCTGTCTGACTTCGACTCGCTTCAGCAAGGACTTCCTCCCTCTTCGTCCGAACGCGCGCTATAAGGAACTCATGGGACGCTTACGTACGAGAAGCTAACGCGCCTAGACGTACTCCACAGCGCGAGCCTCGATCCGACCGACAGGCTCCGGCTCGAACGACACCATGACGCCTACGCGGATTCGCCCCATGTAACCGTTGAGGGTTGCGGAGGACAACGCCGTGATCTTGCCAGTCATCAGCTCACTCACTCTTGGCTGCGGCACGCCGAGCACCTCGCCAATGTCCGCCTGACTCATGCCCTTTGCCTTGAAGTATTCGCGGAGCGTGGCCATGACCCGGGACCGGTACTGGAGGTCAGCGGCCTCGGCCGGGTCATCCGTGATCGCATCGAAGGGATTCTCATAGCGAAGCCGATGCGGGTCGTTAGGGATATTCGACATAAGAATCTCGATATACGGTTTTCTGTATATTAACGACAAGGCGCTGCTCGTCAAGGTGCGCGCCCTGAAGGCTTTTCGACAGTTTGTGTCAGCGATCGCCCTGGGCGATGCCCAAAACGCAAAAAGCCCGACTGAGTCGGGCTTTTTGCTATCGCCGCTGAAGCGGCTCCCACACATTCACGTCACGCTGCGGCGCGGGGCGCCTTCTGCATGATGCCCAGCATCGCGCCGAGCTTGTCGCGCATTTCGCGGCGATCGACGATGACGTCGATGGCGCCGTGCTCGACGAGGAAGTCGGGACGCTGGAAACCTTCCGGCAGGGTCTCGCGCACGGTCTGCTCGATGACGCGAGGGCCGGCGAAGCCGATCAGAGCCTTCGGCTCGGCGACATTGATGTCACCCAGCATGCCCAGGCTCGCCGAGACACCACCGGTGGTCGGATGGGTGAGCACCGAGATGTAGGGCACGCCGGCGTCGCGCATGCGTGCCAGCGCGGCCGAGGTCTTCGCCATCTGCATCAGCGAGAACAGGCCTTCCTGCATGCGTGCGCCACCCGTGGCGGCAAAGCACACCAGGGCGCTTTTGTCGGCCAGGGCGCGCTCGGCGGCGCGGGCGAACTTCTCGCCGACCACCGAACCCATCGAGCCGCCCATGAAGGCGAACTCGAAGGCGACCGAGACCACCGGGCGATCCAGCAGGCGGCCGGACATCGCGATGAGCGCGTCCTTCTCGCCCGTGGCTTTCTGCGCCGCGGTGACGCGATCCTTGTACTTCTTCTGGTCCTTGAACTTCAGCGCGTCGACCGCTTCCATCTTCGCCCAGAGCTCGGTGGTGCTGCCCTCGTCGAAGAAAGCGTTCAGGCGCACGCGCGCGCTGATCGCGTGATGATGGCCGCACTTCGGGCAGACCATCAGGGACTTCTCGAGCTCGGGCTTGTAGAGGACGGTGCCGCAACCGGCACACTTTTCCCACACGCCCTCGGGCACCTTGCCCTTGTTGTCGCCGGCCGCGCGCTGCTGGGCGCGGGTCTTCGGCGTCATGATTTTCTGCAGCCAGTTCATCGTTCTCTCCGTGGATCCGTTCTAACGCAACGGCCGTTCAGCGCGCGTCGAGCGCAGCGCGGATCGGCGCGAGAAATTCGTGTGCCCTGCCCGCGAGATCGTCTGCCGACGTCGCGCCGGAAAGGCGGTCGACCAGGGCACTACCAATGACCACGGCGTCGGCAAAGGCGCCGATCGCCACGGCACTGGCCGCGTCGCGAACACCGAAGCCGACGGCTACCGGCGCCTTCGACCGGGCCCGGATGCCTGCCACGCGCTCGGCGATGTCGCCGGTGCTCAGCTGGGCCGCCCCGGTAATGCCAGCAAACGACACATAATACAGGAAGCCCGCAGCAGCCTCGCTGAGGGCGGTCAGCCGCGCCGCCGTCGTCGTCGGCGACGCCAGGAGGATCTGGTCGAGGCCCGCTGCCCGGAGCGGTGCGAGCACGTGCGACTCCTCCAGCGGACAATCCACCATCAGGATGCCATCGACGCCCTTCTCGACGGCATCTTCGGCGAACTCCTCGTAACCGTACATCTCGATGGGATTCAGATAACCCATCAAGACGATCGGCGTTTCGTCGTCCGTCTCACGAAATGCCGCGACCCAGGCCAGCACATTGTGCAGGCCGACGCCCTTGGCGATGGCGCGTTCGCTGGCGTGCTGGATGACCGGACCGTCCGCCATCGGGTCGGAAAACGGTACACCCAGCTCGATCACGTCGGCGCCGGCGGCGACCAGGGCGTGCAGCATCGGCACCATGTCATCGGGCGACGGATCGCCCGCGGTGACGAAAGGAATCAGACCGGTGCGGCCGGCGGCCTTCAGCGCCGCAAAACGACGTTCGATGCGGCCCATCAGAGTTCGATCCCTTCACGCTCGGCAATCGTGTGCACGTCCTTGTCGCCACGACCGGAAAGATTGGCGAGCACGAGGCCGTCCTTCGGCAACTCGCGCGCGAGCTTGATCGCCTGGGCGATGGCGTGGCTCGACTCCAGCGCGGCGAGGATGCCTTCGGTACGCGCCAGCAGATGAAAGGCTTCCAGCGCTTCGTCGTCGGTGATGCCGACGTACTCGGCACGGCCGGCATCCTTCAGGAAGGCATGCTCGGGGCCGACGCCGGGATAATCCAGGCCCGCCGAGACCGAATGGGTTTCGACGATCTGTCCGTTCGCATCCGACAACACATACGTACGGTTGCCGTGCAGCACGCCCGGCTTGCCGGCGGCGAGCGAGGCGGCGTGCCGACCGGTTTCGATACCGTCACCGGCCGCCTCGGCGCCGACGATGCGCACGTCGCGGTCGTTGAGGAACGCGTGGAAGATGCCGATCGCATTTGACCCACCACCGACGCAGGCGGTGACGACATCGGGCAGACGGCCGAACTGCTCGAGCACCTGCTCGCGCGCTTCGCGGCCGACGATGGCGTTGAAGTCACGCACCATCTGCGGATACGGGTGCGGCCCGGCGACCGTACCGATGATGTAGAAGGTGTCGGCGACGTTGGTCACCCAGTCGCGCATCGCTTCGTTGAGCGCATCCTTGAGTGTCTTCGAGCCCGAGGTGACCGGCACCACGTCGGCGCCGAGCAGGCGCATGCGGTAGACGTTGATCTTCTGGCGCTCGATATCCACCGCGCCCATGTAGACCACACATTTCAGGCCCATGCGCGCGGCGACGGTCGCGCTCGCCACGCCATGCTGGCCGGCACCGGTCTCGGCGATGATCCGCGTCTTGCCCATGTGCCGGGCAACCAGCGCCTGGCCCACGGTGTTGTTGATCTTGTGCGCGCCCGTGTGATTGAGGTCTTCCCGCTTGAGCAGGATGCGCGCGCCGCCGACATGCGCGGACAGGCGCTCGGCGTGATAGACCGGACTGGGGCGACCGACGTAGTACTTGAGGTCGCGATCGAGTTCGGCGATGAAAGCGGGATCCGTCCGCAGCTTTTCGTACGCGGCGGTCAGTTCGGCGAGCGGCTCCATGAGCGTCTCAGCCACGTAGATGCCGCCGTAAGCCCCGAAGCGCCCATGCGCATCCGGATAGGCGTGGAAATCCGCGATCTCGGTCATTGCCTTCTCGTTATCGTCGTACAGCAGAAATGAAGCGTTCCATCTTAGCCCGATCCTTGATGCCGGGCGACGACTCGATCCCGCTGGAGACGTCCACGGCCCAGGGCCGCGCCACGCGAATGGCTTCGGCCACGTTGTCGGCATCGAGGCCGCCGGCAAGGACCAGCGGCTGCGCAAGATCCTTCGGCATCAACGACCAGTCGAAGCGCTGGCCACTACCACCCTGCTCGCCCAGGCCATGGCCGTCGAGCAGCAGACCGGCCGCACGAGGGAATCGACGCAGCCGCTCGAGCGCACCCGCGCCCTCGCCCATCGCGATGGCCTTCGTATAGCGGACACCGTAGGCAGCGCATGCCTCGTCGGTTTCATCGCCGTGGAATTGCAGCATGTCCGGGCGCAGCACACGCAGCACTTCGTCGATGAACGCCGGCTCGTCGTCCATCACCAGGGCCACGGTCGTGATGTAAGGAGGCACGGCGTCACGCAGACGCGCCGCGGCGGCTGGCTCGACGCAGCGCTTGCTACGCCGCGTCATCACGAAACCGATGGCGTCGACGCCCAGGCTCGCGGCCAGCTGCACGTCGTCCAGGCGAGTAAGTCCGCAAAACTTGATCCGCGTCATAGCGTCACTTCCGGCGGCAGACCCCAATGGGCTTCGTAGAGCGGGCCGAGAAAGGTCAGACCTTCCGCGGGTGCGGTGGCGCCAGCGACCTCGCGATCGCGGCCGGCGAGCAGTTCGGCCATCCAGCCGACGCCCTCCTCGCCGCGCCCGATCCGCAGCAGCGAGCCGACGATGTTGCGCACCATGTGGTGAAGAAAGGCGTTAGCCTCGATCTCCACCACGACGTGGATGTCTTCGCGAAAAACCCGGATCGAGCGCACGTTGCGGCGCGCATGCGCGGCCTGGCAGGAAATGGCCCGGAACGCGGTGAAATCGTGTTCGCCGACGATGGCCTGGGCCGCCTCGTTCATGGCCTCGGCATCGATCTGGCGCCGCTCCCAGGCGACGAAGCGCGCATCGAGGGCGGGACGAACGAAACGCGGCAGGATACGGTAGCGGTACCGGCGGGCCCGCGCGGAGAATCGTGCGTGGAAGTCATCCGGGACCGGCTGCGCCCAGGTCACCGCCACCGCGTGTGGAAGGTTGGAACAGGCACCGAGGATCCAGCCACGCAGGTCGCGCACCACCTCCGTATCGAAGTGCACGACCTGGCAACGACCATGCACACCGGCGTCGGTACGGCCGGCGGCAGTCACCTCGATCGGCGTGTGGGCCACAAAGCTGAGCGCCTGCTCCAGCGAACCCTGCACGGTCTTCGCATGGCTCAGCCGCTGCCAGCCGAGGAAGTCGGTGCCGTCGTATTCGACGCCAAGGGCAATACGCATGGGGCGGTTCGGTGCGGTGGAAACCGTGAAGGGTAGCACCCTGCCCCCAGCGGCACCCAACGGCACCCCATGTGGGAGCCGCTTCAGCGGCGATAGCCAGGCTGCGGAGACAAAAAAAGCCCCGGTGGCGACCGGGGCTTCTGGGAAGAGCATCGCCGATGAATCGACTCCCACAGGTAGGGAATCGCCGATGAATCGGCTCCTACAGGGGGCGGGGCGGAGAGGGTCAGACGATGTCGTTGAGGATCCGCTTGGCGGTGTCTCGCTGCATCTGCGTGCCTTCCGACATCACTTCATCGAGCATGAGGCGGGCGCCCTCGGCGTCACCCATGTCGAGGTAGGCGCGGGCCAGGTCGAGCTTGGTGTCGACCGGGTCGTCGCTGAAGCTTTCCGGGTTATGGTCGGCAAGCGGCTCTTCGTCGGGGAAGGTCGGCTCGTCGAAACGCGGAAGGTCGTGAGCGGAGGTGGCAGCCGCTTCGGTCTCGTCATTGAACGACCAGGAGGCGCGGTCGTCGCTGACCGGCACCGAGTCGCTCGCACCATGCCCGGCCGAACCGTGTGCCAGTGCCTCGCTGTAGAGCGAATCCGGCGCGTCGGCGTCGAAGACACCCGGTGCGTTCGGACGCCGCTCGGCCTCGGCGCGCTGTACCGGCGTCAGGTCGAAATTGAAGTGATATTCGCTGTGCTTCTGCGGCGTCGGCACGGCCGGACGATCGTCCTCGTCCGCACCCGTCACGTAGTTGCCGAGGTCGAACTGCTCGACGGCGGCCACATCGTCTACAGCGTGAACCGCGCCCGGCTTGTAACGGTCATGGTCGTCGGGAAGGCGATCCTCGTGATCGTACGGATCATCGATCTCGTCCACCGGCACGCCACCGAACAGCGGGTGACTAGGGGCGAGGTCCTCGCCCATCGTGACCACTTCGCGCCATTCCGGCTGCTCCGGGTCGGCGACGTGGGCGAACATCGCCTCGGCGGCGGCTTCGAAGTGCTCGACGTCGCGGCGACCGTAATACAGGCTCACCAGCTCCAGGTGCAGGCCGATGTCATCCGGGTGCTCGGCCAGCGCGTCGAGGATCTCGCGCTGGTCCTGGTCCATGGCATCGTTGTGGCCGAAGGTGTCGAAGTTCGGCTCGCGGGCGAAACGATCCGCCAGCGAGGCCGAGGCCGGACCGGCGACGACCGTGGTCTTCTTGCGGCCGAATACCGCGGCAACCAGGAGCAGGAGGATGACGATCGCACCGCCGCCCCATGCCCAGGTCTGCAGGTACCAGGGATCGTCCTCGACGACCGTCGGCGGCGTGACCTTGTGCACGGGCGGCTTGGCAGCCGGCGCGGGAGTCGCCGCGACCGGCGTCTGAGCCGGCGCCTGAACAGGCGTCGTGACGGCCGCGGGAGACGACACGGTCGCCGCATGGGCGGGCACGACCGGGGCCGCGGTCACGACGGCAGCCGTCGCCGGCACGGCCGGCGTGGCGGCCGGTGCTACCGGAGCGACGGCCTGCGCAGGCGTTGCCGCCGTGGCGGCCGTTGCCGGCTGCCCTGCGGCCTTGCGCGTTTCCGCCAGCTTGCGCTGAAGCTCGGCGATCTCCGAGTCCTTCAAGCTGATCAGGCGCTGGTTCTTGGTATTGATCTCTTCGAGGTCACCGATCCGCGACTTCAGCTCGGCGCCCTGCTGCTTGAGCGAGACGACGGATTCCTGCGAGGTGCTCAGCTCCTGCTTCAGGCCAGCCACCTGGGCATCGCCTTTGCCGTCCTTGGTACCGGCGCGGGTGGACGCAGCGTCACCGCCTTCCTTCGAAGGGACGATGGCGAGGCGATCGTTAGCGGGCGCCGCCGCCTTGGTCGGCGCCTGCGCCGCACCCGTGGAGGCGGCGTCGGCGACCACGGAGGGCGAACGAGCCGTTCCCGAGCGCCATGCCTCGTTCTGGCGGCGCACTTCGGCGAGCGCCGCCACGGCCGACTGGGCCTGGACGTCGTCGGCGGAAGGAATGCGCAGCACGGCGCCGGTCTTCAGCGCATTGATGTTGTCGCGGTAGAAGGCGTCCGGATTGGCCTTGTGCAGCGCCAGCAGCACCTGGTTGATATCGGCGCCACTGGTGTGGTCGCGAGCGATCGTCGAGAGGTTCTGACCGCGCTGAACGGTGACCGAGCCATCGCTCGATGACGCAGCGGCGCGGGCCGGAGCCGGAGCCGGAGCCGGCGTCGATTCGCTATGCGAAGCACGCGATTCGCTGGCCCGTGCAGGCACGCGGGACGGCACGTCCGAGGTGCGCGATGGCCTGGCCGCAGGCGCACTGGCCGTCGTGCCGACCGTGGACGCCAGGGTACCCGGCGGGTCGAGGAGCATCGTGATCTCCCGGACGACCTTGTTGCCGTCGGTGGAGACCTCGACCAGGAAATCGAGATAGGTATCGCGCACAGGGGCGGAACTGGTCACCTTGATGACCGGCTGGCCGCTGGCGTTTTTGGCCACCACGAAGGTGAGCGCCACCGGCAGGCCGCCGCGGTTCAGGCCCGCGCGCGCGAACGCCTCTTCCGAGGCGAGGGCGACATGGACGTTATCGATCTTGCTCGATACGCCAGTCAGTGGGATTTCCGCTACCAGCGGCTGGTCCATGGTCGAGCGCACCTGGACCGGGCCCAGGTCCTGCGCCAGGGCATGACCGCCCCCCGTGGCAAGCGCCAGCATGATCGACAGCTTCAACGTACGGTTCATCACTCGCTTCCCCCGAACTAATACCATGCTGACGGCACGCCTCTTTCGGGCGGTCGGCCGCGAAGGCGCCACTGTAGTGCACCCCAGCAACAACTAACAATAGCGAGTACGGGCAGTTACGCGACAACGTTGAGTCGGTCGCGAGGCCTGTACACGCCCCCCTTACATGTTATGGCTTGCGCTGGGCATCCAGCTCGCGCTCGAGTTCGGCGATTTTCCGGTCCCGATCGTCCAGCTGGCGGCTTGCGGCATGCGTATCGGACTCCAGCGCGTCAACCCGGGCCTTGAGCTGCTTCACGTTGGCGTCCTCGGCCTTGGCCTCCCCATGCACCGCCGCGACCTTGGCACGGGTCACGGCGGCTGGGTCGGCCTGCGCCGCCTTCGTCTGGGATTGCTGGGCGGCGGTCGCCAGGGGCGAGAGCACAACGAGCAGGCAGGCGATGGCGGCGCGATGGTTCATTACAGATAGTCCTCGATCAGGATCTCCGCGATCTGTACGGCGTTGAGTGCCGCACCCTTGCGGATGTTGTCGGAGACGACCCACAGGTCGAGCCCGCGGTCGTGGGAAATGTCTTCGCGGATGCGGCCGACGAAGACCGGATCCTTGCCGGCGACATCGCCGACAGGCGTCGGATAGCCGCCCGGCTTGCGTTCGTCCTGCACGACCACACCCGGTGCGGCTTCCAGCAGCTCACGGGCGCGCTCGGCGGTGATCTTGTCGCGGGTCTCGATGTGCACGGCCTCGGAGTGGCCGTAGAACACTGGCACACGGACCGCCGTCGGGTTCACCTGGATCGATGGGTCCTCGAGGATCTTCCGGGTCTCCCAGACCATCTTCATTTCTTCCTTGGTGTAGCCGTTGGGCTGGAAGTCGTCGATCTGCGGGATGACGTTGAAGGCGATCTGCTTGGGAAACTTGGAGGTCTCGACCTCCTGGAAGTTGAGCATCTGGGCGGTCTGCTTGCCCAATTCCTCCAGGCCACTGCGACCGGCGCCGGACACCGACTGATAGGTAGCGACATTGATCCGCTCGATGCCCGCCTCGCGGTGGATCGGCGCCAGCGCCACCAGCATGCCCATGGTCGAGCAGTTCGGATTGGCGATGATCCCGCGCACCGTGTACTGGGCGATGGCATGCGGATTCACTTCCGAGACCACCAGGGGGATGTCGTCCTGGTAGCGGAATTCGGAGGTGTTATCGATCACCACGGCGCCAGCCGCGGCGGCGCGCGGCGCGTGCTCCCGGCTGACCGACCCGCCGGCCGAGAAGAAGGCGATGTCCACGCCCTCGAAATCGTATTTGGCGAGATCCTGGACGATGTAAGGTTTTCCGGCGAAGTCGACCGTGCCGCCCGCCGAGCGCTCGCTCGCCAGGGGCACCAGTTCGCTGACCGGGAAGTCCCGCTCGGCGAGGATCGAGAGGAGGGTTTCGCCGACCGCGCCGGTCGCACCCACCATGGCCACCTTGTAACTCGTCTTCTTGCTCATTTTCGCTTTCGTCAGGGCGTGGAGAAACAGGTCAGCTGGCGTCGGCCAGCGCACCCGGATTGATGATCGTGGGTGGCCGGCCGGCGTGAGGACCATGTCCGAACGCCGCCAGCACATTGTCCACAGCCAGCGCCGCCATATCGCGACGTGTGTCGCGACTTGCGCTGGCGATGTGCGGACTGAGCACGATATTTTCGATTTTCAGCAGATCGGGGTGCACCGAGGGCTCCCCTTCGAACACATCGACCCCCGCCGCGGCAATGGTGCCGGCAGCGAGGGCACGGGCGAGCGCGACATCGTCGACGATGCCGCCGCGGGCGATATTGACCAGCACCGCCGTCGGCTTCATGGCCTTCAGTTCGGCCTCGCCGATCGCGTGGCGATTGGCCGGCGTGTAGGGCAGCACGAGGATCAAATGATCGGACTGGGCCAGCAGGCTGGCCTTGTCGACATAGGTCGCGGCGCATTCGCGCTCGAGCCCGGCATCGAGCCGTGAACGATTGTGATAGATCACCCTCGCCCGGAAACCGGCGGCGCGGCGGGCGATGGCCTGGCCGATGCGGCCCATGCCGAGGATACCGATGGTCTTGCCGTGGACATCCGCGCCCAGCCAGCCCTCGAACCGCGAGCCATGCCACTGGCCATCGCGCAGCCAGCGCTCGGCCTCGCCGACGCGACGGGCCGCGGCAAGCATCAGCGCCCAGGCGTAGTCGGCCACCGTCTCGTTGAGGACGTCGGGCGTGTTCGAGGCACCGACGCCCGCCTGGGTCAGGGCATCGATGTCGAGGTTGTTGTAGCCCACGCCCAGGTTGGCCACGAAGCGAAGCTTCGGGGCACCCTCGAGCACCTTGCCATCGATCTTGTCGGCGAGGCCGACGATGGCCGCGTCGCTATCGGCGAGACGCTCGGCGAGTTCGGCGGCGGAGAAGGCGCGTTCTTCAGGTTCGGCGCGCACGTCGAAATGCTCGCGCAGGCGGTCGACGATATCGGGGAAGAACGGCCGGGAGATCCAGACTTTCGGCTTAGTCATGCGATGCGCCCTGAAGCGTTCCGGGGATGCGCGGCGGTACCGCGCCGACGTCGCCGCACTGGGCGCGGTGGCGCAGGGCCTGGTCCATCAGGACCAGGGCGAGCATGGCTTCGACGATGGGTACCGCGCGAATCCCGACACAGGGATCGTGGCGACCCTTGGTGACGACGTCGGTCGCTTCCCCCGCCCGGTCCACGCTGCGGCCGGGAATCAGGATGCTCGACGTCGGCTTGAAGGCCACCGAAACCACCACGGGCTGGCCCGAGGCGATGCCGCCGAGGATCCCGCCCGCATGATTGGACAGGAAACCGTCGGCGGTCATTTCATCGCGGTGCTGGCTGCCCCGCTGGGCCACGGCGGCGAAACCGTCACCGATCTCCACGCCTTTCACCGCATTGATCGACATCATGGACGCAGCCAGTTCGCCGTCGAGCTTGCCGTAGATAGGCTCGCCCCAACCCGCCGGCACGTTGTCCGCGACCGCGGTGACCCGGGCACCCACCGAGTCGCCCGACTTGCGCAGGGCATCCATATAGGACTCGAGTTCGGGAATCTGCGCGGCGTCCGGCCAGAAAAAGGGACTGGTTTCGATGGCGGCGGCGTCGAACCCGCGGGGCACGACCTCGCCGATCTGCGAGACATGGCCCTGGACGGTGACGCCGTAACGCTCGGCCAACCATTTCTTGGCCACGACACCGGCGGCGACGCGCATGGTCGTCTCGCGCGCCGAGGAACGGCCGCCGCCGCGCGGATCGCGCACGCCGTACTTCTGCCAATAGGTGTAGTCGGCGTGGCCGGGACGAAACGTCTCGAGGATGTTGCCGTAATCCTTGCTGCGGGCATCCGTGTTGCGGATTAGCAAGGCGATCGGCGTACCCGTGGTGACGCCTTCGTAGACCCCCGAGAGGATCTCGATATCGTCCGCCTCCCGGCGCTGCGACGTGTGTCGCGAGCGTCCGGTGGCGCGCCGTTCGAGATCGGCACGGAACTCACCGGCATCGAGCGCGAGGCCGGGAGGACAGCCGTCGATCACACACCCGATCGCCGGGCCGTGGCTTTCGCCGAACGTGGTGACGGAGAGGAGCTTGCCGAACGTATTGGAGGACACGGTGCTTCCGATAAGGGTTTAGTTTCTCGCGGCGCGCGCAGCGGCGATATCAGCGGCATGCTCGAGCAGGTCGCGGCGCTCCAGCGCGAAGATGCCCATCTGGCCGACCTTGAACTCCAGCCAGACGAAGGGCAGGCGCGGCAGCAGCGCGACCAGCGCATGCTCGCTATCGCCCACTTCGACGATCAGCAGGCCATCTTCGCTGAGATGGTCGGCGGCTTCGTCGAGGATGCGCAGCGTGATGTCCAGTCCATCATCGCCGGATGTCAGGCCGAGGACCGGTTCATGGCTGTATTCGGCCGGCATGGCGGCGTATTCGTCATTCGTGACATACGGCGGGTTGGACACGATGAGGTCGTAGACCTCGCCCTTCACGCCATCGAAGAGGTCCGACTTGATCGCCCGCACGCGGTCTTCGGCGTGCTGGAAGGCAATGTTCTCGTTGGCCAGCGACAGGGCGTCGTCGCTGACGTCGACCAGATCGACCTGCCAGTCGGTGTTGTACTCGGCCATGGCGATGCCGATGCAGCCCGAGCCGGTACAGAGGTCGAGCGCGCGTTCCACGTGACGGTCGTCCAGCCACGGGGTGAAGCGGCTCTCGATCAGTTCGGCGATGGGCGAGCGCGGCACGAGGGCACGACGGTCGCTCTTGAACTTGAGGCCGGCGAACCAGGTCTCGCCCACCAGGTAGGCCACCGGCACGCGCTCGGCGATCCGGCGCTCGATCAGCGCCAGGACCTTCTCACGCTCATCGGACACCAGCTTGCCGGCGCCATAGGCCGGCGGCAGGTCCGGCGGCAGGTGCAGTGCGGCCAGGACCAAGTGTGTGGCTTCGTCGATCGGATTGTCGTGGCTATGCCCGAAGGTCAGGCCGGCGGCCGAGAAACGGCTGGCGCCGTAGCGGATGAAATCGATGATGGAGGACAGTTCGCTGGTCACGGGCGGGGGCTTTCGGTGTGGCTGGCTCGTGAGTATAGCGGCCGCAGCGAGGCTGAGCCGCCTGGCATGGCTTTGGCAGGAGCCGATTCATCGGCGATGGGTGCTCGCGTGGCTTGGGTAGGAGCCGATTCATCGGCGATGGGTGCTCGCGGCATGCTAGCCAGCAGTACGCTGGCCCGCTGCCGCGGGATCGCCGATGAATCGGCTCCTACCGGGACCGCGTGTCGTTACCGGCGCTAGGGCCGGGATCGCTCGTGGCTGGCCGGCCGTCCTCGTGATGGCCCGCGAAGCGTCGCAGGTAGCGAGGGACGTCTGGCATCGTGATCGCAATGTCGTACCAGGCCGCGCTGGCGGAAAGCTCGAGAGTGAGCGTTCCGCGGGCCCCGGGCGCGAGGGTGAGCGTTTGACCTTGCCCGCCGGCGTAGGCGTTGGCGACCCGGCAATCGACCGGCTTGGGGCCAGAATTGGTCAGGACCACCTCAACGGCACGCGCGCCTGCCACCCCGTGAACGCTTGCCTCGAGCGTGTCATCGGTAAAGCCACGCATGGCCGCGAGGTACCCGTTGGGCCCATGGACACGGCGGTTATACGCATCGCCCGCGCGCGCCAGCTTCCACTCGTCGGCGATGCGCTGGCGGGCACTGACCGCGTAACGACGCGGAGCAGCCTCGCGATCCAGTCCGTCATAGACAAGAAACGCCGCGCCGTTGACACCGGTATTGGTGATGGCGATGCGGCTTACGCCCCCTTCGAGACGGTGCTCGATGGTCCACGCGTAGCCGAGCGCTCGCGCCGGGCGCACGCCGGCCTCCTGCGTCGGCATCGACTGTGCGGAGGGGACGTGGATCGGTGCCTTCCCCACTGAACCTTCCGGCAGGGCGATCCTCGGCACATGGCGATCCGTCGTCCCGGCAAAATCGAACGCGCTGGTCAGGTCGCCACAGATCGAGCGACGCCAGTTGCTGATATTCGGCTCCTCGACACCGAAGCGCTTTTCCAGGAAGCGCAGCACCGAGGTGTGATCGAAGGTCTCCGAACACACCCAGCCGCCGCGTGTCCACGGCGACACGACGATCATCGGCACGCGATTGCCCAGGCCGACCGGCTGCTCGCCACCCGGGTCGCTGCCTGGAACCAGAGGCGCGACGATGCGTGGGTGGGCATCGAGATCCATGATCTCTTCGCCAAGACCCGCGACCAGGTCATCCGAGACCACGCCGCCGCCCCCCTGCCCGCTCTCCAGGGGCGGCGCCGGTGGCACGACGTGGTCGAAGAAGCCGTCGTTTTCGTCGTAGTTGAGGAACAGCACGGTGCGGCCCCACACCGTCGGGTTCGCCGTAAGGGCATCGAGCACGCTGCGGATATAGAACGCACCGTCCGCGGGCGACGAGGTCGGATGTTCGCTGTACTTGTACGGTGCGACGATCCAGCTCACCTGCGGCAAACGATCATGCCGCACGTCGTCGCGGAGTTCGCGCAACGTGTGCGTCGACACCCCGTTGCGCACCAGGGGACCCGTCGGATCGGCGCCTTCCTTCACCTGGTACCGGGCGAAGAATTCGAGCGAGTTGTCCGTGTAGTTGTCCGTTGGCGATCCCGGCTCGCCCGTGCCGCCCTGGTAAATCCGCCAGCTTACGCCCGCTTTTTCGAGACGTTCCGGATACGTCGTCCACGTATAGCCGTTGGTGCCGGGACGCTCCTCGCTACCCGGGCCGTTGTCCTTGCTGCCCAGACGTCCGGACGGATCGGAGGTGCCGCTCCACAGGTAGATACGATTGATCGCCGTATCGGCGAGTGCGGACGCGTGATACGCATCGCAGACGGTGAACGCATCCGCCAGAGCGTAATGAAACGCGGCGTCCTCACGGCGCAGATGCGCCATCGTCAGCACGTCCTGCTTCTGCTCGATCCAGCGATCACTGCGACCGAGATTCCACGCCCCGTGGCCGGTGCTCCAGCCGTGGTCGGTGCCCTCGTGGTGGTCGCCGCTGGCGTGCGTGTCCAGGTGAAAGGGATAGACCCAGGCCACGTCATCGGCCACGCCACGCGATTTCCAGTACTTCGTATGTGTCGTGGCGACGGGCTGGCGCCAGATCGGATCGCCATTGGCCAACTCCACGACACGCGGATCGGCGAAGCCCCGGACACCCCGAAGGCTGCCGAAGTAATGGTCGAACGAACGGTTCTCCTGCATGAGGATGACCACATGGGCCACGTCCGCGATGGTGCCGGTCCGCCGGTCTGCCGGCGTCGCCAACGCACGCGCGATGGACGCCGGTACGCCTTGCGCGATCAGGGACGCGGCTACCGTGGCGCCAGCGGCATGAAGGAAACGGCGGCGATCGCGGGAAACCATGGTTCGACTCAGTCCCTGGCCAGCGATTCGATCAGGGCGGCATGCAGGGCCGGCGTAGCCGCGGCGACCACGCGACCGCCGCTGTCGAGGCCCAGCGCGCGGCCTTCCCAGTCGGTGATGACGCCACCCGCCGCCTGGACCACCGGTGCGATGGCCAGATAGTCGTAGGGCATGAGATTCGCCTCGATCACAGCGTCGATGTGGCCGGAAGCCAGCATGCCGTAACCGTAGCAGTCGCCGCCGAAGCGGCGGGTATACGCCGCCCGGCTGGTCCGGTCGAAACGCGCCCATTCGTCGGCGGTAAACATGTCCGGCGTAGTGGTGTACAGCGTGGCGGCCTCTAGCGTGGTGCATCCGCTCGTGCGGCAGCGTGCGCCGTTCATCGTCGTACCGACGCCGACGTGGCCAATCCAGCGCTCGTCGAGCGCCGGCATATCGAGGATGCCGAGCATGGGGGTGCCGTTGCGAAGCAAGGCCAGCAGCGTACCCCACAGCGGCCAGCCCGAGATGAAGCTGCGCGTGCCGTCGATCGGGTCGATCGACCAGACGAACTCGGCATCGGTGCGGGTCGCCCCGTATTCCTCACCCAGCAGGCCATGCTCCGGCCAGGCGCTGCCGATCCGTTCGCGAAGCATGGACTCCACGCCCCGGTCCACGGCTGTCACGGGACTCATGTCACCCTTCAGGGTGACGTCGACCGGCTGGCGGAAGCGCGGCAACGAGAAGGCGCGTGCATTGTCGGCGATGCCGGTGGCAAACACCTCGAATTCCTTCCGCTCCGCGGCGGACAACGATTCCATCAATGACACTCCCGGGCTGAAAAAAACGTGCGCCATCTAGCGTTTGCACGTTTCGGATTGATGACAAAAACGAAAATTCTTCGCTGGACCGTATGCCCCATGTTTGCAAATATACCCAAATCGCCACACAGATGTGTCATCTTTCAACCTTGGGGACTGGGCCGGCAACCATGCGTGCATACCGCCAAATCGGAAGCGTACTTGCGCTGCTCGCGGCAGGCGGGACCGTGCATGCCGGCGACGTCACCGTTTACTCGGCGCTGGAAAGCGACGAGATAGCCATCTATCTGGCTGCAGCGAAGCAAGCCTTGCCGGATATCGACGTGCACGTGCTCCGCCTGTCCAGCGGCGATCTCGCCGCCCGCTTGCTGGCCGAATCGGCCGAGCCGCGAAACGATGCGATCTGGGGCATGGCCGTCACCGATATGCTCGACCCCCGCATTGCCGCCCTGCTCGAGCCCGTTCACGGTAGCAACATCGACCGGATACCGGCGAGCTTTCGTGGCAGCGACGCCAGGTGGTTCGCGCCCACCGGCTACCTGGCGGCGCTCTGTGTCAACCGCGAGGCGCTCGCCGAGCGCGGACTGCCGATGCCACGTACGTGGCGCGACCTGACCTCACCGATGTATCGCGGCCAGATCGCGATGCCCGATCCGGCCTCCTCCGGGACGGGATACATGGTGCTCTCGTCGCTTTCCGACGCAGGACGCAACGCGGAAGGCATGCGTCTGGTGACCGACATCGCGCGCAATGTCGGTCAGGAAACGCTCTCCGGGTCGGCGCCCTGCAAACTGGCGCGCATCGGTGAGTTTCCTATCGGCATCTCGTTCGCATTCTCGGCCATGCAGTCGATCCGCCAGGGTTACCCGATCACCATGGTGATTCCGGACGACGGCGCCGGCTACGAGCTCGAAGGCTCGGCGCTGATGAAAAACAGCATGCACGCCGTGGATACCCGGCGTTTTCTCGACTGGACCGCCTCGGCCGACGCCGCCGCGCTGTATCGCGGCTTCAAGGAGATCGTCGCGACGCCGGGAAGCGAGCCCACGGACGAACAGCTTCGGCAAGGCCTGCCTGCCCATCTTGTCGCGGCGCTTCCTGCGCGCGACTTCGCCACCGCAGCGCGCGAGCGCGCGGCACTCATTGCCAGATTCAAGCAACTGACGCGCTGACGCGTCGGCTGCCGGGGAGACGAGGGGAATGCATCTTCGCATCGATGACATCGGAAAGGCCTGGAGCGGACATACCGTGCTCGACGGTGTGTCGTTTCATGCCGGCGAGAGCGATTTCGTCTGCCTGCTCGGCCCCAGCGGCTGCGGCAAGACCACCTTGCTGCGCATCGTTGCCGGACTGACCGCGCCCGACCGCGGCCGGGTCATCCTCGACGGCCGCGACATCACCACCCTGCCCGCGCGGGAACGCCGCATGGGCCTGGTCTTCCAGTCATATTCGCTGTTTCCCGACATGACGGTCGCGGCGAACATCGGTTACCCCATGCGTTTGCGCGGCGAATCGCCGGCAGCCATCGCCACGCACACCGGCCAGTGGCTGGAGCGCGTCGGTCTCGGCGCACTCGCCGCGCGTTTTCCCGACCAGCTCTCCGGTGGCCAGCAGCAACGCGTGGCGCTGGCGCGCGCGCTGGCCGCCAACCCGTCCATGCTTTTGCTCGACGAACCCCTGTCCGCGCTCGATCCGGCCATCCGCGGCCAGCTGCGCGGCGAGATTCGCGCGCTCCAGCGTTCGCTCGGCATCCCGACCATCATGGTCACGCATGACCAGGACGAAGCGCTGGCCATGGCCGACACCATCGTCTGCATGAACCAGGGACGGATCGAACAGATCGGTACGCCGCGATGTCTCTACGAGCGCCCAAAGACCCGTTTCGTCGCCGACTTCATCGGCCACGCCAACCTGCTGCCGACGGACTTCGTCCGCGAGACGCTGCCGGCCTTCCTCGAACGCCGTCCGCCCGGTGCGGATGCAACCTTCGAACTCTGCCTGCGACCCGAAGACCTCGTGGTCGATGCCGATCCGCGCGGTGAAGGCGTGATCGAGGACATCACCTTCCTCGGCAACCTGGCACGCGTCAACGTCGCCTGGCGCGGCCGCCGTATCCTCGCCGAGTTGCCCGGACGCAGCCCGCTCGTGCGTGGCGAAGCCGTGTCGATCGACGCCGTCCGCGGCGCCTGGGTGAACACGTGAGCAGCATCGCCATCCCCCGCGCTGTCGCACGCCCACGCGTCGGCGCCGCTCTCTTGCTCGCCCTGCCCGTGCTGGGCCTGCTGTTTTTCTTCGTCCATCCCTTGCTCACCGTGCTCTGGCGCAGCGTCACCGACGCGAATGGCGCGTTCACCCTCGCCAACTACGCGCGTCTGTTCGACGACCCGGGCTTGCCGCGTGCCGCCTTGCACAGCCTGAGCATCGGCGTCGCCACGACGTGCACCACGATGGCGCTCGGCCTCGGCCTGGCGATGGCGCTTCACCGCTCGCGGCTGCCCGGCAAGTTCCTGATCCGCGGCACCCTGCTGCTACCCATGCTTGCGCCGTCCCTCGTGCTCGGCCTCGGGCTGGTCTGCCTGCTCGGTCGCAACGGCCTGATCCATCGACTCACCGGCTTACCCACGGATATCTACGGCTTCTGGGGCCTGCTGATCGCCAATACGCTGTACGGACTCCCGCAGATCGTCATCATCGTGTCGGCCGCGCTCGAACGTACGCCGGCGCGCCATTACGACGCCGCCGAGTCCATGGGCGCCACACCCTGGCGTCAGTTCATCGACGTCACCGTGCCACGCCTGCGCTTTGCCCTGCTCGCCGCGGCCTTCCTCGTCTTCACCGAGACGCTCACCGATTTCGGCAGTGCCGTCGTCGTCGGTGGCAGCTACCGCGTGCTGGCGATGGAAATCTACAGCGAGGTGGTCGGTCAGCTCGACTTTTCGATGGGCGCCACGCTGGGCGTCGTACTGCTCGCCCCGGCGCTGCTCTCGGTGTGGCTCGGCCGGCTCGCCAAGCGCCGGCAGGACAGCGGCGATGCCAGTCCGGGACGCGCGCTGGTTCCTGCCCCGCATCGGCTACGCGACATCCTGCTCGGGGCCCTCGCCGTGCTCGCCCTGGTGCCGGTCGTCGCGGTGGTCGGTACCGTGGCTTATGTGAGCATCGTGAAACTGTGGCCCTACGACCGCACACTCACCCTGGCCAACTACACCGGCGGCATGCCCGATGGCTATGGTCCGGTGGCCACCTCGCTCGGCGTCTCCCTGCTCGCCGCCGTTGTCGGCGTGGTGATGATCTTCGCCCTCGCCGCGGGACTGCGCCGCGCGTCGCCGCGTATCGCGCGACCGCTCCAGGTGCTTGCCTCGCTGCCCGCCGCCGTGCCGGGCATGGTGCTCGGCCTGGGCTACGTACTGACCTTCAACCACGGCGCCCTGTCGGGCTGGTTCTACGGCAGCGCCGCCATCGTGGCCGCGTGCAGCCTTTACCACTATCACGCACAAGCCTTCCTCACGATGCAGACCGGCATGCGCCAGGTGCCCGACGCCCTGGAGGACGCAGTCGCATCGTTCGGCGGCGACACACGCCACGTGCTACGCGACGCGGTCCTGCCCTTCGCCATGCCGGCGGCCGTCTCGGCGTTCTTTTATCTGTTCATGCGCTCGCTGGTGACCCTGTCGGGCGTGATCTTCCTCGTGACACCCGGTCTGGGACTCGCGTCCGTCGCCGTCATGCGACTGGACGAGAACGGGTTCCTCGCCCAGGCCGCGGCGTACGCCATGTGCGTCGTCGTCGCCGGCGCGCTCGCCCTCGGGACGATGCGCCTCCTCCTCCACGTACTCAAGGACCGACGCCATGTGGCATGAAGAACGGCATACCCGAATTCGCGACCTGCTCCGCACCAGCGGCCAGGTGTCGGTCGAACGGATCGTGACCGAGCTGGGCGTATCGCGCGAGACCATCCGCCGCGACCTCGTCGAACTCGCCGAGCGCGGCGAGATCCGTCGCGTACACGGCGGCGCGGTGCTCACCGGTGACGAACCGCCGATCGATGTGCGCCATGCCACCCGCGTACGCGAGAAGCGGGCGATCGCGAAGAAGGTCGCGAGCCTTGTCGAAAGCGGGCAGACCATCTTCATGGACGCCGGCAGCACGATGACCCTGGTCGCCGAAGCGCTCGCCACGCGCAGCGGCCTGACTATCGTCACCAACGCGGTGGACGTCGCCGCACGCTTTGCAGCGCGCACGGGCAATGAAGTCCATTTTCTCGGCGGCCGCTTCAACGCGCAGATCGGATGCACCAACGGCTCGGCGACCATCGCCGAGATCGCCCGCTACCAGCCACACCTGGCGATCCTGTCGCCCGTGGGTATCGAGGCGAAAGCCGGAGCCAGCAGTTTCGAAATGGAAGAAGCCGAAATCGCACGGGCCATGTGCGCGAATGCACGCCGCATCGTCATCGCGGCCGACCACTCGAAGATCGGCGTACGCAGTCGCGTCGCGTGGTGCCCCGCGGATCGTATCGACGTGCTGGTCACCGACCGGCGCTCGGAAAAATCGCGCGCGATCGCCGGCATCGGCAAAGCCATCGGGGAGATCGCCTATGCCTGATCGACCTAGCCCCACCCGCACCACCTGAAACAAGAACGCGCCAGGAAGGCCTGTTCCGCCTGTTACTTGGATCGATTGAATCCTCACCATCATGTTAAAAGCCCTTCCGGAGCATCCCATGAGTTCCCGCATCACCCTCCGACGCACCCTTCTCTGCGCCGCCGTCGCGGCCTCGCTTACCGGCATTGCCCACGGCCAGTCGACGACCGGCCGTATCGCAGGCCAGGCCCCCGTCGCCGCCAATGAAACCGTCCTCATCGAAGGCAGCAACGGCATCGTCCGCGAAGTCAACGTGGACGCACGCGGCCGTTACAGCGCCGAAGCCCTGCCCCTTGCGACGTACAAGGTCTCGCTGAAAGCGAATGGCGCCGTCGTCGACTCGCGCGACAACATCACGCTGCGCGTCGGTGCCGCCACCGACGTGTCCTTCGCGAGCGGCGCTTCGGCAGATGCCAGCAACGCTCAGGACCTGTCGGGCGTCATGGTCTCGGCGAACAAGCTGCCGACCATCGACGTGGCGACGGTGGCCTCGAGCACGGTCATCACCTCGGCCGATCTCGCTCGCCTGCCGCTGACCCGCACCGCCGAAGGCATCGCCTTGCTCGCACCGGGCGCTTCGCCGGGTAGCAGCAGCTTCAAGGGCGCCATGGGCAACTCCCTGGTCAGCTTCTCCGGCTCGTCCGTGACCGAGAACGCCTATTACATCAACGGCATGAACACGACCGACCCGCTCAGCGGCTTCGGTGGCATCAGCCTGCCCTACGGCGCCGTGGATCAGCAGGAAGTGCTCAGCGGCGGTTATTCCGCCATGTATGGCCGCTCCGACGGCGGCGTGATCAGCCAGGTCGGCAAGCGCGGCACCAACGAATGGCATTTCGGCGCCCAGGTCCTCTGGGAGCCGGACTTCGCCCGTGCCGATGCACGCAATATCACCTTCGGTCAGAACAACCCGCAACCGCCGGGTACGATCGAGCAGCGCAACGACGAGAACCACGAGTGGACCTCTACGGTAAGTGCGTACGCCGGCGGCCCGCTGATCAAGGACAAGCTCTATGTCTTCACCGCCGTGGAAATGGCGCGCAGCGAAGGCAACACGGTCGGTGACATCAATCACTCCTACGATACGAAGTACACGTACAAGGATCCGAAGTGGTATGGCAAGATCGACTGGAACATCAACGACAGCAACATCCTCGAGCTCACCGGGGTGAACCAGACGCACCGCTCCAACGGTAACAAGTACGACTACGATTACCAGACGGATACCAAGGGCGATTTCGTCAGCACCGACTCGACGTACAAGACCAAGGCCATGGTCTATGTCGCCAAGTTCACCAGCTACATCACCGACGACCTGACGCTGACCGCGCTGTACGGCAAGTCCAAGCTCACCTATTACAACGAGCCGCCAGACACCGGCGTCACCGGTCCCTTCATCGGCAACGCGAGCGGCGAGAACCTGGCGCTGACCGGCGGCGTGCCGATCACCAATGGCCAGACGCTGGACACCGTCGACAATCCGGACCACACCTCGACCAACCGCAACCTGCGCGTCGACCTGAACTACAAGATCGGCAGCCACTCGATCACGGCCGGTATCGATAACCAGGATTCGCACGATATCGACGATGGCACCACCATCGGCGGCGACGGTTACGAGCTGTGGTACGCGAAGCAGGATCCGAACCTCAACATCAGCGACAGCCCCTTCGTCGACAAGCCGGGCAACTATCCCGGCGGCGAAAACGGTTACTACGGCTATATTCGCCACTACAACACCCTGGCCTCGGTCCGCGTGAAGCAGCGCGCGCAGTACGTCACGGACGACTGGCAGGTGAGCGACAAGCTGCTGCTCTCGCTCGGCATCCGCAACGACCAATTCACCAACTACAACCCCAGCGGCCAGCCGTATCTTCGCCTGACCAAGCCGCAGTGGGCGCCTCGCCTGGGCTTCAGCTACGACGTGCTCGGCGATTCGAGCATGAAGATCTACGGCAACGCGGGTCGCTACTTCCTGGCGATGCCCGCCTCGGTCGCCCTGCGCACCTCGGCCGGCTCGCTCGCCACCAACCAGTACTTCACCTATACGGGTATCGATGCCAGTGGCATGCCGACCGGCATGACCTTCGTGAAGTCGGCCACCGGTGGCGCCGTGTCTCCCAACGGCGAGTACGGCCAGCCGCCCGACCCCCGCACGGTCAGCGCCAAGAACATCAAGTCCGAGTACCAGGACGAGTTCATCCTTGGCTTCGACCAGCAGTTGAATGCGTCGTGGGTGTGGGGTACCAAGGCGACGGTACGCAAGCTGCGCAACGCACTGGATGACGTCTGCGACAACGGTGCGATCACCCGCGCCGCCGTGGCCCAGGGCGCCGACATCGATGCGACGACGGTGGGCAGCTGCTACCTCTCCAATCCCGGCCGCGCCAACGTGTACCAGTTGGCCCAACAGGGTGGCGGGTATTACAACGTCACGGTCACCAACGACGACTTCGGTTTCACCCAGCTCAAGCGCAATTACTACGGCCTGGACACCTATCTCTCGCACCCGTTCGACGGGACGTGGTCGGCCAAGATCGACTACCTGTATTCGCGCAGCTACGGCAACACGGAAGGCCAGGTGCGTTCGGACGTGGGCCAGGGCTCGGTATCGGCGACGCGTGACTGGGATTACGCCACGCTGATGGAATATGCCAACGGCAACCTCGCTAACGATCGCAAGCACCAGATCAAGCTGTACGGCTCGTACCAGATCACCCCGGAATGGCTGGTCTCGGCCAACATCATCGTGCAGTCGGGTACGCCGAAGTCGTGCCTGGGTCGTTACGGCGCGGATGAAAGCGATCCGTCCGGTTACGGCAGCTACTACCACTACTGCTTCGGCGTGCCGTCGCGGCCGGGCGACAAGGGCCGCAACCCCTGGGAGGAGCTGATCGACGCGAATGTCGAGTACCGTCCGCTGTGGGCCGACCGCAAGCTCGCCTTCAACGTCTCGGTGTTCAACCTGCTCAACCAGCAGCGCGCGCAGGCACTCAACCCGGTTTCCGGCAGCACCAACTCGGTGAACGACGGCTACAACCAGGTGATCAGCTACACGCAGCCGCGTTACGCCCGTTTCGGCATCACGTACGACTTCTGACGGGGACGTCATGCACGCACTACTGCGACTGGGTATCGTCGCGCTTGCCGCCGGGGTCCTCGCGACCCCGGCGGTCGGCGGCGAGAAAACCTACAAAGACCTGCCGACGGAGACGCCGGCCCATTTCACGCCGACGAAGGCGGGCTTCGATTTCGAACGCCGCACCGTCGACATCCCCATGCGCGACGGGGTGAAGCTGCATACGGTGATCCTGCTGCCCAAGGGCGCGACGCGCGCGGGCATGCTGCTCACACGTACGCCCTACGGCGCCGACGGCATGGGTCATCGGGGCGATAGCCCACACCTCGGCCCTACCCTGCGCGGTTACGACAACCCGTCGGACGTGATCGTCCAGGACGGCTATATTCGCGTCATCCAGGACATCCGCGGCAAGCACGGTTCCGAAGGCGACTTCGTGATGAACCGGCCGCCGATCGGCCCTGGCAATCCCACACCGGTCGACGAATCCTCGGACATTTACGACACCATCGACTGGCTGGTGAAGCATGTGCCGGAGTCGAACGGTAAGGTCGGCATCATCGGCATTTCCTACGACGGCTTCGAGGCGATGATCGCCACGATCCATCCGCACCCCGCGCTCAAGGTCGCCGTACCGATCAACCCGATGATCGACGGCTGGATGGGTGACGACTGGTTCCACAGGGGCGCCTTCCGCCAGCAGATGATTCCCTACATCTACGGCATGGTGAACTCGCGCGAGAGCAACATCGGCTGGACCAGCGGTTACCGCGACGATTACGACCTCTATCTGCGCGGCGGCTCGGCCGGTGACATCGGTCGCGCCTACGGCATGGAGGCCCTCGGCTTCTGGCAGAAAGTACTCGCCCACCCGGCCTATGACAGCTTCTGGTCCGACCAGGCGCTGGACAAGATCGCCGCGAAGGAACCCATGACGGTGCCGACGATGCTCGTGCACAGCCTGTGGGACCAGGAAGACAACTACGGCGACATGGCCGTCTACCGCGCGCTCGCACCGCGCGATCCGGATCACAAGAAAGTGTGGCTGGTGATCGGGCCGTGGCGGCATGCCAAGACCTGGGAGAAGGCCAATACGATCGGCGCGCTCGACCTGGGCAGCGATACCGGCACGACCTTCCGCCAGGACATCCTGCGTCCCTTCCTCGCCCAGTACCTGAAGGACGACGCGCCCAAGGCGGATATCGCCCCGGTCAACGCGTTCGTCACCGGCGACAACACGTGGCGCAAGCTGGACACCTGGCCGTCGGCCTGCCGCTCCGGTTGCGCGCCGACGATGCAACGCTGGTATGCGGAAGCGGATGGCGGCCTCGGTGTCACGGCGCCGGCGCAGGGGTCGGACGATTACGTGTCGGATCCGGCCAAGCCCGTGCCCTATCGGGTCCGCCCGATCCAGGCGTGGTCGCACGGTGCCCCCGATCAAATCGACAGCTGGCCGGAATGGCTGGTCGACGATCAGCGCCAGTTCGCTACGCGCACCGACGTTCTCACGTACGTGTCGCCGGTGCTCGACAAGCCCATGGGCGTCGCCGGTGAACCACTGGTACATCTGCTCGCATCCACCAGTGGGACGGATAGCGACTGGGTGGTCAAGCTGATCGACGTCTACCCGGACGAAGTCGATGAGAAACCTTCGATGGGTGGCTACCAGTTGCCGATCGCGATGGAGATCTTCCGCGGCCGTTATCGCGAAGGTTATGACAAGCCTGCGGCGCTCACGCCGGACAAGCCGCTGGACTACCGATTCCCACTGCCCACGGTGAACCACGTATTCGCGCCGGGCCATCGCGTGATGGTGCAGATCCAGTCGAGCTGGTTCCCGCTTTACGACCGTAATCCGCAGACCTTCGTGCCGAACATCTTCAATGCGAAGCCTGGCGATTACCAGAAGGCGACGCAGAAGATCGTGCGGGACGGGGGTAACGGGACGTTTGTGGAATTGCCGGTTGTCAGGTAGGACGGAAGCCTGGTAGGAGCCGATTCATCGGCGATCCCGCGGCAGCGGGCCAGGCACCGATCATCTACAGCATCACGAAAGCCGCGGATGATTCGCCTCACGAAGCGTCCGCGCCAAGGCCCGAAAATCGTCGGTGCGCGGATCCGACTTCCGCCAGGCCAGCACAATGGTGCGCGCAAAATCATCAGGCAGCGGCAGGTAACGCATCCCTTGCACCTGCGTGGTGGCTAGCTGCGGCATCAGCGTGCAACCCTCCCCCGCGGCAACCATGTACCGCAGGGTCTCCAGGCTGGTGCCCTGGCGTTGGGCCGGCGCCACGTCGTTGCACGCCGCCAGCGCCTGCTCGCGCAGGCAGTGTCCTTCCTCCAGAAGCAGTCGCTCTCGCGGCTCGAGCGAGGCCCACAGGTCTCCGCTCCCCGCGTTCGCCGGGTGATCCTCGCGACAGGCAAGGCGAAAGGGCTCCTGAAAAATCGCCACGCAACTCACCTGCGTGTTGATGACCGGGGCGGACATCAACACGACGTCCAGTTCGCCACGGAGCAAGGCATCGACCAGATCGTCCGTCTTGCCTTCGCCGAGTTCGAGCGACGCGTCCGGAAAGCTTGTCTGAATGTCCGTCAGCACATACGGAAAATAATAGGGGCCGAGCGTGGCGATGGCGGATAGCCGCAACGTGCCACCAAAAGCGCGTTCGGGCCGATGCGCGATATCGAGCAGCCGACGCCCTTCGACCAGCACCTTGCGCATCTGGTCGACGAGGCGCGCGCCCTGATCGGTAAGCAGGATCTTTCGCGTCGTCCGCTCGAAAATCACCGTGCCGAGGCGTTCCTCAACGCGACGGATCTGTACCGACAACGAGGGTTGCGTGACATGGCAACGCTCGGCGGCACGCATGAAGTTGCCGAGATCGGCCACGGCGACGACGTATTCCAGATCGCGCAACGAGAGCCCGGCCAGGTTGCCACGATCGCGATCGCCGAACGGTTCGGCGCGGGGCGTGTGTTTCACAGCCATCCCCGCGTCTCCTGTAGCACGCGATCGCGCAGCACGGTCATGCCGTCTTCGCTGTCATTGAGGCAGGGAATCAGGGTGAACGCCTCGCCACCCGCCTCACGGAAGTAGTGCGCGTTCTCGCGACCGATTTCGTCGATGGTCTCGATGCAGTCCGCCGCGAAGCCCGGGGAAATCACTGCGATACGACGGATGCCGTCACGCGCGAGCTGCCGCATGGTGGCCTCGGTATACGGCTGCAGCCAGTCGGCATAGCCAAAGCGCGATTGGTAACTGATGCGAAAGCGTGTTGCCGGCAGGCCCAGCGCATCGCGCAGGAGCTCGCCGGTGCGCTGGCACTGCGCGTAGTACGGATCACCCAGGGCGACGTTGCGCTGGGGGATGCCGTGAAACGACGCGACGACGACTTCGGGCTCCTCGTCCAGGGCCGCCAGCGTGCCGCGTACCGAACGTGCGAGCGCTTCGATATAAGCTGGCTCGTCAAAGTAGGAAGGCACGACGCGAGCCGCGGGCTGGTTGCGCATGCCACGCAGGACCTCGAACAGCTTGTCGTTGGCCGTCGCCGTGGTCGTGGCGGAATACTGCGGATACAGCGGGAACATGAGGAGTCGATCGCAGCCAAGCGCGCTCAGGCGCTTCACCGCATCCTCGATGGACGGATTGCCGTAGCGCATGCCCCAGTCGACGGCGACACGGTCCTCGCCGAACATCTCGCTCGCCCAGGCCTGGAGCTTTGTCGCCTGGTTACGGGTGACTGTCTTCAGCGGACTCTCGTCGAGCGCGTGATTCCAGATGCGCGCGTAGTCCTTGCCTTTGACGGCCGGGCGACGGAGCAGGACGACGCCCTGCAGGATCGGTTGCCAGACGAGTTTCGGCAGCTCGATCACGCGGGTATCGGAGAGGAACTCGGCAAGGTAACGGCGGACAGAGCGGTAGTCGGTGCCATCCGGCGTGCCGAGGTTCGACAGGAGGATGCCGACCTTGCCGGACGCTAATCGCCGCTGAAGCGGCTCCCACGAGGAGGTGGCGGAGTGAGTGTGGTGCATGCTCAGCCTCCGGCGGCGACCGTTAGCGAGGGGTGGGCGCGTTCGCTCACGGACGCACCCAAGGGCAGGCCCAGGGTGTTCCAGACGTCGACGAGGGCGTCCTGCAATTGCCCGATCAGTGCGGCGTCGTGGAAGGGTGTCGGCGTGATGCGGAGGCGCTCCGTCCCTCGCGGTACGGTGGGGTAGTTGATCGGCTGGATGTAGATGCCGTGGCGATCGAGCAGCAGATCGCTTGCACGCTTGCAGAGGTCGGCATCGCCTACCAGCAGCGGCACGATGTGCGTTTCGCCGGGCATCAGCGGCAGGCCCGAGGCAGCCAGCGCTGCCTTCGTGGCTTGCACGGCGTGTTGCTGGCCCAGCCGCTCGACCTGCGACGCCTTGAGGTGACGCACGGATGCCGTTGCCGCGGCCGCAACCGGCGGCGGGAGTGTCGTGGTGAAAATGAAGCCAGGTGCGTGCGAGCGCACCGCGTCGACCACCGCCTTGCGACCGGCAATATAGCCACCGAGGGTACCGAAGGCCTTGGCCAGCGTACCTTCGATCACATCGATGCGATGCGCCAGCCCTTCGCGCTGGGCGATGCCGCCCCCGCGTAGCCCGTACATGCCCACCGCGTGGACTTCATCGATGTAGGTCATCGCATTGTACTTTTCCGCGAGATCGCAGATGGCCGCGATGGGTGCGATATCGCCGTCCATCGAGTACACGCTTTCGAAGGCGATCAGCTTGGGCCGGTCGCCTGCGCGAATGAGGAGATCTTCCAGGTGTGCGAGATCGTTATGCCGCCAGACGCGTTTGTCGGCGCCCGAGGCACGCACACCTTCGATCATCGAGTTGTGGTTCAGCGCGTCCGAGAGGATCACGCAATCCGGAAGCAGCCGGGCAATCGTGGCGATGCCGGCGAGGTTGGAGACGTACCCGGAGGTGAACACCAGGGCCGCCTCCTTGTCGTGCAGATCGGCCAGTTCGGTTTCGAGCTCGACGATGGCGTGGTGCGTCCCTGAAATATTTCGTGTTCCGCCCGCCCCCGCACCCATGGTGCGGGCCGCGTGGCTCATGGCTTCGATCACGTCGGGGTGCTGTCCCATGCCGAGGTAATCGTTGGAACACCAGACGACGACTTCCTTTGCACCCTCCGCGCCATGAAGCATCGCCCGGGGAAAGCGCCCCACCTGCCGTTCGAGGTCGGCGAAGACGCGGTACCGGCGTTCCTGTTTCAGGGCGTCGATACTGCGTTCGAAGTGGGAGAGGTAGTCGACCATGGGGGCCTCGTCGTGCGTGGATCAACGAGCGGGGTCGCCTTCGACCCCGCTCTCTACATGCGCGGTCGATCAGCCGAGTTTGGCGATCGCCTCGGCCACACCCTTGCCGTAATCCGGATGACAGGCCGTGCAGTTGTCGATGTGACGCTGGACCACTGGCTGGGAAGCGCCCTTGATCGCGCGCGCCGTGTTGCCGAACAACGTCTGCTTCTGCTCGGCGCTCATCATTTCGAAGAGCTTGCGCGGCTGCGAGAAGTAGTCGGTGTCTTCGCGATGGTTCCAGCGCTTGGCCACCGTCTCGCCGATCTCCAGCGGCGGCTCGGAGAAGTCCGGCTGCGCCTGCAGGGCACCACGGCTGTTCGGCTCGTAGCTGGTCGAACCACCGCCGTTGCCGTCGACGCGCATCGCGCCGTCACGGTGATAGGCGTGCACGGGGCAACGCGGTGCGTTGACCGGGATCTGCGCGTAATTCACGCCCAGGCGGTAGCGTTGCGTGTCGCCGTAGGAGAACAGGCGCCCCTGCAGCATCTTGTCCGGCGAGAAGCCGATACCCGGAACGATCACTGCGGGGGCGAAAGCGGCCTGCTCGATATCCTGGAAGAAGTTTTCCGGGTTACGGTTGAGCTCGAAGAAACCGACCTCGATCAGCGGATAGTCCCCATGCGGCCAGACCTTGGTCAGGTCGAACGGGTTGTACGGCGTATTGGCCGCTTCGGCCTCCGGCATGATCTGCACGAACAGCGTCCAGCGCGGGAATTCCTTGCGCTCGATCGCCTCGTAGAGGTCGCGCTGGTTGCTCTCGCGATCCTTGGCGACCACCTGGCCGGCTTCGTCGTCGGTGAGGTTCTGGATACCCTGCTGGGTCTTGAAGGTGAATTTCACCCAGAAACGCTCTTTGTTCGCATTGATGAAGCTGTAGGTATGGCTACCGAAGCCGTGCATGTGACGGAACGACTTCGGCACACCGCGCTCGCTCATCACGATAGTGACCTGGTGCAGCGCCTCGGGCAGCAGCGTCCAGTAGTCCCAATTGTTGTCGGCACTGCGCAGGCCGGTGCGCGGATCGCGCTTGATGGCATGGTTGAGGTCGGGGAATTTCAGCGGGTCACGGATGAAGAAGACCGGCGTGTTGTTGCCGACCAGGTCCCAGTTGCCCTCTTCCGTATAGAACTTCAGGGCGAAACCGCGGATGTCGCGCTCGGCATCGGCCGCGCCACGCTCGCCGGCTACGGTCGAGAAGCGGGCCATCATCTCGGTGGTCTTGCCCACCTGGGAGAAGATCTTCGCGCGGGTGTACTGGGTGATGTCGTGGGTGACCGTGAAGGTACCGAAGGCGCCCGCGCCCTTGGCGTGCATGCGGCGCTCGGGGATGACTTCGCGGTCGAAGTGGGCGAGCTTCTCGAGGAACCAGACGTCCTGCAGCAGGGCCGGGCCGCGTGGGCCGGCAGTCATCGTGTTGTTGTCATCGGCCACGGGGGCGCCAAAAACGGTGGTCAGCTTGCTCATGGGTCTTACCCTTGCTGGTATTCGTGGGAGAGGCGTGCGGCGGGGCCGCGACGTGGGGCAACGTTAGGTCCCGTCGACCAATAAGGGAAATTCATATTTGTGACGGAGCCGATAGGGACTGACTATGGATCGTAAGCTGTGCCCTCCGCATAGGATCCACCACGGCATATCAAGGACGCTTGGACAGATTGCTCTCGTAGGAGCCGATTCATCGGCGATTGAGCGCTTGCAGCAACCTGGCCCGCTGCCGCGGGATCGCCGATGAATCGGCTCCTACCAAGAGCAAAAAAAACGCCGCTGGGTTTCCTCAGCGGCGCTCGGGTTCGGCGATCAGACGGGACCGGGATTCGGTGGTCTCAGCTTCGACGTGGGCAGTCCCTTGTAGCCCCAGTCTTCCATCGGTACTTCGTCGATGACCACGAAGGTCACCTCCGGTGGCTTGCCGAGGACGCGCTCCAGCGTCTCGGTGATTTCGGCGATGACCTGGGCTTTCTGCTCAGGCGTGTTGCCTTCTTTGGTGATACGAACGTTGACATAGGGCATGTTGGCGATTACCAGCGACCGGCGGTGCCGCCGCCGTCGACCGGCAGGACCACACCATTGATGAAGGAAGCTTCCGCGAGGTAGACCACGGCCTCGGCGATTTCTTCCGGCGTACCCAGGCGACCCGCGGGATTCAGGCGGCTGAGGAATTCATGGGTCTCGGGCGAATGCATCGGCGTGTCGATGATCCCGGGAGCGACGGCATTCACGCGTACGTTGTGGCGAGACAGCTCGATGGAGAGCCCACGCGTCACCGCGTTCAGGCCACCCTTGGTCAGGATCGCCATGGTGCCGGGCACGTTGCGATCCGGTTGCATGCTCACCGAGGCCGTCACGTTGACGATGCTGCCCTGCTTGCGCGACACCATGTGTCGGGCGACGACCTGGGTCGGATAGATGAAACCGCGCAGGTTGGTGTCGATGACCGAGTCGATCTCGGCCGGCGTGAAGTCGATGAAGTCACGCGCGACGAAGATACCGGCGTTGTTGACCAGCACGTCCACCTTGCCGAAGGCCTCCAGCGCATGGTCGAGCAGGCGCTCGGCGGTTTCCCGCAGGCTGATGTCGCCGGCCACGCCGAGGAAGCGATCGGGGTTACCCAGTTCGGCCGCCGCGGCGTCCAGGCGTTCCTGGGTGCGGGCGTTGCCGACGACGTTGTAGCCGAGGTCGAGGAAGGCCTTCGCCATGGCGAAACCGAGGCCACTGGAGGCACCGGTGACGATGACGGTCTTGTTGCTGCTCATGGGACATCACTCCTGAAACGGTGTTCCGCGCCGACGTGGCGACGGGCTGGAACACAATCTATTGCTGCGGCGGGCAGGGATAAATAAGATCCGGGACACAAGACTCATTACACGGTGTAACGCATGCAAAGGCAGTTCGACGACCTGATGCTGGGCAGCATCGAACTGTTCTGCCTGGCCGRTGAACTGGGCGGCTTCACCGCCGCCGCAACGGCGGCCGGGGTCACGCCAGCTGCCGTGAGCCGCTCCGTGGCGCGCCTCGAGGCACGCCTGGGCGTTCGCCTGTTCGTCCGTACGACCCGGAACATCCGCCTGACCGAAGCGGGTCGCGTCTACCTCGACCAGAGTCGCCAGGCCCTCGCCCAGTTCGCCGAGGCCGAACAGATGGCGACGGGCCAGCAAGGCCGCGCGGCCGGCCGCCTGCGGATCAGCGTACCCACGACGTATGCGCACTACCGTCTGCTCCCGCTCCTGCCCGCGTTTCATCGCGAGCACCCGGATGTCCTGCTCGACCTGCACATCAGCAACCGCAACATCGCCTTCGCCGATGATGCGTTCGACCTTGCCATTCGGGTCCGCGCGCAGGCCGATTCGACGATGATCGTGCGCCACCTCGAAGACGCGGCGCTTGTAGTAATCGCCTCTCCTGCTTACATGGAACGCCGGGCAGTGCCGCGAACGCTTGCCGACCTCGCCGCGCTGGAATGCATCCAGTTCGACCTGCCCAGCAGCGGGCGACGCATTCCGTGGTTGTTCCACGAGGACGGCGATGACGTCGAGTTCGAGGCCGAGAGCGCGTTTACCGTGGGCGAGGACGTGTTGGGAGGCGTGACGCTCGCGCGCGCCGGTGCCGGCGTGTTCCAGACCTACCGGTTCATCGTGGAGCGCGAGCTCGCCGAGGGCACGCTCGTGGAACTTCTGCCGGAGCTGGGAGGGCGTTCGCGGCCGTTCAATCTGCTTTATCCGCACAGCCGTTTCGTGCCTTTGCGCGTGCGTGCGTTTATCGATTTTTTGACCGCGCGCGTGGCGGCGGATGGGTAGTCTTTCGCACGCCCTTTCGCCGATGAATCGGCTCCTACAAGAGCAGCCTGCCCCCCTGTAGGAGCCGATTCATCGGCGATAGGCGTCAGAAGTCCCAGCGAGCCCCCAGATTCAGACCCCAACCCCGCGCACCTGCGTCACCCAGGTTCTTCTGCCAGTCCGCCTCACCATAGATGGACAACCGATTCGCCCAACCCACCGTTCCGCCAAAGCCGATCTCACCCATCCGCCCGAAGCTGCCTCCGGTGAACTGCTGCGTGACGTCGAGCCCTTCCGCGCCGACATCGAGTTTGGTGGACCCGCCCCACCCACGGATGTAATTCACCCGCACATACGGCGTCGCCTTGCGGCCACTTTCGCTGACCCAGGTGCGGTCGAAGCGCACGCCGACGCGGCCGATGGTCTGCTCGAACGGCTGGTAATGAGTCGTCACGCCATCGATATCCACCTGGTCCCGCACAGAGATGTTCTGCCGTGAAAGCTGCAACTGCGGCTCGAGCTCCCAGCCACCCTCGAAGCGCCACGGATAACCGGTCTCCACGGAACCTGTCCACCCGGAGGCATGCACGCGAGCCACGCTCTTCGTACGCGCCGTGTCGACGTCGCCTTGCTGCCGGTCGCCCGATGCGACGACGTCGACATAGAAGCCATTAGCGCGCTGCCAGGTGATGAACATGGCGATTGAGTTTCCGTAGAACCGCGCGTGGCTGTGGCCGTCTACCGCCTTGGGATCCAGGCTCGTCGTGCCGTGCGTATAGGCAATGCCCGCACGCAGTGCGGTAGCATCGCTGTCCAGCGCGAAGATATTCGCGCCGACCTGCACCGCACGGGTATCCACGTCGTAGTCGTACCCGAATTGCTTGAACGAACGGTCGGTCGAATAGGTGTAGTCGCCGCCCATGACGCGTACGAAGGGCTCGGCACCCAGCCCTTGCCCCATATCGTCCATGTCGCGCACTTCACCGAGCCGACGATGCAAGTTGTCGACATTGCGGTAGCTGTAGAGGGCTAGCGCGGAGGGCGAGACGATATACGCCGGCACCTGTGGAACGACGGCTGGCCTGGCGTTGGCAGGTGGCAGCGAGTCGACCGTCGGCATGAAGCTCGCTGTCGCGCCGGGTGGCGGCGGTGGCGCGACGTAGGGCGTCCCTGCGGGAGGGGTCGCCGCCGGCGTGATCGTGGTCGGTGCGGGACATCCACCGTCGCACACCAGCACGTTGGCAAGCCGGTAGTCCCAAAACGCGTTACCTGACGTGGCGCCGCCAACGACGCGCTGCGACGCGTCGCTGCTCCCGGGCGAGAACGCGTACAGGCCGTATTGCCAGGGTCCTGCCGCCAGGTATCCGCCGTTCAGGCGAAAAGCTCCACCGGTCGAAGCACCCGCCACCTGCACGACGGAAATCCCCTCGTCGGCGCTGACGTAGCCATTCGCATCCCGATCCGTGAGCCGGCCCGTACTGGCCATCGCGGGCGTGACGTCGAGCAGCGTTTCGCCACCGGCATCACCACGCACGAGCAGACGATCGGTGAACTGATTGCCCAGCGCGCCGCCGTCATTGAGGTTGGTGACAAGGTGGAGGCGTCCACCGCTGGAAACATACGAGCCGTCGATGTCCAGGCTGTTTCCCGGCGATCCTCCCCCGTTGGTCAGGTCGATCGTCCCGGCGTTGCTCACGTTGGCCGATCCCGGCGATGCACCGGCAATCACCGGATGCACGTTGTCGCCGGCGAAAAGTGTCGAGGTCGAATCGATGGTGAGGTCGCTGTTGGCGAGATGGACATCGTCGGTGAGCGTGAACATCGCACCGTCGGCGAACGCGATCGTATTCCAGCCGCGGCCGAGGTTGATGCCCTTGTCGAGGCTGTCCACATCGAACGAGCCACCACGCGCCTGCGTACCGGCAAACGTGAGCGTGTTGCCACCACCCATGCCCGCGAGCACATGGTACGTGCCCGAGGTATCGACCTTGCCGATCGTCGCCGCGTTGCTCGCTCCGTCACCCATCGTGATGCCGCCATTCAGCGTGCCTTCGCTCCAGTTCACCGCGTCCGTGCCGGCGCCCGTGGCGACATCGCCCTGGATCGATCCGCCCGCCATCGTGACCGTATCGTTCCCCGCACTGCCGCGAATCGCTACCGCCGCCGGTGACACCGCAGCGATCGCGCCGCTGTTACTGAAGCGCGTACCCGCCCCGTTGGACAGGTCCACCACCGGTGCACTGTTGCTCACCGAGCTCAGGCTGCCGCTGTTGAGCACCGACGATGCCGTGCCCGCGAGCAGCGCAGGTCCTCCTGCCGCGCTCAGAATGTTCACCGTGGCCGCGCTACTGACCGTACCCGTGGTCAGCGCCTGGATACCGGTCGCGCCGGCGCCGTTGCCGTGGATGACGAAGCCCGGGCCGATGGCGAGGTCCGTCGTGGCGGCGCTTCCATCCGCACGGCGGAAGGCGTAGCCCACACCCGCCCCGTCGACTTCGACGGTGGCCGTCGATGCGGGATCGATCGAGGTCGCCGTACGCAGCCCCGCCCCGTTGCCGACGCGAAGTGTTGCGCCGCTCAAGGTGATCGCACCGATCTCGGCCGCATTCTCGATGGCATTACCCGTGCCTAGGGTGGTGATCGTCGTGCCCGTCGCCGTCAGTGACGTGGCGCCGCTGTCCAGCAGCACGCCGTGCGCCGATCCGTTCGTGACGATCGCCGAATCGCCACTACCCAGTGCGAGGCCTGCGCCGGCGAGCAGTTGCACGCCCGCGATACCGTCGTCCACCGTGATCGAGCCAGCGGGATTCAGTCGCTGCGTACCCACGCCTTCAACGCGCACGCCCGTTCCGTCGAGTACATGGATGCTGCCGTTGTTGGCAAACGTTCCACCCGTGCGCAAGATGGCGCCCGTCGCCGCTGGCCCACTGAGGTTCACGGCGGCGCTGTTCGTCGCCGCGGCGTTGGTTTCGACAATAAACCCTGTTGCGTTCGCGCCGGTAAGGTTCATCGCCCCGGCGTTCGACAGCGACGCGCCGTTGCGGGCGATGTATCCGGTGACACCGCTCTGCGACGAGGTCAGGCTGGCGAGACTGTTGAGCGAGGTTCTGCCCAAGATCGCGCCACTGTTGGCACCCGTCAGGTCGTGTTTCTGACCGTCGGCGATGCCGGCGATCGCGCCGACGCCGGTCAGCGACATCGTCGTCGCCGCATCGATGGTCGCGTTGGAGCCGCCCTCGGCGACGACACCTTGCGCCGCGGCGCCGGAGACCGTGATGTTGGCGTTCCGCGTGTTCAGCACCGAACCCGTACCGCTTCCCAGGATCCCCGTGGACTGTGCGCCCGAGGCACTCATGGTCAATCCGGTACCGTCGAAGTCCGCACCACTGTCGAGTCGGAACAGGGTCGACTGTGCTGTCGAGACATCGAGACTCGAACCGCCATTGACGTTGATATGGGCGTCGTTACCGAAGGCGAAGAAGCCGATCTGCTTCGTTCCGCTCACGAAATCGGGTGCCGCACCGGCGGCGACGTCCACCGTCGCGCGACCACGGGCGTGGATGCCGATAGCGCCATCGCCCATCAGGTTAACGGCGCCCTGCACGTTCGCCCAAGCCGTCCCCGTGCCCTGCCCCTCGGCCCACACACCGAAGTTGCGGGTACCACTCGAAGGGTCGGCACCGCCCGCGACATTGATCGTACCGGTCGAACGCACCGTCGACGCCGCCGCCGTCGTGGAAAGCGCCTTGATGCCCACACCGTTCACGCCACTGACGTTGATCGTGCCGCTGTTCACTACGACACCGGTCACGCCGCCGTTCTGGACGAGGATGCCATCGTTTTCTCGAGGCACCGCGGCGGCCCGCCCATTCACGTTGATCGTGCCGGAACTGGTCACATTGGCAGAAGGCGACGTCACGAGCATGCCCGCCGCATTCTGGGTAAGCGTGCCTATCGTGATGGTGCCCTGATTGGCCACCGTGCCGCCATTCGCGACATTGATGCCGGTCGTGATCGCCTGCTGATTGATCGCCACGTCGGCTGGCGCGACAGCGGGGTCCTGTTGCGGCCCGCGCCCGAGGTAGATCGTGCCCCCGGCCGTGTTGGTGAAGCTCGCGGTGGCATCGTTGATATAGATGCCATCCATCGAGCCATTGGAACGCGACCCGGTGACACCGACGTTGACGATGCCGCTGTTCGTCGCGCTCGCGCCGGCCCCTACGCGGATGCCCGTCGACTTGCCCGCGCCGTTGGAGCTTCCCGTCGCCAGGTTGAGGATGCCGGCATTGGCGAACGTGCTGTTCGACTGCACGTCGACCACGTTGGATCCGAACTCGCCGTTGGTGATCAACGCCGCGCCGCCGACCGCGGTGCGGAAGAAGTTGCCATTGATGACGCCGTTGTTCGTCCCCGAACTGCCCGTGGTGAGGATCAGCGCCGAGCCGTCGCCCGTCGTATGCGTCGTCGCCAGCGTGCCCTGGATCGTCACCGTGGCGCCGCTCTCGCCGCGTACCGCACCGTTGTTGGCGTTGACCACTTCGAGCGTGGCACCCGGCGCGATCGTGCCGTGCGCGTTGGCACCGACCAGATGCATGACGATGCGATTGCCGATGGGTTGCGCGACTTCATCCGGCGGGCTATCCGCACTCTGCCCGTACCTGATCTGTTCGGTGGTCGAGGTGTAACCGCGGGCGAACAGCGCGTTGTATTGCGCTGGGTCGAGGTTGCCCGCCTGCAGCTGGGCGATCAGGAAATTGTTGTAGCTACGCAGGTCGGCGTCGTTGTTGACCGTATGCGAGGTGGTTGCGCCGTCGCTGGTGGTGACCGTGAAGGTGCCACCGTAGTGCGCGACGAAGGACACGCCGAAATTTTGCGGCATCGTCGGGTCGGCCACCGCGCCGGTAAAGGTGATTCGGTTGGTCGACGTCCAGTCGATGTTGCTCGCGGCCCCTCCCGTGCCATCGGCATAGAAGAGCGACGACTGCTTGGCCGCCATGGTCCAGCCGTTGGTCGCCGCGGTCGTCGACGCGCCGGCGCTGCCGATGTTCACATTCAGCGTTCCCCCTGCGGCGGTGACCGTGCCGACGCGGGCGTTGATGTACTGCTGGTTGTTCACGTTGACCACGTCGGGAACCGTCGTCGTCGAATCGACCGGCGCCGTCGGGTTGAGATTGGCGGTGGCATAGGTCGAGACCACGCGTCGGCCGCCGGTGATGGGATCGGGGACGCTTACGCCGAAGTTCTGGGCACCGGGATTCAGGCGTGCGGCACCGATCCATTGCGCGCCGGAGATGAGTCGCCCGAGGGCATCCAGCGCTCCGAGCGTGGTGCTTCGGGTACCGGCATCGCCAGCGGCGAAACGTTGCGGCCCTCCCAAGGTCACAGTACCGCCGCCAGGTACTACGGTCTGCCCGACCAGGTTGTCGTTGATCGTCGGATCGTAAGCCGGGAGGGTCACTGTCTGCGCATCGGCTGGCCATGGCGTCGTCGATAGCGCGGCAAGTATGGCAAGGGAAAGCGTGGCGTGCCGCCGCGCCGACAGAGTCTGGCGGCTGGTCGTCGCATGGCGAATTTTCATGGTGCGTACCCCGTCGCCACCGTCCTGGTGGTCTGGATGCACGTTCGGCTATCCCATGCCGCGGCAGGCGAGGTCCCCCCTCCCTACGCTCCGCCGTGGTCGTCAGTGACCTCGGTGCGAAGCGGCGATTCGCACGTTGCCGTTGCAAATCCCCCCGTGGCCCCTTCATAGGCGTCTTATCGTGAAGATATCGTGCATGCAACGATCACGGAAAGTGAACGGATGTACGGCTGAACCCCGTCGCAACCTCCCCTATACTCCCGCCGATGAAGCCAAACGTCCTGCTGCAGTACATCCTCCCGCACCGTTTCCTGTCGCGCATCGTCTACTGGGCGACCCGGTGGGAGTGGACCCCATGGAAGAACTTCCTGATCAAGGAGATCGTGCAGCGCTACGACGTGGACATGAGCCAGGCGGCCCAGCCGGACCCGCTCGGCTACGCGCACTTCAATGCGTTCTTCACCCGAAAGTTGAAGCCTGGCGCACGCACGGCCGACCCCGATCCGCAGGCCATCCTCTGCCCGGCCGACGGCCGGATCAGCCAGCTGGGACGCATCCGCGACGGGCGTATCTTCCAGGCCAAGGGTCAGGAGTACACGGCCGCCGAGCTGCTCGGTGACGAAGCCGCCGCGGTGCCCTTCCGCAATGGCAGCTTCGCGACGATCTACCTCTCGCCGCGCGACTACCATCGGGTGCACATGCCGTTGGCCGGGGAGCTTACCGGGACCACCCACGTGCCGGGCCGCATCTTCAGCGTCGCGCCGTTCGCCGTGGCCGCGATTCCGCGCCTGTTCGCCCGCAATGAGCGACTGGTCTGCCGGTTCCAGGGCGAGCACGGCCCCTTCGTCTCGGTGATGGTCGGCGCCATCCTGGTGTCCAGCGTCGCCACGGTCTGGGACGGCATGGCCATCCCGCCTTACGCCTCGGACATCATCCGCGTGGACTGTGCCGGCCGCGACATCCGTCTCGACCGATTTGCCGAAATGGCCCGGTTCAACATGGGTTCGACGGTTATCCTGCTGCTGCCGGAGGGCTACGAGTTCGACGCCCTCCCGCCGCAACAGCAAGTAGTCGTAGGACAACGTATCGGTCGCTGGATGGGCGCCCCGTCACCGACGTGACGGCGGACGTCACTTTGTGACGAAAACGTCTTACATTTGACGTACGGGCAGCGTATGCTTCGGGCTTCTGGAGCCCCTCGGGGGAAGGGCCTGGACCGAAGAAGCATCCGTCTAGGGGAAGTCGTCCATGCGTCTCGTCAGCCATCTCATTGCCGTCAATCGCGAAATTCGCCTCCGCAGGCAACTTGCGGATATCGAACGCGTCGTTCTGGCCCTGCCCGTCCGTACGCATGCCGACCTGCAACAGCTGGTCCGGCGCGAAATGGAGCAGGCCGCTGCCTGTGATTTCCCCCATCTCTACGGCACGCCGCCCGAAGAACGCTACAGCACGTATGGGCATGGGCCGGATATCGGCCTGGGCAAGGCGCGCTCGGAAAATCCCTTGATCGCCACCCGTGGCGTGGCGTTGTGGATCGCCTCGGTCTATCACGAGACGCTCGACGCCCGCCGGCCGAACATGGAAGACCTCCACCGCCAGATCCTGCGCCTGATGCGCCAGATCAAGGAGCTTTCGGCTCCCGGCCGCGCCGGCGACGCCAGCGACCGCTGGATGGAACCTCACGCCGTCGCGTGAGGCGCCATCATCCGCGTCAGCGGCAGACCGGCACCCGGATCGACTGACCCACCTTCAGCGCATGGCCCTTCAGGCCATTGATCTTCGCGATGTCTTCGACGTCCGCGCAGCTGCTCTTGCGCGCAATGCTGACCAGCGTGTCGCCACGGCGCACGGTATAGCTCTTCGACGAGCTACCCGACGACTTCGACGCTGACGAACCCGACGACGAGCCGCTGACGAGGGCGGCCGAGGTGGCCGCCGGCGGAGGCGGCGCGACGATCTTCACCGCGTTATGCAGGTCGCTGGCAAGGATGGGCCACGGGCCGTCCGCACAGCTGGAGGCATAGGCCTTCTCGAGTTGCTTGGGTACTTCCAGGCGCGCGCCCACCGGCTGACTGACCTGCGGATCCAGGCGCGGGTTGAGGTTGCGCAACGTACGGAACCAGCCCTGTGGCATGTCCTCGGCCGAGCCCAGGCAGACGGTGAGTTCCGACAGCGATGCCGGGCGCTTGAGCACGATCTGCCCCGCTTCGCCGTCGATCTTCGGCCACTTCAGGTGATAGCTGTCCGGGTGCAGGAACAGCCAGGCGGCCGCCAGCACCATCGGGACGTAATCGCGCGTTTCGGCCGACATCTGGCCGTAGATCTGCGGGTCGTAGAAGCTGGCTCCGGGGCTGCCGGCGGCGATGCGGCGCATGCGCCCTTCACCACCGTTGTAGGCCGCCAACGTCATTTCCAGATTGTTGTTGAAGGCGCCGAGCTGCTCGTCGATGTACTCGGCATTGGCCTGGGCCGCCATCGTCGGGTCGAAGCGCTGGTCGAAGCCGTCGGCATTGGACAGGCCGAAGCGAAGGCCGGTGGCGTACATGAACTGCAACGGCCCCGAGGCGCCCGAACGCGACACGGCGTGCACTTTGCCGCCGGACTCCTTGGCCATGATGCCGAACAGCAGGGCCTCGGGCAGGTCGGCCTTCTTGTAAGCCGGCCACATCTTATAGCGCATCATCTGGTAGTTGACGTAAGCGTCCATGAGGTTGGGACGCAGCTGGGTCAGCCACAGCTCGAGCGCGGCTTTCACCGGCCCGTTCATCACCATCATGTCGGAGAACTGCTGGCCGCGAAGCATGGTCACGCTGCGCTGCGCCTGCGGCAAGGTACCGACCGCCACGGCGCCCGTAGCATCGCCCGGCTGGGCGCCGACTTCGGCACCCTGTTCGGTGTCATCGGCGTCCTCGCCTTCGATGAAGCTGCCGTCCTTCAGGCGGAGCAGGCGATCGAACACCGCGGCGAACCGCTGGGGATCGCAGCCCGGGGTCAGGCCGCAACGGGCCGAAGCGTCTTTGAGCTGATCCAGGGCCTGCTTGCGGGTCTGGGCGGCCTGCGGAGTGTCGCCACGGCGCGCCTGGTCGATCGAGGACTCGTAGCCCTTGCTAGCCTGGTTCATCCGGTCGTACAACGCATTGACCTCGGGCGTTGTCTTGCCCGGACGCGGGGCGCCAGTCGAAGCGCAGCCGGCGAGGATCGCCAGCGGCAGGAAAATAAGAGGGCGCGAAACGCGAAAAGACATGCAGGGCTCGGGGTCGGACAATGCAGGCCACGTTACCCCTCAAGACCCCGCGACTCAAGCGCCGGAATGCGAAATTCTCCGTAACGGCGCGCGGTTGCGTAAACTTGTTCAGGACATCCTTAAGGACGAAGCCATGCCCAACATCCTGATCGGCCGTAACGACGAGGCCACCGTGGAACTGGATTCCCGCTACGGCAACCGGCACGGCATGATCGCCGGCGCCACCGGCACGGGTAAGTCTGTGTCGCTGATGTTGCTGGCGGAAGGCTTCTCCCGGCTTGGCGTGCCCTGCTTCCTCGCCGATGCCAAGGGTGACCTGGCGGGGTTGTCACACGCGGCGGGTGCGCCTTCCGACAAGCTAACCGCGCGACTGGCAAAGCTCGGCCTGACCGACTGGAAACCCCAGGCCAACCCGGTTGTCTTCTGGGATATCTACGGCAAGCTCGGCCATCCCGTCCGTGCCACGGTGTCGGAAATGGGCCCGACCCTTCTCTCGCGCATCCTGGAGCTCAACGACACCCAGGAAGGCGTGCTCGAAGTGGTCTTCCGCGTCGCCGACGACGAAGGACTGCTCCTGCTCGACCTCGCCGACCTGCGCGCCATGCTCGGCTTCGCCGCCGACCATGCCAAAGACATCTCCTCGCGCTATGGCCTCATCAGCGCGCAAAGCGTGGCGGCGATCCAGCGCTCCCTGCTCCGTCTGGAGCAGGACGGCGCGGACGCGTTCTTCGGCGAACCCGCCCTGGAACTGGCTGACCTGATGCGCCAGGACATGAGCGGTCGCGGCGTCATCAGCGTATTGGCCGCCGAAACGCTGATCATGAAGCCGCGCCTCTACTCCACCTTCCTGCTCTGGCTGCTCTCGGAACTGTTCGAGCAGTTGCCCGAGGTGGGCGATCTGGACGTGCCGAAGATGGTCTTCTTCTTCGACGAGGCCCATCTGCTCTTCGATGACGCCCCGGCAGCGCTTCGCCAGCGCGTGGAGCAAGTCGTGCGGCTCATCCGCTCGAAGGGCGTGGGGGTGTATTTCTGCTCGCAGAATCCGGACGACGTTCCCGGGGAGATCCTCGGCCAGCTCGGCAATCGCGTGCAGCATGCCCTGCGCGCTTTCACGCCGCGCGATCAGAAGGCGGTCAAGGCCGCAGCGGAAACCTTCGCGCGCAATCCGAAGCTCGACGTCGTGGAGACCATCGGCACGCTCGGCACCGGTGAAGCGCTGGCCTCGACGCTTGGCGACGGTGGCGTGCCCTCGCCCGTGCAGAAGATCCTCGTAGCAACACCGGTTTGCCGCATCGGCGCGATCACGATCGAGGAACGCGCCGCGGTGCGCTCACGCTCGCCCGTCGGCGGCAAATACGACGCCACGGTGAACCGCGAGTCGGCCGAGGAAAAACTCGCGGCGCGTGCGTCGGAGAAGAGTGCGCCGGACGCGCCGCCAGCCCGATCGACGCAGGAGAAAAACGACGATGCCCCGGCTGATGCAGGCTGGAGCGGCGCGGTTCGCGACGCCGTGTTCGRCACCAAACGTCGGCAGGGCATGATCGAAACGATGGCCAAATCCATGGTGCGTACGGCGGGCTCGCGCGCGGGCCAGCAGATCGTGCGCGGCATCCTCGGCAGCATCTTTGGCGGAAAACGCTGACCATGCCGCGACACGCGCTCGCCGATGCCAGCACGCCGTTTGCGCAACGCATCCTCATCGGTGTGCGTTATCCGCTGCGCGGTGCCGCGCCGCTGACGATTCTCGCCGTTGCCGCGTTCGATCTGCTGTCGCTCATCCCGATGGCCGGCCTTCGCGTGCTCGCCGTGTTCCTTGGCTGGATTGCCCTCTATACCTATGCGATCGAATGCCTGCGCCATTCCGCGGACGGCTTCGCCGACCCGCCGGAAATCGCGGTCAATACGGAGGACCGCACGAGCCTCGCACTGATCCTGATCCAGCTCGCGGGCAACGCGGTCGCGGTACTCGCGCCGATATTTCTAGGCGTGCCCGGACTGTTGGTATCACTGCTGTTCGCGTTCGTGCTGCCGATCATGACGATGTCACTGACCTTCGACGGCGTGGGGGCGGCACTCAATCCGATGACCTGGATCGCCGTCGTCGGTCGGCTCGGCGGGGACTACCTGTTGCTGTTCGCCATCGTCATGATATCGAGCCTGCTACAGGCCGGCGCCCAGTACGCCATGAAAGACCACGGGCCGACGTTCTTCGGGACGGCGGCGTTCTACCTGGTCGCCAACTACCTGACCATTTACAACTTCCACCTGATGGGCGCACTCATCCACCATCGCCACGAGACGCTGGGCTACCATCCCGAATCGCAGGTCATCGCCGAAGCCATGAATCCGGACGACGACGTCGCGCTGCTCGGCCATGCGAACCTGATCGCCCGCGACGACATTCCGGGTGCCACAGACATCCTCACGGAACGCCTTCGCGAAGGCCTCGCACCGGGCGCCATGCACACACGCTATCGCGAACTGCTGCGGGTGCAGAACCGCCTTCCCGAGCTGCTCGTTCATGGCCAGATCTGGATTGCCGCACTGGTCCAGGCCAAGGAAGAACGTCGTGCGCTCGGCGTCGTGCAAGACTGCCTCGACGTCGATCCGGCGTTCCTTCCGGACGCCACGATCACCTGCGGGCCACTCGCCGACACCGCGGCGCATGGCGGCATGACCCGTCTCGCCCTCCACCTCGCGCTCGGCTACCTGCGTACCTGGCCCAGCGACATGGGCGCGCCGCACTACGGCCTGCTCGCGCTGCGCATGCACGAGCGCCAGCGAGAGCCAGCCGAAGCGGTAGCGCTCGGGCGACGACTCCTGGCCGCCTATCCGGGTCATCCACTGTGCGGGGACATCGAAGCCTCGCTCGACACGCTGGCAACGACACGCAAGGTGTCGTCATGAGTCGGTGGCGTCCACCCGCACCGTCATCGACCGCGATCATCACACGCGATGGCTTCGAACGCCTGAAGAGTGAGCTCGATCATCTCTGGCACACCGTGCGGCCCGAGGTCGTCAAGGCGCTGGCCGCCGCGGCGGCGGAGGGCGACCGCTCCGAAAACGCGGAATACACCTATCGCAAGAAGCAGCTCGGTGAGATCGACCGTCGCGCGCGCTACCTGAGCAAGCGCATTCCCGTGCTGCAGGTGGTCGAGGCCGTGGTATCCCAGCGCGACGCCGTCTTCTTCGGCGCCACGATGGAAATCGAGAACGTCGAAACGGGCGAAACCGTGCGTTACCGCATCGTCGGCCCGGACGAGACGGATGCACGCAAGGGATGGATCAGCATCGATTCGCCCATGGCACGGGCGGTCCTGAAAAAGCGCGTCGATGATGAATTCGAGGCCGACCTGCCGGGCGGGCGGACGCGCTTCGCAGTTTTGTCAGTCGAATACAGCTGACGCCCCCTCACCCCGGTAGGAGCCGATTCATCGGCGATCCCGCGGCAGCGGGCAAGGACGCCGCAGCACCCATTCGCCGATAAATCGGCGCATACCAAGGCGGCGGTCATGAAGTCACAGTCAGTCGGCTAGCGACCCTCTCCAGACCCTCGGTAAACCGCGTCACGTCGCGCGCAAACGCCTCGACAGCCGCGCTGTCGACATCGCCCCCCTCACGCAGCGCCAGCTCCATGCGCTCACCGTCCTCCGCCACGGGCGATGCGCCGAAGACGTTCACGCCGCCGAGTACGTGATGAATCCACCCGGCGACCTCCTCACGATCGGCGCGTTCGATCACCGGCGCAAGACGGCCCAGGGCCTCCCGCGTCGCCTCCACGCCGGCGCGAATCACGCTGGTGACATTGTCGTCCGACCCGAACGCACGACGCAGTCGCRCCATGTCGATCGTGGGCTCGTTCACGGCACCGTCTTCCAACCAGTGCGCGACCATCGCATGGAACGCTTCGAGCCGGATCGGCTTGCGCAGCAGATCGTCCATGCCAGCGGCCAGGCAAAGCTCGCGCTGGTCCGCCCGCGCATCCGCCGTCATCGCGACGATGGCAAGATGCCTTCCCGTACCGCTCTCGAGACGACGCACTTCCCGCGCCACCGCATAACCATCCATGCGCGGCATATGGCAGTCGACGAGAAGGAGATCGTAAGGCTGCGCTTCAAGCGCCTCCATCGCCGCCACGCCGTCTTCGACCACGTCGCACTCGTAACCGCGCAAGCCCAACTGCACGCGCACCAGCGCCTGGTTCACCGGATGATCCTCCGCCAGCAGGATGCGCGCGTCGGGTCGCAAAGGGCGCACTGGCAAGGGTGCATCCGCCCTCATGTCGACCGGCGCTTCCGGCATCTCCGCCACCGGAAGGTCCAGCGTCACGGTCACCGTCGTGCCCTGCCCCGGCTCGCTGTCGATAGCAATGTGGCCACCCATGCGCTCGATCAATCGCCGCGAAATACTGAGACCGAGACCGGTACCGCCGAAGCGTCGCGTGGTCGAGGACTCCGCCTGGCTGAACGGCGCAAACACATGGCGAAGCTTGGCGGCGTGGATGCCAATGCCGGTATCGGCAATGACGAAACGCAACCGCTGACGCGAGGCCAGCGTTTCATCGACGCACACCGCCACGTCAATCTCACCCGTCGCGGTGAACTTGATGGCATTGCCGATGACGTTGAGTAACACCTGGCGCAGCCGCCCATCGTCGACCAGGACGCACGGCGCGAGGGCCTCGTCGAAGCGCGTATGCATGGCCAACCCCTTCGCTTCCGCCTGCGAAGCGAGGATAGCCACGGCGCCCTCGACGATGCTGCGCGGATCGGATGGCTGGGGATCGAAAGTCAGGTGCCCCGCTTCGATCTTCGAAAAATCGAGCACGTCGTCGAGGATGTGCAGCAAGGCCTCCGCCGAATGCTCGATCGTGGAAACCATCGTGCGCTGCTCCGCATCCAGTCGCGTGCGCTCCAGCACGTCGAGCAAACCGATCACGCCGTTCATCGGCGTGCGGATTTCATGACTGATCGTGGCGAGGAAATCGCTCTTTGCACGCGTCGCGGCTTCCGCCTCATCGCGGGCACGTGCCAGGCCACGGGCCGCCTGCTCCTGCGCGGTCACATCCACCCAGTAGCCATTCCAACGTACGGTGCCGTCGGCGGCGGCCAAGGGCACGGCATCCGAACTGAGGTAACGCACGCGACCGCCGATCTGGGCGCGAACGGTGATATGCAGCGGATTCAGTTCGCGTGCCGAGCGCTCGAAAGCGGCGCGGAGGGCTTCGCGATCCTCCGGCGGCACGGGCGCGAGCATCGCTTCGCCGCCGCCGAGCACTTCAGCCGGTTCCATGCCGAGCACGCGCTGGGGATCGCCACCGACGTAGGTCATCGCATAGATGCCGTCGGTTCCACGCACGGCTTCATAGACGACGGCCGGCACGTGGGCCGTGACTTCGGCGAGTCGACGTTCCGTGCGTTCGCGGCGGCGTGTTTCGCGGCGCAGGTTGAGGTAGGCGTAGCTGATCGCAATCAGCGAGAAAAGCAGCACCGCGACGAAGGGCAGTACGCGACCGGCCACCTCGCGCCACGTCGGGCCGACTACGTAATGCGAGGCGAACCAGGTGTTGCGGATCTCCTGCTGCCGATGCGTGGAGAGGTTCACCAGCACGCGGTTGACCAGGGGCAGGAGGGGCGCCAGTTCGCGGCGAACGCCGATCGCGATCGCTTCCGAATCCCCCGTCGGGGCGGCAACCTTCAGCTGACCGAGGAAGCTCTCGCGAATCAGGTAGTCGACGGAGGCCAGATTGCCTACGAACGCGTCGCCCTCGCCCGCTGCCAACCGGCGCAGGCCTTCGGCTTCGGTATCCACCGGGATCGCCTGCACGCTCGGAATGCGTCCAAGCAGGCGCCGGATCGGTTCGCGCGTCATGTTCGCGATGACGCGCTTGCCGGTGAGATCGTCACGACCGGCAATGGTCGGCGCGCCTTCGCGGGTGACGATCATGATCGGGAAGTCGAGGTAGGGCACGCTCGCTTCGAGAACAGGAAAGGTCGCGCTCTGCGGATTGATCGCGGCGACGAGGTCCACCTCGCCCTTCTTGACCCGGTCCACCGTACCCGCCCAGTTCTCGCTGGGCACCTGGGTGATCCGAATACCGAGCTCCGCGGCGATCTCGCGTACGTAGTCGAGGGAGAGACCTTCCGCCTCACCTTGCCCCGTGATCAGGCTGAAAGGCGCATAGCTGGGATCGACACCGAGGCGCAGTGGCGGCAGCGCGGCCAGCCAGGTTTTTTCGCGTTCGCTGAGCGGGATGCCGTCCTGACGCGGTCGCGGCGCGATATCGCGACCTACCCATCGCGCGCGCAGGCGCCCATGGTCGGCCGCGGTGAGCTCGCCCAGGGCGTGGTCGATGGCATCCCCCAGGGGTGCGCGATCGGCTGGCACCGCGAACGCCAGCGCGCTGATCGGCAGCGCGAGGGGGCCGCCCACGCGCAATTCGCTCTCCAGACCCAGTCGAGCCACGAACTCGCGAGCCGAATAGGGATTATCGATGTAGGCGGCAACGTCGCCGGAGCGGACCAGGGCGAGCGCCTCGGCGGTCGACCCGGTCTCCACCAGCGTCGTCTCAGGAAGCTCGCGACGCAGCGCGCCGACGTCGAAATAGCCCGCGTGAACCGCGAGGCGTTTGCCCCTCAGCTCGCCCGGGCGGTGAATGATCGGCACATCGATACGCTCGACCAGGGCGGGTAGCGATTCGAAGTAGGTGGCGCCCACGCGGATGCCGGGCATGCCCTTCTCGAGCGGCGTGACCGACGTCGCGACGTCGATATCGCCGCGAGCGAGCGCCTTGAGCAATTCCGGCCAGGTGGCGTAGGTGCGGGTCTGCAGAGTCACCCCGAGTTCGCCCGCGATCTCGCGCAGGTAGTCCGGCCCCAGCCCCTCGAGCTCCCCCTCACGCAGCTCGTCGAACGGCGGGTAGCCCTCGCGATAGGCCCCCACGGTGAGCACCGGGTGGTGGCGTAGCCACTCACGGTCTTCGCGCGGCAGCGGCGTGTCGGGCAGGGCCGAGACCGGGCCTGAGAGCACAACCAGTATTAACAGGAGGATTCGTCGAATCACGTCGCAGGCTTCGTCAGGGGGAACTTCAAAGGCATAATCGGCTCTATACGCCGCGTTGACACGCCAACAGGAGAACACAAGGCATGCCACTCAAGGTCATTCTGGCAGACGATCACCCCCTGGTTCTGGTGGGCGGACGGCTTGCGCTGGAGAATGCGCACATCGAAGTCGTCGGTGCAGCCAAGGCAGCGGACGAGCTGTTGACCCTGCTCGCAGAGAAAGATTGCGACGTTGTCATTACGGATTTTCTCATGCCGAGCGATCGGCAGGACGACGGATTCCTCCTGCTCGAGACGATCACCCGGACATATCCACACGTCGCCCTCGTCGTCCTGACGATGATCAACCGACCGGCGGCGCTGCAGTCCATGCTCAGCCGCGGTGCCCGCGGCATCATCGACAAGCGCGCTCCGATGGATGAGCTGGCCACCGCCGCGCGTGCCGTCCATGACGGGGAAACCTATCTCAGCGAAACCCTGCTCGACATCCTCAACGAGGCCGACGACACCTCGGTGGCGATGCCCGGCACCCCGCTCTCGCCACGCGAGATCGAAGTGATCCGCATGTTCGTCAACGGCATGTCGCTGCAGCAGATCGCCGATCAGGAAGGCAAATCGGTGAAGACCATCAGCCGGCAGAAGCGCGATGCGATGCGCAAGCTCGGCGTGGATCACGACAGCCTGCTCGGTGAGCACGTACGCGACCACGGCCTGATCTAGGCCGTGAGCGGCGCCGGGTAGGTCCTGCCTGCGCGCAGTGGCTGGAAGCAAGGCGCCGTCGTGTAAAACGACGCCTCGGCGGTTCCGGCGTGCCATCCCGGCACGCCCGATACCGGCAGGGGGCGCAGTTCCTGGGGGTCGTTCAGCACGGACGCATCGGCGATCGCACGCGCACACACGGCGCTCGCATCCCCTCCCCCCATCACCACCAGGGCCTTGCCGACCAGCAGCTTCTCGGGCACGAGCGCGTGCTCGAGTAGCGCATGGCCGAAAATCTCGACGTGCGCCTGCCCGTCGCGCCACGCGTCCCGATGGGTCCAGAACAGCGTGTGCCAGTCGTGCGCATCCCAGGCCGCGAGCATGGCGGGGTCCTTCAGGGTCACGACCATCCCCGCTTCGTCGAAGTGGGTCAGCGCGCACTGCGCGCGCGAGCGCTGTCGTGGCCCCATCACGGCGATCTCGGCCATCTGCCGCGCATTCAGCGCGCGCTTGAGTGCGTCGTGGCGGAGCCAGACGAAGGCATTGAACAAGTCGTGCCAGTTTTCACTGCGAGTGGCGATGACGCCATGGCGCGCAATCCGCTCCTCGTAGTGCAGGCCATCGGCGAGGAGCGCGGGATCCTGCGTGACGAAACGGACGTCCGAGCTATCGGGCAGCAAGGCATTCAGGGCGTCGATCGCGGGCCAGTCCGACCCGTCGATCAACGCGCTGAACTCGTCCCAATAGGACAGAGGCGGCGACGCGAGAACGCTCCGCTCGAGCGTCTCACGCGTGGGCGCCACGTACCGCATGGAACTTAGGCCAGACGACCGTAAAGGTCGTGCGCGTCGGCTTCTTCCACCAGCACGTCGACGAACTGACCCGGCTTGAGCATCTGGCCATCGTCGATGCGCACGGCACCGTCGATTTCCGGCGCATCGGCACTGGAACGGCCCCACGCGCCATCGGCATCGATTTCGTCGATCAGCACCTTGATCGTGCTGCCGACCTTGCGCTGCAGCTTGGCGGCCGAAATCTCCGCCTGCACCGCCATGAACTGCTCGAGGCGGTCTTCCTTCAGCTCTTCGTCGATCTGGCCGGGGAGATCGTTAGCCTTCGCACCGTCGACCGGCGAATAGGCGAACGCACCGACACGATCGAGTTCGGCTTCGCGAAGGAAACCGAGCAGCTCCTGGAATTCGGCATCCGTCTCGCCGGGAAAACCGRCGATGAAGGTRCTGCGGATGGTCAGATCCGGCACCTGACGGCGCCAGTTCTGGATGCGCTCCAGCGTCTTGTCGACATTACCCGGGCGCTTCATCAGCTTGAGGATGCGCGGGCTGGCGTGCTGGAAGGGAATATCGAGGTACGGAAGAATCTTGCCGTCGGCCATCAGCGGCATGATCTCGTCGACGTGCGGATACGGGTAGACGTAGTGCAGTCGCGTCCAGATGCCGAGTTCCGAGAGACCTTCGCACAGTTCGGTCATGCGCGTGCGATACGACTTGCCGCGCCATTCGCGCTCGGCGTAACGGACATCCACGCCGTAGGCGCTGGTGTCCTGCGAGATCACCAGGAGTTCCTTCACGCCACCCTTGGCCAGCTTCTCCGCTTCCATCAGCACCTGGTCGACCGGACGGCTGACGAGGTCACCGCGCATCGACGGGATGATGCAGAAGCTGCAACGGTGATTGCAGCCTTCGGAAATCTTCAGGTAGGCGTAGTGCTTCGGCGTCAGCTTCACGCCGATGTCGGGCACCAGGTCGAGGAACTTGTTGCGCGTCGGCGGGATAGCCTGATGCACCGCACTCATCACGCTGGCGTAGTCCTGCGGCCCGCTGATCGAGAGCACGTCCGGATAGCTTTCGCGGATCAGTTCCGAACGCTTACCGAGGCAGCCGGTGACGATCACCTTGCCGTTCTCATGCAGCGCTTCGCCGATCGCGTCGAGCGATTCCTGCACGGCGGAATCGATGAAGCCGCAGGTGTTAACCACCACGGCATCGGCCTCGCCGTAGCTCGGGACGATCTCGTAGCCCTCGACCTTGAGCTGGGTGAGGATACGTTCGGAGTCGACGAGCGCTTTCGGGCAGCCGAGGCTGACGAAACCGACTTTGGGAGCGGCCTGGGACATTGCCGTGGGTACCGGGGGTGGGAAACCGGGCATTATAGCTGGTTGGTGGTCACAGAGCCGGGCGGCCAGTGACGCCGGGTCCGATCATCCGGGCCTCAGTCGCAGCAGCTACTGAGACGATCGAGACAAAACGCCTGTTGCCGCCGAACGTCAACCTTGGCGCTCGGCACTAGGTGCCAGGGGCACTGCACACAAACGTATCGGCGATAAGATTCCCGCCAGCATCATTGAACTCGGTCTCGTAGCTCAACGGAAAGATGTCACTAGATGTGCCAAGCGAATTCATCAACTGATGCTTATGGCTCTCGTTATTGCTCCACAGCAGGTCGTGTCGACTGAAGGGGAAGGTTTTTCCCCCATGGAATACGGTCAGAACATATCCGTCATCGTTCATCACATACCCCTTCAATCGCCGCCCATCGGAGGTCCGGACCTTGGCGCGGACGAATATGCGCATGCGCGGCGGGAACGGATTCGATTCAAGCATTGTGTAGACGTAATGCTCATTCCCAGGAGAATTCTTCGAAAATAGGTCGAGCACGTACTCGCGATCCAGGCCCCACCGTTCGATGTCTTCAATTTCGTCCCAATCGTAGTGCTCAGACCAGACGGGATAGCGATCAAAGGCGTCTTCGTTGGGCTTACTCTCCGGAAGGACTAGAAACTCTTTCACGTGCCCTCCTAAGGATCGGCTATTTGATCGGCAACTTTTCCGCTATCGGTCGAAAGCGGACATTTCTAATCAGTTTTCAGAACGCCCACTAGCTTCAGCGACACGCAGGATCGCTTCAGCGCTCATATCCCTACTATTGTCGCCGTCTTTAAAATATTCGCCCGGCCAGTAGACGAGATCAGAGATCCTCTGGTCACCAGTACTCCGCGCGAGGCAGGCGAGCCAATATCCATGTCGTAGCTCGCTGCGCTTCGGCTGGAGAAGATGTTGCAGCATCTCCAGCATCTCCGCGCGACCAATGTCACTGGGAATAACGACTGAGCGCACTAGCAAGTCGTGTGCAAAGCTTCGCGGGCTCGCCGAGCCAAAGGCACAATCAATCTGAAATGGCGTCACGGCGGAGCCAGCTAGCGCACCCAGTTCTACGAGCTCATTCTCGTAACTGTGTGCGGTTTCGTGAAGTGCGTAGACTCGCTCCACTAGGCGACTTAACAGATTGAGTCGCTCGGGATCGACCGGGCTTTCGAGAATCGAACGCACGCGCAATGCCTCCTTGCTTAGGGCTGATACGGATCGAAGGCGAACCTAGTTAACACTAGAAGTCGAATAGATGGATGCCGCCTCCGATGCCGCAAGCAATCTAGCGTCGTGAAGCGTTTCATTCCACAGCGAACCGCACAAGGTGCAACGCATTAGGAAGGTCGGACCCTGTTCGATCACGGCCAATCGTTCGAACCTTTCAAAGGGCGCGTGGTAACCGATTAGGCAATCGGTGCACCGAACGTCCAGCTGAGTTTCCATCCTCCCCCCCCCCTGCGTCCGTCGTGACCATCAGTTGTGTCCGCTGTGGGTCGAAAGCAGACATTTAAGGTGCGCAGCTTCGCTCATCGCCCTCTGCGTAGCAAAGGGTGACGCCGACTTCGACTCGCTTCTAAAAATGCGTGTGGCAGGCGGCGCTGTATAGATGCCGCAGCGTAGGGGCAACCTAACGAAACAAACCCGATTTCGGGCGACGTGCCGGCACTATCCCTTGAATTTTCTAGATTTTCCACAAATCTCGCCGAAGTTCGCTTGGGCAAAGGTGCCCTGGCTAACGAAACCATAGACTGTAACCCGCGCACGGGCAGGCCGCAGAAAAACCGAGACCAGTAACCCAGAACACGCTCTCCTGAACTCCATTGACACCTAGATGCTCCGGGCACACGACTGTAAAGCGCCAGCGATTCTTCGAACAAACTGTCAGCCACTAGACAAACTATGAAGCTGGGCATGTTGGACGAAGTCTTACGCAATTATCGACGGGCCGCGTGCCCAGGCTGGTGTTGTAGATCGGCACTCCAAGACATTACCGGTCTGGATTCACGTCAACTACTTGATCGCGATAGGCCCGCCAGTGCTCATAACCGCCCCGGAACAGCTCGCTCAGATGCTCGCTGGATGTGCATAGGACAGGGTTTGGCAACAATTCCGCAGGCAGGTTTCCGGCCTGCGACGCGTCGGTAAGGATTGTGACCGGGTTGGTGACATCTCCGCTGCCCTGCGGGTTCAATACGACCATGTCTCCGCTCTTCGCAACATCGAATACGAACTCGATAATGCTCTGCGAGAAGCCACGGACATGAAACGCACACCCAGCGAAGATTCCTTCACCTTCAAGCCCCTTGGCGGAGAACTCAACGCTAGAACCATCCGGGAAATCAACCAGGTAGAACCCGAACCCGTCAGCAGCGACCAGGCTATGGCGCCGCAGTGCAGCGAGAACGTTTACTCGGCTCACGTCCGCGGAATCTCCGGACTTGAAGCGTTGCATGAATAGGTCAAAGCTCACTTTTCACCGCCTCATTGGTTCAGAAACCCCGGATTCGGAAATGTCCGCTTCGCGCCGAAAGCGGTCATTAGGTGCGTAGCTTCGCTCATCCTACTGGCGCCGATAGTAGGCACGATAATCGCCGCTTTCCACGCTAACGGCCCGGACCTTTCCAAGTGCGTCGCGATGAAACTCAAGCTGCATAAGAGGCACGGACTCGGATTCCGGATCGACGAAGCGTGTAGGCGACAGGGCCTCTAGCTGGTGCACGTCAGCGTCGCCCGGCACTCGCATCGATGCCTTGCCGTGGGACATCGTGATTTGCAACGAACTGGTATCAAAATCATCGGCGAGCCGGCCGCGCACATCCATAGGAACGCTGTCATCCATGCGATACGTACCCTGGTAGTCCGCATAGGAGGCGTCGGCGGGGTCGAGTGCGACCGCATGCAACACGGGATCGACTCCCTGACCGATCATGTCGGACAACGCATGCCTGATTTCCAGGCGCAAACGGGCACCGTTCGGGCTATTGGTCAGGATCACGAATCCGTCGCCCGTCTCGAGATAGCCCTCCATCCAGGCGCGGTAATTGTCGTTGGAGCCGCTGTGGAAGAACACCCGTCCGTTACCCGATCCCAGCAGTTCCGGGCCAAGTCCCTGGGGACTGGGCGAGACGGGACTCATCATTTGTGTGGCAAGGGTGCGCGACAGGAAGCCGTTATGCCCCTGATAGCTCTCGATCAGCGTGGCAACCATGGCACCGAGCTCGTTCGCGCTCGTCCAAAGTCCCGAAGCGGCCTGCTCGGGAAACGTCTGCCACCCGCGCGGCAACGCGATGAGCCGGCCTTGTTCATCGTGGGCCTTGGCGATGTTGCCGTGTGAGGCAGACAGCGGACTCTCAAACGTGCTTCGCTGCATGTGCAGCGGATCGAGCAGCCAGGTGCGGGCTGCCGTAGCAAAATCAGTATGAGTCACGTCTTCGAGCAACTGTTGCTCCACCTCGATGCCCCCGCCGGAATAGGCGTAGCGCGAGCCGGGTGGGTGGATAAGTCGAACGGCATGGTGCTTGGCAGGCGGCAGACCATCCAGCGTTTGCAGCAAGGTCGGCACTTGCTCCTGAGGCAGGAAATCGGGGAAGCCGCCCACGTTGAACCCGGAGGTATGCGACATCAGCATGCGCAGGGTGACGTCGGGATGGAGCGTGTCCTTGGTAACCGGGACATGCCAGTTCGTCAGGTAGGTATCGATGTTGCGGTCAAGGTCCAGCTTCCCTGCCTGCACCATGCGCAGGATCATGACGGCCGTTGCTACCTTACTGATCGAGCCAGCCGAAAACAGCGTATTGCCATCGACTTTGTCATTCGTGCCAGCCTCCCGGATTCCGTACCCCTTCGCCTGCCAAACCTTGCCATTGCGCAGCACGGCGACGGCAACGCCGGGGATGTGGTAGTACGCCATCCGGTCGTGAAGCGACCAGTGCGGAACGGGCCGGCCGGCCTCGACGATCGCGGGGCGAAGGTTGTTTTCCCAGGAAGCACTATCGGTAGCTAACTCAGCGGCCGAAACGATCGGAATCGAAAAAACAACGAGCGTAAGCACCGCCAGTTTCCCGAAGAAGCGAGGTGTCTGACGCTGCACAAACGTGATCGACATGTGGCAATTCTCCAGTCATCCATGAACGCCGGCGCGGCGCGCCGACAGGTGGCTACCCTCTGCGCCATGCCGCCTTGGGTCGAAATCGGACATGACAGGTGTGCAGCTTCGCTCATCGCCCTCTGCCTGGCAAAGGCGATGCCGACTTCGAATCGCTTCTGGAAATGCGTGTGGCAGGCGGCGCCGTACAGATACCGTAGCCCAGGGTCGGCCGAGGCTGACGAAACCGACTTTAGGAGCGGCCTGGAACATTGCCATGGGTACCGGGGATGGGAAAGCCGGTTACGCTTGGGATCCCTTTCTCACTGCCGACGGAGACCCACCCCATGGGCCGCACGCTAATCCTCGATACCTCCCGCCCCCACGAGAGCATGGACGCCTACCTGGCCGAGCCCGAGGGCAAGCCCAAGGGCGGTGTCGTCGTGATCCAGGAGATCTTCGGGGTCAATGCTCACATCCGCAGCGTGGCCGACCGCTTCGCCGCCGAGGGTTATGTGGCCATCGCCCCCGCCCTGTTCGACCCGGTACAGAAGGGCGTGGAACTGGGCTACGACCAGGACGGCATGCAGAAGGGCGTGAAATATATCGGCGAGCTGGGTCTGCTCCGTCCCCTCCAGGACGTGGGCATCGCGGCGGCGCTCATCGCCGACCAGTACAAGGTCAAGGTGGGTACGGTCGGTTACTGCTGGGGCGGCACCGTGGCCGCGCTGGCCGCCCTGCGGCTCGGCCTGCCCTCCTCCAGCTACTACGGCTCGCGCAACCTGCCCTTCCTGACCGAGCCGGCCAAGGCCAATGTCATCTTCCATTTCGGCGAACGCGACCATTCGATCCCGCCGGAAATGGTGGAGAAGCATCGCGAACTGAAGCCCGAGATGGATACCTGGGTGTATCCGGCCGACCACGGCTTCAACTGCGACGTACGCGCCAGCTACGACGAACCCAGCGCCAAACTGGCCTGGGAGCGCACGCTGTCGTTCTTCGCCCGCGAACTGGCGTGAGCGCCGCGTTCGAACTCGATGCCCGGCTCGTCGGCGACACCCTCGTCGTCGGCGACTTGCCCTTGAGTCGCGTGCTGCTCATGCGCGATAGCCGCTATGCGTGGCTCGTACTGGTGCCGCGCCGGGCTGGGTTGGTCGAGGTGTCCGACTTAGCTGACGACGAGCGGGCCATGCTCTGGCGAGAGGTCGATGCAGCCGGGCGGGCACTTCGGGCACTCGGGCCGTGCGACAAGCTCAATATCGGCGCGCTGGGCAATATCGTGCGCCAGCTGCACGTGCACGTCGTGGCCCGCCGTGAAGGYGATGCCGCGTGGCCGGGGCCGGTGTGGGGGTTCGGTAAGGCGGAGGCTTATGCCGGGGGCGACGCGGAGCGCGTCGCCGAGGCCCTGCGGCAAGAGCTGGGCCTAAGCACCCCTTGAGGTTGCCGTACCTGTAGGAGCCGATTTATCGGCGAAAAACCGACGGAGCGGCGACGCTGCGAGGCCTATCGCCGATAAATCGGCTCCTACCGACAAATCGGTTCCCACAGATAAATCGGGGCCTGCAAATAAATCGGGGCCTGCACAAAGAAGCGAGCCCTGCTACGAGCCGCGGAGCGCGGTCGCAAGCAGGGCTCGTTGTCGTGCAGTCAGGCGCTTAGCGCTGAGGCTGGCCGCCGGCGCCGTTCTGCGTGTCGTACGGGCTGCTGGAGGCTTCCTTACCCTGCATGCGGTCGGGCAGCGTGCCCTTCTGCGGGGTGTCTTCCAGCTGACGTGCATCGGCCTCGACGGCGTTCAGGCGAACCAGTTCGCCTTTCTTGTCGTAGTACACGGCAAAGCCGTAATCCAGCGCCATGCGAGCCATGAAACCGAGATGGTTGTCGCGGATCTTCGAGTCGTCGCTGGGCAGCACGAGGACGGTCTTCGGCAGCTTGCCCTGGTCCTTCAGGTAGGCGAAGTGGCTGCCGGTGTCGGCGGCCGAGAGCACGGCGCCGTCGACGACGAACTGGCCGCTCTTGTACGCCTTGATGGTGTAGTCGAACTGACCCTGCGTCGTGGCGATGTGGTCGGTCTTCGAGACGCCACTGTGGCAGCCGGCAAGCACGAGCATGCTGGCGAGAAGAATCGCCGCGGCGGCGCGAGCCATCAGGGTGGGAACTCGGATCATGCGTGTCTCCGTGGAATCAGTCAGGCGTGGAAAGGGCGAGTTTAGCTCGCGCCCGTGTCGGGCGCGTCTGCGACGTGAAGCGTTGTTCAGGTGGTCGGCAGGGTGACGCCGCGCTGTCCCTGGTACTTGCCGCCGCGGTCGGCGTAAGAAACTTCGCATTCCTCGTCGGACTCGAGGAAAAGCATCTGGGCGACACCCTCGTTGGCGTAGATCTTTGCCGGCAACGGCGTGGTGTTCGAGAACTCCAGCGTCACATGACCCTCCCACTCCGGCTCGAGCGGCGTCACGTTGACGATGATGCCGCAGCGGGCATACGTGCTCTTGCCCAGGCAGATCGTCAGCACCTGGCGCGGGATACGGAAGTACTCAACCGTACGGGCCAGGGCGAAGGAATTCGGCGGGATGATGCAGACATCGGACTTCACGTCGACAAAGCTGCGCTCGTCGAACGCCTTCGGGTCGACGATGGTCGAGTTGATGTTCGTGAACACCTTGAACTCGTCGGCGCAGCGGACGTCGTAGCCGTAGCTCGAGGTGCCGTAGGACACCAGACGGTGGCCGTCGCGCTCCTTGACCTGGCCAGGCGCGAACGGCTCGATCATGCCGTGCTCCGCAGCCATGCGGCGAATCCACTTGTCGGACTTGATGCTCACTTAATGATCTCCCTCGCTGGAGCCGGAAAGGTATAGGAACGCCGTCGAACACGCCACTTACGTGTTCTGGATGACGATCTTGGGAAAGGAAATGGCCTTGTTACGGGCTTGCAGCGACAACCGGGCGGCCGTCGAGCGCGCAATGGCGCGGTAGCGGGCCGTCAGGTCGGAATCGGGGATGGCCACCACGGTCGGCTTGCCATCGTCCGCCTGCTGACGGATGCGGATATCCAGCGGCAGGTCGCCCAGATAGGCGATGCCGGCTTCGGCGGCCATGCGTGCGCCGCCGCCCTGACCGAAGATGTGCTCTTCGTGGCCGCAGTTCGAGCAGATATGCGTGGCCATGTTCTCGACCACGCCCAGCACCGGCACCTCGACCTTGCGGAACATGCCCAATGCCTTGCGGGCATCGAGCAGGGCGATGTCCTGCGGCGTGGTGACGATCACGGCACCGGAGACGGGCACCTTCTGCGACAGGGTCAGCTGGATGTCGCCCGTGCCGGGCGGCAGATCGATGATGAGGTAGTCGAGCTCCTCCCAGCGCGTGTCGGTCAGCAGCTGCATCAGCGCCTGGGTGACCATGGGACCGCGCCAGATCATCGGCGTGTCTTCCTCGATCAGCACGCCGATCGACATGGCCTGCAGGCCGTGGGCGCGCATCGGGACGATGCTCTTGCCATCCGGCGAGCTCGGCTTGCCGCTAAGGCCCAGCATGCGCGGCTGGCTGGGACCATAGATATCGGCGTCGAGGATGCCGACCGTGGCGCCCTCGGCAACCAGGGCCAGGGCCAGGTTCACCGAGACGGTGGACTTGCCCACGCCACCCTTGCCCGAAGCCACGGCAATGATGTTCTTGACGCCCGGCAGCGGCGCGAGCTGGCCCTGGACCTTGTGGGCATGGACGCGCCAGGTCACGGAGACGGCCGCCGCATCGATGGCCGGATCCGCCTCCAGGGCGGTTTTCGCCTCGGCGGCCGCCTGCTCGACGTAGCCCACGGCCGGGTAGCCGAGCTGAATATCGACCGACACCCGGCTGCCGTCCACGCCGACAGCGCGGATGGATGCGCCGAGCGCCTGCCCGGAATGAGGGTCGATCACGCGATCGAGCAGACCGCGTACGAGGGTTTCGGTGGGCTGGGTCATGGGGAGATTTGGGCAAAATCGAAGATCGCCCATTATGCCAGTGCCTGCCCGCCCCCGCCGGGCGCTCCCTCCACGCCGCCGTCTGGCGCGATGCAGCTTGACGACCGCGATGCTCCTCGTCAGGCTCCGGCCATACCTGACCGTATGGGGAGTTCCGCTAGACATGAAGCCGCTGATCCGCACCACCTTTGCCCTCGCCTTCGCCGCGAGCGCCCTCCCCGCCCTGGCCGCCACCGATACACCGGTCGGCAAGTGGAAGACCATCGACGACAAGACCCACGAAGTGAAGTCCATCGTGGAGATCACCGAGAACGGCGGCCTGCTCGAGGGCAAGGTGCTCCAGGTGCTCAAGTCCGACCATGGCCCGCACCCGGTCTGCTCCGAATGCGATGGCGAGCGCAAGAACAAGCCCATCGAAGGCATGACCATCATGTGGGGCCTGAAGAAGGACGACGGCGAGTGGTCGGGCGGCCAGATCCTCGATCCGGCCAAGGGCAAGATCTACAAAGTCACGCTCAAGCTGGTCGACGGCGGCAACAAGCTCGACGTCCACGGCTACATCGGCTTCTCGCTGCTCGGCCGCAGCCAGGAGTGGGTCCGGGCCGAGTAACAGCTACGCGTGCTTCGTGTAGGAGCCGATTCATCGGCGAAAAGCCAACGGAGCGGAGACGCCGGAAGGCCAATCGCCGATAAATCGGCTCCTACAAAGGCAGGCACCTGCCCGTGCCATAATCCCCGGTCCATCAGCCGACCGCGCGAATCATGGCCCGCCGCATACTCGTAACGAACGCCCTCCCCTACGCTAATGGCCCGCTGCATCTGGGCCACATGCTCGGCTATATCCAGGCCGACATCTGGGCGCGCGCGCAGCGAATGCAGGGTAACGAGGTCTGGTATGTCGCCGGCGAAGATGCCCACGGCACGCCGATCATGCTGGCCGCCGAGAAGGTCGGTAAGAGCCCCGAGGACTACATCGCGGCCATCCGCGCGGGTCACGAAGCGGACTTCACCGACTTCCACTTCAGCTATGACCAGTACCACACGACGCACTCGCCCGAGAATCGCGAACTCGCGACCTCGATCTACACGCGCCTGCGCGACGCTGGCTACATTGCCCGTCGCGATATCCAGCAGCTGTACGATCCCGAGCGCGACATGTTCCTGCCGGACCGCTACATCAAGGGCACCTGTCCGAACTGTGGCACGCCCGACCAGTACGGCGACAACTGCGAGAACTGCGGCGCGACCTATGCGCCGACCGACCTGATCAATCCGTATTCGGTGATGTCGGGCGCGACGCCGATCCTGCGCGACTCCGAGCACTACTTCTTCGAACTGGGCAAGTTCGAGCAGCTGCTGCGCGACTGGTTCGCCGGCAAGCTGACCGGCGGCAAGGCCGTGGCTCACAGCAGTGTTTCGGCCAAGCTCGCCGAGTGGCTCGATGGCGGCCTGCGCGACTGGGACATCTCCCGTGACGCGCCCTACTTCGGCTTCCCGATTCCGGATGCGCCCGGCAAGTTCTTCTACGTGTGGCTCGACGCGCCGGTGGGCTACCTTGCCTCGTTCAAGGCGCTGTGCGCGCGCACCGACCTGCGCTTCGACGACTTCCTCGGTACCGACAGCACCGCCGAGATGCACCACTTCATCGGCAAGGACATCATCAMCTTCCACGGCCTGTTCTGGCCGGCGATGTTGCATGGTGCGCAGATGCGCGTGCCGACGGCGCTGCACGTCAATGGCTACCTGACCGTCAACGGCGCGAAGATGTCGAAGTCGCGCGGCACCTTCATCCAGGCGCGTACGTACCTTGCGTCGGGCCTGGACCCGGAAGCGCTGCGTTACTACTTCGCCACAATGCTCAGTGCCACGCCGGTCGATGTCGACCTCGACCTGAAGTCCTTCGAGGAGCGCGTCAACTCGCACCTCGTCGGCAAGTGGGCGAACATCGCCAGCCGCACCGCAGGATTCCTGCACACCTATTTCGCCGGCAAACTGGCCGATCGTTTCGACGACGAGGCCCAGGCCATCTGGCGCGACTTGCTCGCCCAGTACGACGGCATCGAAGCGGTCTACGAGGCGGATGACTTCGCCGAAGTCTCGCGTCGCTTCGTCGCCATGTCCGATGCCGTCAACGGCTACATCGCCGCCAAGGCACCCTGGGTCATCGCCAAGGACGAGGCACGCCGCGACGAACTGCAGCAGGTCTGCTCGTTCGCGATCAATGCCTTCCGCCTGCTGTCCGGCATGCTCAAGCCGATCCTGCCGACGACCGTTGCCGCGGCCGAAGCCTTCCTCGGCGCGCCCGTCAGCGACTTCGCCGACGCACGTCGCGAGCTGCATGGCCACACCGTCAACGCGTTCTCGCCGCTGTTCGGCCGCCTCGATCCGAAGAAGATCGAAGCCATGGTCGAAGGATCGAAGGAATCGCTGACGCCCGCCGAGCAGGCCAGGGCCAACGCGCCGGCCACCAAGAAACCGTTCAAGTCCAAAGAAGCCTCTCCGCCCATGACCGACACCGCTCCCGCCGCCGATACGACCGCCACCATTTCGATCGACGACTTCGCCAAGCTCGACCTGCGCATCGGCAAGGTGCTGGCCTGCGAGTTCGTCGAAGGCTCCGACAAGCTGCTGCGCTTCGAACTCGACGGCGGCTCGCTGGGCAAGCGCCAGATCTTCTCGGGCATTCGCGCTGCCTATGGCGAGCCGGAGAAGCTCGTGGGTCGCAACGTCGTCTTCATCGCCAACCTGGCACCGCGCAAGATGCGTTTCGGCCTCTCGGAGGGCATGATCCTTTCCGCGGGTGACGGCGGCGCAGACCTGTTCCTGCTCGACGCCGACCAGGGCGCGGCGCCGGGCGCCACCGTCCGCTGATCCGACGTTCGGCAACGCGCCAGCCATGACGCCAACGCTCGCCGACCGGATCGACGCCCTGCTCCCGCAGACCCAATGCGAGCAGTGTGGCTTCCATGGCTGTCGTCCCTACGCCGACGCCATGGCGGCCGGCGAGGCGGACATCGACCGTTGCCCGCCAGGTGGCAGCATTGGCATCACCCGCCTCGCCGCCCTGCTCGACCGCCCCGTTATCCCGCTGGATACGTCACGCGGCGTGGAAAAGCCGCGCACCCTGGCACGCGTGGTCGAGGCGGACTGCATCGGCTGTACCAAGTGCATCCAGGCCTGCCCAGTCGACGCGATCGTCGGTGCGGCGAAGCTGATGCATGCGGTGATCAGCGATCTCTGCACAGGCTGTGAGCTTTGCGTTCCGGCCTGTCCCGTCGACTGCATCGCGCTGGATCCCATGCCACTGGCCCAGTCTGACGACCGCGGCCATGCCGATGCCGCCCGTATCCGCTTCGTGCGTCGCGAGGCGCGACTGGCGCGCGATCTCGCCCGTCGCGAAGAGCAACTTGCCGTGAGCAAGAGCGATGTCGCGGCGCCGACGGCACGCAACGCCGTGCTCGAAGCGCTCGCACGCGCCAAAGCACGCAAAAAGGACAGCCCGTGAAGAAGGCCGATATCGTCGAGATGTTCCGTCGTCTCCGCGAACTGAATCCGCATCCGAAAACCGAACTCGAGTACACGACGCCGTTCGAACTGCTGTCGGCCGTCGCGCTCTCAGCCCAGGCCACCGACGTCGGCGTAAACAAGGCCACGCGCAAGCTGTTTCCTGTCGCCAACACCGCGCAGACCATCCTCGACCTGGGCCTCGACAAGCTTAAGACCTATATCAGCACGATCGGGCTCTATAACAACAAGGCGAAGAACCTGATCGCCATGAGCCAGATCCTCGTCGACCGCTACGACGGCGAGGTCCCGACGACCCGGGAAGCCCTCGAAGAGCTGCCGGGCGTGGGACGAAAGACAGCCAACGTCGTGCTCAACACCGCCTTCGGCCAGCCGACCATCGCCGTCGACACGCATATTTTCCGCGTCGCCAACCGCACCGGCCTGGCGCCGGGTGCCGACGTTCGCAAGGTGGAAGACAAGCTGGAGAAAGTAATCCCGAAGGAGTTCATCCAGGACGCACACCACTGGCTGATCCTGCACGGGCGTTATGTCTGCAAGGCGCGCAAGCCCGAATGCCCGAACTGCGCGATCATCGATCTTTGCGCGTACAAGCAGAAAACAAAACCGGCGTGAAGCCGGTTATGTTGAACGTTCGGGTACCTGCTCGGTAGGAGCCGATTCATCGGCGATCAGGCCTGTCTACGTGGTGACGCCTGTTCGCCGATGAATCGGCTCCTACCAGAGCGGCAGGGACTACGCTGCCTGGCGGGATCCCTCCACGCGTCGCCCCAGCTCCTTCCAGTCGACGATGAGTTCGCAGCCACGCTTGGAAGCGTTCTGGCCCCACTCGCGCAACAGCTCCAGCGACGCCTGGTCCACGTGGTGCAGGCGATCCATCACGACGCTCAGGCGGGTGTTCGGCGGTACCGTGGCAAGTGTACGCGCCATGCTCGGCACCTTCAGGAACGTGGCCGAGCCTTCCATGTGCAGCGTCGCGTTGCCCGGCTCGTCATGGTGTTCCACGTCCATGCGCATCTTCGACGACAGCAAGGCAAGGCGGAACAGTGACAGGCCGAAGCCGACGATCACGCCGGTGAGCAGATCGGTGGCGACGATGGCCACCGTGGTCGCCACGTACACCGCCGCCGTACCCTTACCGTAGGCCGCCAGATCCTTGATCTGCTTCGGGTTGACCATCTTTACACCGGTAAAGACGAGGATGCCGGCAAGGCACGACACCGGTGTCATACGCATCAGCCACGGAAGCAGCATGACGAAGGCCAGCAACCACGCGCCGTGCATCACCGACGCCATGCGCGTCGCCGAGCCTGCCTGGACATTGGCCGCGCTGCGCACGATCACGCCGGTCATCGGCAAGGCGCCGAGGAAGCCACAGATCATATTGCCGACGCCCTGGGCAGTCAGTTCGCGGTCGTAGTTGGTGCGAACGCCGTTGTGCATGCGATCCACCGCGGCCGCCGAGAGCAGGGTCTCCGCACTGGCGATGAAGGCGAAGGTCACCGCTGCAACCAGCAGCGAGGAATCGAACAGACCGAACAGGCTACCCATGCTCGGCAGGCTGACCGCCGCGAACAGGTTGGCCGGCACGTCGACACGCTTGACGTCGAAGCCACCGAACTGCGCCGCCGCGGTCATCGCCACCACGGCAAGCAAGGCGCCGGGCACGAAGCGCAGCTTGGCAGGCCGCAGTTTCTCCCAGAGCAACATGATGGCGATCGTTGCGACACCGACCATCAGCGCCGCTGGTGCCTGCCCTTCAGCGGCGCCCGTCACCGATTCCCATGCCGCCGCAGGGAGTGCGGCGAAGTTTTCCAGGCCACGCGCCTTGGGGATGGCATCGAGCAGCACGTGCGACTGCGAGGCGACGATGAGAATGCCGATACCGGACAACATGCCGGCCACGACAGCCGGCGATGTCATGCGAAACCACACGCCCACCCGGCACAGCCCGGCGACTAGCTGGATAAGGCCGGCCAGTAGCACGACGGGGCCGAGGGCAGCCACGCCGTGCTCGCGCACCAGTTCGAACACCAGGACCGCAAGACCCGCTGCCGGCCCGCTGACCTGCAGCGGCGAGCCGGCGATGGCGCCAACGATGAGACCACCGACAATGCCGGAGATCAGCCCTGCGCTGGGCGGCATGCCCGACGCGATGGCGATACCCATGCACAGCGGCAGAGCGACAAGAAAGACGACCACCGATCCTAGGAGGTCGCGGCCAAAGAGGCCCTGGGAAAAATAAGCGCGCATGAAAAGCTTCCTGGTTCTTAAGCGGCGGACGCGATCGGCAGCGGGGTCGAGAAGCGTGCATGCGGGGTGGCATCAGGCACGTTTGCATCCCTCGAATCCAGCGGACGGAAGCGTCCTTCGAGCGGGTCGAAGGCGGTGATCTCCGTGTTCGCGATGTCGTAGATCCAGCCGTGGATGCGCAGGCTGCCGTTAGCCATCGCAGCGGCGACAGCCGGCAAGGTACGCATGTTTTCCAACTGGCCGACGACGTTCTCTTCGGTGAGATAACGCAGGCCTTCCGCACCGTGGATGGTCGGACGGTTCTTCTCGACGACATAACGCGCCACGTCGGCATGCTTCAGCCACTGCTCGACGGACGGCTTGCCCTTGAGCGCGGCCGGGTTCTGCAAGGCCTTCATCGCACCGCAATCGGAATGGCCGCAGATGACGATGTGCTGCACGTTGAGCGCGGTGACCGCGTACTCGATGGCGGCGACAACGCCGCTGACGTGCTGGGCGTAAGGCGGAACGATATTGCCGACGTTGCGGTAGACAAACAGGTCACCCGGCTGCGCGTTGAACATCAGCTCCGGCATGATGCGCGAATCCGCGCAGGTGATGAACATGGTGTGCGGCGTCTGGCCGGAAGCAAGGCGCGCGAACAGTTCGCGGTGCTCCGAGGTCATGTCACGACGGAATTCTTCGAAACCCTGGATGAGACGTTCCATGGCGATGCTCTCTCTTTGGCGAGGATTAGGGAGCGAGCGCGCACGCTCGCTGGCGACCGACAGAGGTCGGCACGCGGGGAAAGGGCTGGGTGCTACAGGGCGCGCGCGGACGCGAACGCCGGCTTCGATCAGGCGGCGATGGGCGGGCGCAGGTCGAGGTTGGGATGGTGCGCGTGCGGGGCCGGCACCCTGTGCCCGTGACCACCGACCGCAAGGCGCGGCACGGTCAATGCGTGCTCGGTAGGCACGTCGAAGGTGTCGTCGAGGCCACCGCTATTGTCTTCGATCGAGGGCAGATCGCCGTCGTCGGTTGACGGGGAACCGTCATCGGTGACTGKCGCCACCGTGTGCTCAGCGACCGGCTCGTGGCCTGTGTCGCCGTCATACGGCAAGGCCTGGACACCCATGCATGCGACGAACAACGCGATGAACACGAAGAACGTGGTCGCGAAGCGGCGCAGGAAGAATGTCGAGGACGTTGCCATGGGCCGAAACTACGCGAGGCATTGTGACAATCGCAAGTGCGGCGGCGCAGCAAATTCAGACTTCGCGCCACCGCATCGCGCAATCCGTTGGGCACCAACAGATTGGCCACATTTTTCCGACTGCGGCCTGGTGATATCGGTTCAGCATTTGGCCGTCCAGATGCGAATCGAGGACTGAGACGTTTCGCAATCCAGCATGGCAGCCGGACTTACCAGCCGCCGACAAAAAGAAAACGGCGGGCTTGCGCCCGCCGTTTATTCGTCCTTGAGGAGAACTCCGTTCCGATGCTCGTTAGAAGGTCAGCATGCCCCAGAAACCCACTTCGTTCGTCTTGTAGTGGTACGGGGTTGCGACCGGGCCGTCCAGCTTGTTGTGCTTGTAGACGAGGGCCAGCTTCAGATTCTTCAGCACGTCGTACGAGACGCCGGCGTTGTAGTACTTGTCCTTGATCTTCTCTTCGACCTGGACAAGGTTGTTGTACTTGTAGTCCAGGTTGTCGTAGCGAGCGAAGACAGCCCACTGGTCGTAGAAGTGCCAGTCGGCCCATGCCGAGTAACCGTCGGCCTTGTCCTTGGTCGTGCCCGCCGCAGCGCCCACGCCCGGACCGGTGCCGGCGTATTTCAGGATGTCGTCCCAGTTCTGGGAGTGGAAATATTCCACACCTGCGCCGAAGTTCGAGTCGCGCCAGGCAACAAGGGCGTCGCCGCGGGTCGCCGTACGGGTCGGAGCACCACCTTCGGTCTCGTTGCCGCGCTTGCCGGAGTAACCGCCAACGGCGATGACCATCTGTTCGATCGGCGAGTAGCCGAAGCGGGCTTCCGTATCGACGGTCTTCGAGCGGCTCAGGTTGCGGTAGCCGCGACCGTTGACCACGGACACCTGGTAGTTGACCGAGTTGTCGCCCGTCGTCGCGCCGAGAGCGTGGACACCCCAATCGGACGAGTTGCCGAACGCGCCAACGCCGCCGGCGGTAGCGGTACCACCGCTACGACCACCTTCGAACGAACGGTCGGTGATGGTGTTCTCGACGTAGCGGTAGCCGTACCACTTCTCGACGAACGGGATCCAGGGCATGTCGGCCGCACCGAAGCGGACGGTGAAGAGCGGATCGAACTTGCCCTGCACGTAGGCCTTCTTGACGAACAGGCTGGTCGACGAGATCGACGACTGGTAGCTGAAGTCGGTGGTCAGGTTAGCCGACCAGGTGTCGTTGAACTTGTGGTCGACCGTCAGGTAGAAGCGCTTGACGTCGAAACCGGTGCCGTTGGTCGAACCGTGGCCGTCCTTCTTGATCGGGCTGTTGACGCCCGTCGCTTCCTTGTGGTCCTGATTGGTCGCGTCGAAGAACATCGTGCCGCCGATCTTCGTGTTATCGACGATCTTGTTCAGCGCATCGAGCTTCTTCGAGAGGTCTTCGGTCGGCTTGGTCGCGGCGACCTGGACGTCGTTGACGGCCTTGGCGGTTTCGACCTGGGCGTCAGCCTGGGCTTCCTGCTTGGCCTGGAGGTCGGAGACCTGGGCCTGCAGGGCGGCGAGCTGAGCCTGCAGCTGCTGAAGGGTGGCGGCGTCGATCGTGACACGAGTCGGCTGCGGCGGCGACTTGGAAGTCGCGGCGAGGGCCGAGAAGCTCGTCACGCCCAGACCGGCAGCGATAGCCACCGTGAGCAACTTGGAACGCATGGGATTTCTCCGCTAGGTATGGATTAAGTGTTTTCCCCTGTCCCCCTCTTGAGATCTTTCTGTCCGAAAAAGCTCAAGCGGGGCCAACGGCGCGAAGGATGAGCCGCCGGCTTTACCGTTCCATGCCTTTTTTGTTACAGAACGACGACACGCGCACATCCGCTTAACGCGAGCGCCTCAGTCGGCCCCGGGCTGATATCCTTTGCGGCATGGATACGACGAGTAACAGCACCGCCACAGCCATCGCCGGGCGGTTCAGGGGCTTCCTTCCCGTGATCGTGGATGTCGAAACCGGCGGTTTCGACTCCGAACGGGACGCGCTCCTGGAAATCGCCGTGGTCGCGGTCAAGATGGAGCCCTCGGGCCTCCTCGTGCCCCAGCCGGCCGTGGCAGCGAACGTGGAGCCCTTCCCGGGCGCCAACATCGACCCCCGCTCCCTGGAAGTGACCGGCATCGATCCGGATCACCCTTTCCGTGGCGCCCTGCCCGAGCGCCAGGCGCTGGACCACATTTTCAATGCCGTGCGTGAGGCGGTGAAGGTTGCCGAATGCCAGCGCGCCGTCCTGGTCGGGCATAACGCCGCGTTCGACCTCGCCTTCCTTAATGCGGCGGTGCGACGGGTCGGCCACAAGCGCAATCCGTTCCATCCCTTCAGCTGCTTCGACACCGCTACGCTCGGTGGCCTGGCCTACGGGCAGACCGTGCTGAGCAAGGCCGTGCTCGCCGCCGGGCTCGCCTTCGACACCCGCGAAGCCCATTCGGCCATCTACGACGCCGAACGCACGGCCGAACTATTCTGCGAAATCGTCAACCGCTGGCGCCGGCTGGAGCTCTTCGAGCGCGACCAGACGACCCCGATCGCGGTTTGAGGCGTTTCGTAAGTTCCTGAATATGACAGCAAAAAGGCGGCTGTCATCCCGTTGAAACATTCAGTACGTCTCATTGCAACACGGCAGGGCTGGAATACAGCCCCGGGCGGGCTTCGCCTGACACTCATTCTTCCGAGGGGACTACTCCGTGTTCACACGTAAACTCTGCATCGCCGCGTTGGTCGCTGCTTCGCTGTTCGGCATGTCCGCTCAGGCCACCGACATCACCGGCGCCGGCTCGAGCTTCGTCTATCCCGTTCTTTCCAAGTGGTCGGCCACGTACGCCGAGAAGACGGGCAATAAGCTGAACTATCAGTCCGTCGGTTCGGGTGCAGGCATCGCCCAGATCAAGGAAGGCACCATCGACTTCGGCGCCTCCGACGCCCCGATGAGCGCCGAAGATCTCGCCAAGTTCGGCCTGGGCCAGTTCCCGGCCGTGGTCGGCGGCATCGTTCCCATCGTCAACCTGCAGGGCGTGGCCGCTGGCCAGCTGAAGCTGGACGGCGCCCTCCTCGCCGACATCTACCTGGGCAAGATCGCCCGCTGGAGCGATCCGCGCATCGCCGCCCTGAACCCGGGCGTGAAGATTCCGGACGTGAAGGTCACCGTCGTGCATCGTTCGGACGGTTCGGGCACCTCGTTCAACTTCACCAACTACCTGTCCAAGGTCAGCCCGGAGTGGGCGTCCAAGGTCAAGTTCGGCACGGCCGTCGAGTGGCCGGCCGGCGTCGGCGGCAAGGGTAACGAAGGCGTTTCGCAGTACGTTCGCCAGATCCCGGGCTCGATCGGTTACGTCGAATACGCCTACGCCAAGAAGAACGCGATCTCCTACACCCAGCTGCAGAACGCCGCTGGCAAGTGGATCGAGCCGAGCGCCAACACGTTTGCCGCCGCTGCTGCCACGGCCGACTGGAAGAACGCCAAGGACTTCAACCTGATCATGACCAATGCCCCGGGTGAACAGGCATGGCCGATCACGGCGACGACCTGGATCATCATGTACAAGAAGTCCAAGAACGCCTCGCACACCAAGGTCGCCTTCGACTTCTTCAAGTGGTCCATGGAGAACGGCCAGTCGCAGGCCGCCTCGCTCGACTACGTTGCCCTGGGTGGGCCGACCCACACTATGCATAGGCCCAGGAAGTTCCCATCATGCATGCGACCGTCAGCAGCAACGCCCCTACCACCGCGCGTGCGGAGGAAGCGGCGCGTAACGCGAGGGATACGCGCAACGACCGCCTGTTCGGAGGGCTGCTCAAAGCCTGCGCACTGCTCGTCCTGGTGTCCCTGATCGGCGCCGCCGCCTCCACCCTGTGGCTCGGCCGCGATGCGTTCGCCACCTTCGGCTGGGGCTTCCTGACCAGCTCCGAATGGGACCCGAGCAACAACCGTTACGGTGCGCTCGTGCCCGTCATGGGCACCGTCACCACGGCGCTCATCGCCCTGATCTTTGCCGTGCCGGTCAGCTTCGGCATCGCCCTCTTCCTTACCGAGATCGCACCCAGCTGGTTGCGCGGTCCGGTCAGCTCCGCCATCGAACTGCTCGCCGGCATCCCGTCGATCATCTACGGCATGTGGGGCCTCTTCATCTTCGCGCCGTTCGTCGCCACGACGATCAAGCCCTGGCTGATGAACAACTTCAGCGCGGACCCGCCGGACGGCCAGGTCTCGTGGCTGGTCCAGCACGTGCCGTTCATCGCGAAGTTCTTCTCCAGCGAATACCCGTTCTTCGGTGCCGGTGTACTCACGGCGGGTCTCGTGCTCGCGGTGATGATCATCCCCTTCATTTCCTCGGTGATGCGCGAAGTCTTCCAGACCGTGCCGACCCGGCTGAAGGAATCCGCGTACGCACTGGGTTCCAGCACGTGGGAAGTGGTCTGGGACATCGTCGTGCCCTACACCCGCACGGCGGTGATCGGCGGCATCTTCCTCGGCCTGGGCCGCGCGCTCGGCGAGACCATGGCCGTGGCCTTCGTGCTCGGCAACACGTTCAAGTTCACCCCGTCCATCCTCGAAACCGGCAGCTCGATCGCCTCGACCATCGCCAACCAGTTCGGTGAGGCCGAAGGCCTGCAGAAATCGGCGCTGATGGCGATCGCCTTCCTCCTCTTCGTGGTGACCTTCATCGTGCTGATGATCGCCCGCCTCATGCTTCGCCGCCTGGCTTCGAAGGAAGGCTCCTGATGTCCGCCTCGCTCTACACCACGCGCCGCATCAAGAACATCGCCGCGATGATCCTGAGCGTCGCCGCGACCTGCATCGGCCTGCTCTTCCTGGCCTGGATCCTCTGGGAAACGCTGAGCCAGGGCATCGCCGGCCTCAAGCCCGCCCTGTTCACCAAGATCACCGCCTATCGCGAAGAAGGTGGCCTGGCCAACGCCATGGTCGGCAGCCTGATCCTCAACGTGCTCGGCATCCTGATCGCCACACCGATCGGCGTGATGGCGGGTACCTGGCTGGCTGAGTACTCGCGCCGCTCGAAGCTCGGGCCGACCATCCGCTTCCTCAACGACATCCTGCTGTCCGCGCCGTCGATCGTGCTGGGCTTGTTCGTCTACACGATCATCGTGCTGCCGTCGAAGTGGCTGACCAACGGCGACGTGACGTTCTCCGGCATCGCCGGCGGCATCGCGCTGGCCCTGATCGCCCTGCCCGTGATCGTCCGCACCACCGACGAAATGCTCCGCCTGGTACCGGGTACGCTGCGCGAAGCCGCGCTGTCGCTCGGCGTGCCGCAGTGGAAGCTCACCGTGCAGATCCTGATCCGCGCCGCGCGCTCGGGTATCGTGACCGGTGTGTTGCTGGCCCTCGCCCGCATCAGCGGCGAAACCGCGCCGCTGCTGTTCACGGCGTTCGGCAACAACTTCATGACCTTCAACCCGATCGACAAGATGCCGAGCCTGCCTCAGGTCATTTACGAATACACGAAGGACCCGAGCCCGGATATCAACACCCTCGCCTGGGCCGGCGCCTTCGTCCTGACCATGTTCGTGCTCGCACTCAGCCTCATCGCCCGCTTTGTATTCTCGCGCTCCAAGGTGTCCCATGACTAACATGAACGAAGTCGCCTCCAAGCCGGGTTTCGGCACCTCACCGCATGAGTCTGGCGTCGATCTCGGCCAGGTCCCCGCGAAGATGACCGTGCGCGACCTCAACTTCCATTACGGCGAGTTCCACGCGCTGAAGAGCATCGCGATGGATGTGCCGGAGAAGAAGGTCACCGCCATCATCGGACCCTCCGGCTGCGGCAAGTCCACCCTGCTGCGCATCTTCAATCGCATCTACGCGATCTATCCGAACCTGCGCGCCAGCGGCGAGATCGTGCTCGACGGCGAGAACATCCTCGACCCGAAGTACTCGCTCAACCGCCTGCGCAGCAAGGTCGGCATGGTGTTCCAGAAGCCGGTCCCGTTCCCGATGACCATCTTCGAGAACGTCGCCTACGGCATTCGTCACCACGAGAAGCTCAATCGCACGGACATGGAAGGCCGCGTCGAGCAGGCCCTGCGCGGCGCCGCGCTGTGGGACGAAGTGAAGGACAAGCTCAAGCAGAGCGCGCTCGGCCTCTCCGGCGGTCAGCAGCAGCGCCTGTGCATCGCCCGCGGTATCGCGCTGAAGCCGGAAGTGCTGCTGCTCGACGAACCGACCTCCGCGCTCGATCCGATCGCCACGAGCCGTATCGAACAGCTGGTGGAAGAGCTGAAGAGCCAGTTCACCATCGTCATCGTCACCCACAACATGCAGCAGGCCGCACGCTGCTCGGACATGACCGCCTTCATGTACATGGGTGAGTTGATCGAGTTCGACCGGACGGAAAAGATCTTCACCAAGCCGAACAAGAAGCAGACCGAAGACTACATTACCGGCCGTTTCGGCTAAGCCCCCACCTCGAGGCATGCGATGAACACTCCGCACCAGCACATCATCAAGAGCTACGACGACGAACTGAAGCGGCTCACCCGCGAAATCGTCAAGATGGGCGAGCTCGCCGTCGCCCAGCTCGAAGCCGCCATCGACGTGGTCGAACGCCGCGACGAGCGCGCTGCCCAGCGCGTGGTCGACAATGACGACGCCATCGACGCGCTCGAACAGGAAATCAGCCAGGACGTGGTTCGCCTGCTCGCCCTGCGCGCACCGATCGCCGGCGACCTGCGCAACGTGTTCGCTGCGCTGCGCATTGCCGCGGACATCGAGCGTATCGGCGACTATGCCGCGAACGTGGCCAAGCGGTCGATTCCGCTCAGCCGCGTGGCGCCCATCGCCGTCGTCGGCGGCCTGGCCAATCTCGCCGAGCTCGCCATCCAGGAGCTGCGCGACGTACTCAAGGCGTACGACGAACAGGATGCCGAGGCCGCTTACGAAGTGTGGAAAGCCGACGCGCGCCTGGACGAGGAATACACCCTGGTGTTCCGCGCCCTGCTCACTTACATGATGGAAGACCCGCGCAACATCACTCCGTGCACGCACCTGTTGTTCATGGCGAAGAACATCGAGCGCATCGGCGATCACGCGACGAACATCGCGGAGAACGTCTGGTTCGTGGTGAACGGCGAGCCGCTGGTGGCACCGCGCGTCAAGAAAGATACGACGGCCAATCCGGAGTTTTGATTTTGCCGGTGAGGGGTGTCGCGGTACCTGGCGGTATCGCGAGCCCCCTTCGCCGATGAATCATCAAACAGACGACGTCAGCTTCAACCCAAGAATCCCGACCACGATCAACCCGACGCAAAGCAGCCGCAAAGGCTGCGCGGACTCCCCGAACAGGATGATCCCGAGCGTCACCGCGCCGACCGCGCCGATGCCGGTCCACACCGCATAAGCGGTACCCAAGGGCAACTTTTTCGTCGCATACGCCAACAGCACGATGCTGATAACCATCGCGGTGCCGGTAAGCACGCTGGGAATGAGCTTGGTAAAGCCCTCGGTGTATTTCAGGCCAACGGCCCAGGCGATCTCGAACAGACCCGCCAGAACAAGCACGAACCAGTACATGGTGTCGCTCCGCAGAAGCGGGGTCGTCCCCGCGGAGTTGCTGCGCGCCCTGGGGTCGTCCCCAGGGGCAGACCGGCCTTGCGCCGATCTGCACCCATTGTACCGAGGGTGTGTAACCCCTCGCTGACCCGACGATCAGGGCAGGCTATCCGGGGTAATCACCGCCGCCTTGCGCGCCTTCACGCCGCGGACGATGCCGTAGACGCTGATCAGAAACCAGGCCATTTCCTGCAGGAAGGCCGGCAGGTTGAACATGCCGAAGATCAACGAAAGCAGGATGCCGAAGGCCCCGACCAGGTTCATCACCTGATAGGTATAGCCCTGCCCCGAGAGCTTGTGAGCCTGGAGCAGGAAGAACGCGACCAACACCAGTGCCACGCCGACCAGGCCGGCCCAGTCATGCCACATCATGCTGCTCATCGTTTCGCTCCTCGCTGCCTCAGGGCCTCGAACAGGACCACGCCGGTGGCGACGGAGACATTCAGGCTCTCCATGCCGCCGGGCATCGGGATCTTCGCCACGAAGTCGCAGGTGTCGCGCGTGAGACGGCGCATACCGTCGCCCTCGCTACCCATGACCAGCGCGATCGGCCCCTTCAGATCGATGTCGTAGATCGACTTGTCGGTGTCGCCGTCCAGACCGGTGATCCACACGCCGGCATCCTTGAGCATGCGCAGGGCGCGGGCCAGGTTGGTCACGGCGATCAGCGGGATCAGGTCGGCCCCGCCCGCCGAGGCACGGCGAACGGTCGGTGTGATACCGACCGCACGGTCCTTCGGCACCACGACCGCAGTGACGTTTGCCGCCGCCGCACTACGCAGGCAGGCGCCCAGGTTGTGCGGATCGGTCACGCCGTCGAGCACCAGCACGAAGGCGTTGCCACCCGCCGCTTCGAGAAGCGCCGGCAGATGGCTCTCGTCACGCAACGGCGGCGTGTCGTAAAGCGCGATAACGCCCTGGTGACGGGCTTCGCCACCAAGCTTCTCGAGCTGCTCCTTGCTCACCGGTTTCAGGATGATGCCGAGCTTGCGCGCCAGGGCGGCGATTTCGACCACGCGCGCGTTCTTCGAGTTCTGTTCGATCAGAACTTCACGGACACGATCCGGGTCGTTGGCGAGGGCGCCCTCCACCGGATTGATTCCTACGATCCACGACTCACTCATGCTTCTGGCTTGCTCCTGGGTTTACGCGACCGACGCCGTGCCGATTTCTTGGCCGGTGCCGGTGTATCCGACGTCGCGACCGGCGCCTGCCGTGTCGTCGTCTTCGTCACGGCGGTTTTCTTCGTGGCGGTCTTCTTGGCAGTCGACCTTCCGGCCGGCTGCTCGTGTACCGGTGCCTGCGCGGCGGAACGACGACGCGGCGACCGGGACGACGACGGCTCGCTCGCTGCCGGCTCGGCCGTGCGGCGTCGCGATGCCGGCGCGGGGGCCGGATGATGCGCCGCGGGCGCTTCTACCGCAACCGCAGCCTTGGTTTTCTTCTTGCCGAAGATGCTGTCCATGGCCTTCTTCGCGGCGCGGCCAATGGCCTTACCCGCCTTGGCCATGCCCGAGCTCTCGGCGACCTGTGCGGCGACCTCGACCTTGGGCGCCTGCTTCGGCAACTGGGCCAGGCGCGCGACCAGACGGAAGTCGATCTTGCGATCTTCCAGGCTGGCGCGAAGCACCTGCACGCTCACGTAGTCGCCGAGACGATACGTGGAACCCGTGCGCTCGCCACTGAGCAGATGACGAATAGGATCGAACTTGTAGTAATCGTTCGGCAGCTGCGACACATGCACCAGGCCGGACACGCGCGACGCCGCGAGCTCGACGAACAGACCGAACGAGGTGACGCCGGTGATGGTGCCGGCGAATTCCTCGCCGACGTGCTTTTCCATCCACGCGCATTTGAAGCGCTCGTCCACATCGCGCTCGGCCTCTTCGGCACGACGCTCACGCTGCGAACAATGCACGGCCATGGCCGCCATCTGCGTGTCGCTATAAACGTAATCGGCCGGCTTGCCCTTGCTCAGCGCATAACGAATGGCGCGATGCACGAGCAGATCGGGATAACGACGGATCGGCGAGGTGAAGTGCGCATACGCATCCAGCGCCAGGCCGAAGTGGCCCTGGTTCTCCGGATGGTAGATCGCCATGCTCTGCGAGCGCAGCAGCACCGACTGGATGAGCTCGGCTTCGGGACGGTCGTGCACGCGCTTAAGGAGAGCCGAGAAATCCGCGGGCGTGACTTCGTCCGCCGGCGGCATCTTCAGCTTGAACTCCTTGAGGAAGCGCAGGAGGTCTTCGTACTTCTCGGCCGGCGGCGGTGCATGCACGCGATACAGCGCGGGGATCTTGCGCTTGGTGAGGTAGCGCGCCGCCTGCACGTTCGCGGCGATCATGCATTCCTCGATCATCTTGTGCGCGTCGTTACGGTCGGAGGCGCCCATCGATTCGACGTCACCCGCCGGGCCGATGCGGAACTTCACTTCCGGCGTTTCGAAATCGATCGCACCACGACGCTTGCGCGCCTTGGCCATCACCTTGTACAGGCGGTGCAGGGACTCGATGTGCGGAAGCACGTCGGCGATTTCCTGGCGGACATCGGCATTGCGCTCGCCGACGGCCTGCCACACCTTGTTATAGGTGAGGCGTGCGTGCGAGAACATCACCGCGTCGTAGAACTTCGAGCGCGTGACGTCGCCGTCCTCGTCGATCTCCATGTCGCAGACCATGCACAGGCGTTCCACCTTGGGCATGAGCGAGCAGATGCCGTTCGACAGCGTCTCCGGCAGCATGGGCACGACGAAGCCGGGGAAGTACGTGGACGTGCTGCGGTTGTAGCCTTCGACGTCCAGCGGCGTGCCGACCGGCACGTAATGCGAGACGTCCGCGATGGCCACGACGAGGCGGAAACCGCCGTCCTTCAGTGGCTCGGCATAGACCGCATCGTCGAAGTCACGGGCGTCGTCGCCATCGATGGTGACCAGCGGCAGCTTGCGAAGGTCGACGCGACCCTTCCGCTCCTCGGAGGTGACCTTCGGCTCGACTTCTTCGGCCTGGCGAACCACCTGCTGCGGGAACTCGTGCGGCAGGTCGTGACTGGCGATCGCCATCTCGACCACCAGCGACGGCTGCAGGCGCTGGCCGAGCACGGCGCGAATCGTGCCCATCGGGCCCCGGTGCGGGGTCGGCGGATCGGTGATCTCGACGACCACGATCTCACCGGAGTTAGCCCCCGACTCGCGGCCGGCGGGAATCATGATGTTCTGATGCAGGCGGCGGTCGTCCGGCTCGACCAGGGTCACGCCGTTCTCGATGACGACCCGGCCGACCAGGCGCGGCGAACGGCGCTCGAGCACCTCGACGATCGCACCCTGGCGACGGCCGCGGCGATCGATGCCGACCACGCTGGCCAGCACACGGTCACCGTGCAGCACGCTGCGCATCTGTGCGGGCGAGAGGTAGAGGTCTTCCTCACCGCTCTCGTCGGGACGGAGGAAGCCGTAGCCTTCGGCATTGGCGATGACACGGCCCGGGATCAGGCTGAGCTTCTGCGCCGGGGCGTAGTCGCCCTTGCGGTTCCGCAGGAGCTGCCCGTCACGGACCATCGCGCCCAGGCGCTTGCCCAGGGCATTGATCTCGTAATCGGTGAACAGGCGCAGCGCGTGGGCGATGCTCTCTTCCGAGAGCAGCTCACCGCGGTCGTCGAGCAGCGCCAGGATGGCCTCGCGGCTGGGGATCGGCTGGTCGTAGAGCGCAGCCTCCCGGTCGGCATGGGGATCGACCACGGCGGCTGCCGGGCGATCGCGATACTTGTCCAGCGCCTTGCCGGGGCGGCTGGCCTTGGGTTTACGGGGACCGCGATCGGCTCCCGAACCTGAGTTTTTCTTCGTCACGTAAGGACCTTTGAAGGTGGATGCGAAATAGTTTCACATCCTGTGTGCAAAATCGTTGACAAGTTTCCCGGACCTACCTAATCTACGCGGCTCACGGGGCAGCGATGCTCAGTGACACCTGCCCAGGTGGCGGAATTGGTAGACGCACTAGTTTCAGGTACTAGCGGGTAAAACCGTGGAGGTTCGAGTCCTCTCTTGGGCACCAATTATAGACGAAGCCCCGCAGCGATGCGGGGCTTTGTTGTATCTAGGGTTCAGAAAGACGCGCCTGGTCCACGTTTGGCGCTATGACGGCGTTTCACCATCGTCCAGGACGACGCCATACTGATCGTAGAACTGCCAATCGCCGATCGCTTCGCCATTTTTGTAGACGCCCTGCGCCGCGAGTTGCCCGTTCGGGTGATAGTCGCGCCAGTCGCCCTGTTCGACCCCGTCGACGAAGGTGCCTTCCGACGAGAGCGTGCCATTGACGTGGTAGGCCTCGAAGCGGCCGTGGCGAATCCATTCGGTCCCGTCGGCTGATAAATAACGCGTATATCGGTAGCGCACGCGCCCGCTCTCGGACAGGATCTCCGCGATATTCAGGTCTTCCATGCGCACTCCATCATTACAGAACGATACCGACGTGAAACCCTCATGACGGCTGAAACGCATGGACCTGCGTTTGGGAATACAGGCTGGCTGAGTTTTTTCGAATTCAGAGGGGGGATTCGCTGCCGGAGACAGGCCACTCGACAGCCAGCATGTGACCGGGATGATGCTCCCGCATCGTCGCCAACATATCGTCGACGTCGGCGCGGTCCATCGGATCTATCCAGTGCGAGATGGTCGTGAGATTGAGTCCGTCAGCGCGAAGCTGTGCCGCCTCCTCGGGCCCGACCAGATCGGCATTGACCCAGACCGGCGACTCGGAACGCCGCGCGGTCGCGATGGCGTCGGCCAGGTTGAGCCCCGTTAAGATCAAGAAAACCACGGACACCTCGCTCGTCTTTCTGAAACTGGGAAGCTCGTGACACATCTATCGCTAATCCGACGAAGATCACGGCCCGATAAATCGCAAGGAGTCGCTCACAAATGCTACTGACATCCGTTACCTGTGCCCTACTCCGAGGGAGGGGATGTGACACATGGGCCTGCACCTACTCCGTCATGGCCTTCATGTTCCTCACGGCGGTGTGGCACCTCTTTGGCTTCGGAAGTACCGTCGCGGAAAACGGATGGGCAAAGGCTCTCCGCGACTATTGGCCGATCGTCGTGCTGGTCGGGGGTGCGCTCCTGGTCGTTTTGACGCATGACCTTGGCATCTGGTGATTTCCCGAACGCCAAATGCCTTTCCCGCACCGCGGCCGTCCCGCACCCTCTACTTCGCCAGCACAATGTGCGTAGCCCGCTCCGTCGGAACATGCTCCACGGTCCGGTAGCCCAGCGCACGCAGATCAAGCCCGCTGAAAAGCGACTCGCCCTCGCCAAGTACGACGGGAGCAAATGCCAGGTGGATCTCATCCACGTGGCCGGCCTGCACATATTGCCTGACCGTCTCCGCGCCGCCGCCGATCTTGATGTCCTTGCCACCAGCGGCCTCGCGCGCCTGTTGCAGCGCGACCTCGATCCCTTCCGAGACGAAGTAGAACGTGGTTCCGCCTTCCATCTCAATGGGCGGCCGCGGGTAGTGCGTCAATATGAAGGTTGGCGCGTGATACGGCGGGTTGTCGCCCCACCAGCCCTTCCACTGGTCGTCAGGCCATTCGCCACGAATCGGTCCAAACATATTGCGACCGAGGATGAAGGCACCGAAGCCGGCCATCGCCCGTCTTGCGAAGTCGTCGTCCGGCCCGGTTTCACCGCCCTCTTTCCCCTGCATCTGGCGAAACGACTGTGTAGGGAAAAACCACTGGAAAAGCTCCGGGCCTCGCACGCCTAGCGGGTTCTCCAGACTCTGGTCGATGCCGGCGGCGAAACCGTCAAGCGAGACACCGAACCCGGCAACTTTTACTTTAGTCATGAGTCACTCCAGCGAAATCCAGCGCAGCTTCGCAATGAATCAGGGTCGTGTCGAACACCGGCACGGACACATTGCCCTCGCTCAGCAGCATGCCAACCTCGGTACACCCCAGGATCATCGCGTCTGCACCCCGCTCCACAAGCCGCTCAGCGATGGCGACGAACCGAGCCTCGCTCTCGGGCGTAGTGACACCGCGGCAAAGCTCCTCGTAGATGATCCGGTGCGCATCGGCACGATCGACGGCGTCGGGGACGATCGGATCGAGACCTGCCGCTATCAAGCGATCCAGATAGAACGACTGCTCCATGGTGAAGGCCGTGGCGATGAGCCCCGGACGATGCAAGCCCTTTCCTCGTACGACCGCCGCCGTGGCGTCGGCAATATGCAGCAACGGAAGGGACAAACCCTGCATCATCCTGTCCGCCAGCTTGTGCATCGTATTCGTGGCCAGGATCAGAAAATCGGCACCTCCGTGCTGGAGGGCCATCGCCTCGGCGTTAAGGATGTCGCCTGCCCTATCCCAGTTTCCTTCCGCCTGAAGGGCCTCGATGCCCGCAAAGTCCAGCGAACGGATGAGCAGCTCCGGCGAATGCAGCCCGCCCAGCCGCTCGCTCGTTAGCCGACATAGTTCGCGGTAGTAGATCTGCGTGGAAGTAGCAGACATGCCGCCGAGCATCCCGATCGTTTTCAACGGAGCCGTCCTCGTCCTGGTCGCTGGATGGCAAAGCGTAGCAGCGCAAGTACACTTCCGACCAATGCCCCCAAGCCGATTCACATGTTGGGACGCAGCATGAGTCGACGACGTTAAGCCCGCTTGCCGTGAGTGAATCGTGTTGAACACACTTCCCCATTTTCGCTATCACCCCGGTGCCGTCGCCACCGGCAGCATCCGTGTATCGGACAATCGTTGTAAGTGCTGCGAGCAAGTACGTGGATATATCTACAGCGGCCCCGTTTACGCCATTGGGGAGTATCAGGACAGCCTGTGCCCCTGGTGCATCTCGGATGGAACGGCCCATGCGAAGTTTGGGGCCTGCTTCGCCGATGAGTCGGGGATTGGGGGCTATGGGGCATGGGACCATGTGCCGACCGACGTGATCGGCGAAGTCGCCTATCGCACGCCTGGGTTCGCCGGGTGGCAACAGGAGCAATGGTGGACTCACTGTAACGATGCGGCGATCTTTCTGGGGCGTCAGGGCTACGAAGAGCTTGACGCCATGGGTGATGACGCAGCCAGGGCCATCAGAGAAAATGCCGGGCTCGAAGGACCCGACTGGGAGCGCTTTTATCGCGCTCTACACAAAGACGGCTCACCGACTGCCTACCTCTTTCGCTGCCGGCATTGCGGCACACTCGGCGGCTATCAGGACTGCGACTAAAACCATGGGCACAATCGGCGCATGAGCGACATGATCGGTGAAGAGAACGACTACTACCTCAAGACCTTCCGGGGGCTCGACCATGCCGAAGGTACGATCGCCGGAAAGACCTTCGAAGAGTGCACGTTCACCCAGTGCAGCTTCAGCGACGCCGAGTTCGACCACTGCAAGTTCATCGAATGCACGTTCCGGTCGTGTGACCTGAGCAATGTGAACCTCAACGCCAGCAAGTTTCAGTCGGTGGCGTTTGACGAGTGCAAGGTCATCGGCGTCGACTGGACGCGCGCGGACTGGCCGCGATACGCGGCACCGGCGAAACTCGCCTTCCGCAAGTCGATCGTCAACTACACATCGTTCTTCGGCCTGAATCTCCAGGAGCTTGTGCTGGAAGAGTGCAAGGCTCGCAACGTCGACTTCAGACAGGGCGATTTCGCCCGCTCGAACTTTACCTACTCCGACTTCGCTGAAAGCCTCTTTGGCGCCACGAAGCTGCAAGGCACGGACTTCAGCGAAGCGACCAACTACGTGATGGATATCCGGGAGAACCAGGTCAAGGGTGCGCGCTTCACACGCACTGAGGCCGCCGGCCTTCTTTATGGACTGGGCATCGAACTGGTCGATTAGCCGCGAGATGGAAGCGCTTTTGACGCTTGCCTCATCGCTTCGTTCTCGAGATGCACGACGCCGCTCCCAGTCGGGTTGTTGACGAACTCGGCGACGAACGCACGCCCGATGTCGTCCTGATCGACCGAGCCAAACCGCCCCGGAATCAGGCGCCCCAGCCAGGCCACATAGCCCGGCGTGTGAGCATTGCCGGCGATGATGCCGGGGCGAAAGATAGCGAGACGCCGGAAGCCAACCGCTTCAGTGGCCTGCTCCTTCAACCCCATGACGCGCACATAGCGAAACCGGCTTTTCGGCGTGCTTCCTACGGCGGACAGCAGGGCGAAGTGAGCAATACCCGCGTCATGGCAACCTCGGGCAAATCCACCCACCACGCCGACCTCGAGGGCCTTCAGTTCCTCTTCGCTCCACTTCATGCTGCCCGAGCCCACGCCCACACAGGATGCAGCGTAAACC
>NZ_JBFUAT010000028.1:0-60613 GCF_056406135.1 Luteibacter sp. P1_D3 | reverse complement strand
GGGCTGCTCGACGGGCTGGCTGCATCGGGACGAATGCACGTCTTGCCTCTGCGCAACGACGGCCTGTGCGCAACGTTCGGGGTGAAGTAAATCCGCAATCGGCCGTGGGGCGCATCCGGAAGAGAAAAATCGAAACCGTTCTGGGGATCCGCCAAAGCGTCACATGTAACGGGCCACATTCCCTGCCGCTGCGTCACATGTAACGCAGCGGTGGGCAATCTGCCGCACCGGCCTGGACGTGCGGTGGGTTATCGCTAGGGTGGTCTCCCCATCCCATCCCAGCCGAGCTTGCCGCCATGTACCCCTCACTCCACGCTGCCATCCGCCTCATCCCGGTTTCCCGAGCCACCCCCAAGGACCGCTTGAATGACCAGTTCGTCTACTTCATGGCGGCTGCAACCACGATTCTGTCTGAAGCTGCTCTCCACGACCTGCCTGTGGAAACCAGGGCGGAGGTCGGCGCGGTCTGGCTGCGGGTGCGGGCAAGGCTTGAAGGGACTTCGCCAAAAATTGTCAACGCGGTGCACCACTATCTGGGCCTTGTAAGGGCGGCACCGTTTGGCACTGACGTGCTCGGTATCTACTGGGGCGCCTTCGGCTTTGAAGGCAAGCGGCAAGATGCCATCGCCGAACTTGAGGAGGCGTCGGTGCATAGGAACCTTGCCAAGGTGTCGCCGGGTTACTCCGCAGGCTTTGACTTTGCCGCCGGCAGCTTCGGCCGCATTGCGCTGATGATGATGCGTGGCGTCCGTGACCGCGCCGACCTCGACATCTCCCGGATTGGGTTTCTGCTTCGGAGCAACCTAGTGCCGGATGCGATGGTCGCGATGGTGGCAGTCCTCGCTGCTTGCCTTGCGCACGACTGCATGCCCGGCTACCTCGAATTTTTCGATGGGGACGGTGAGTCGGTGTTTCGCATCGATGCGATGGGCGTCGCTAACTAGCTTTCTGATTAAATGGCGGTTGAGGCCAATGCGGTCGCACAGCAACCGTCTGGACGAGGGCGTTCACCGACGACGGCGCGGGAGCCTCGTCATCGAGCTGGGTGGCACTATGTGGCTCGTCTTCCTCGACACGGTCCCATTGCCTTGGCTCAAAGATGTTCAGGGGTAACCAAAATGAGGTCAGCTGCTTCAAGTCCGGACTGGACAAAAAGTGCCGGCGTATCGTGCTCAGCGATGCCCTCGAGCATGAGCGCTGCGCGCGCTTGGTCGAACGCTTTTTGCACCGAATGCCCAAAGCCGATGGCCGAGTAGAAGTTTGACGAGAAGACGCGGGCGGCCTCGTCCCCAATAGACGTGTTCATCCCAATTGCAGCTTCGATGTGCTCGACGACCGCTTCTGCCTGGCCATGCGAGTGGCAGGTGTTGAAAAACACCAAGCGGATGTCGTCGGCGACGGTTTTGAGGACCTGCACAATCGCTTCTTTCGAGACGACCTTCGTCATTCCCGATGCGGTTTGGAATACGATTTCGTCCTCCTCGCTGCCATGCCCGCTGAAATGCACGATGGTGGGCTGGCATTCGTTGAGCGCCTGGACAAGGTCTGTGCTCCTGAGCGCCCAACGCGTTTCAAGTTTGACGACGTCCCGGTGTCTTGAACTCCGGATCATCTGTCCGATGCTTCTCGCCTCTTCGTCGAGCTGGAGCTGATGCTGATCGATGGGATTCGATGCGAGAAACAAGACGACAATCTGCGCCATGGGCTGTGCAAGTTTCGCAATGGCTTGCTCTGCCTGGAAATGAAGAGCAGTGTGGTGGCGAAGTGTCGAGGCGACTCCGGCCATTCGTTGCGCCTGCTCACGGTCGCGCTTATGCTCGTCTTGAAGCTTCTTCCGGGCTTCGGCGGTTTCCTCCTGCGCCAACCGGCGCTGGTCGTCTGCCATTCGTCCCTGCATTTGGCCGAGGGTCTTTTCGAAATCGGCAATCCTGGTTTCGCACCCCGCCGCATCTCGCTGGTAACGGGCGACGTCACGCATTTTTGAATCGCGCGCACTTGGGCTTGTTGCCTTTCGTGCCCCTTCACCCGCGCTGACAATGCGCTTGTTCGTGTCGGACAACTTCTTTAGCTCCGCCGCTTTCTTCTGCTGAACACCAATCATGTCTTTTTGCTTCTGGGCGATGGCTCGGCGGTAGTGGTCAGACGACATGGGCGGGATCCTGGCTATGGAGGTTCAATTCGATATCGAAGCCGTAAACGATGATGCCGTAGCACCCCCGAGAGGCGACTGGGTCTTCCGGCCTGAGGACGCCAGCTTGCGATGCATGGGAACACAACCGCGTCTCATGCGGTGCGACGAACCTGTGTCACGCGCCGCTTGGTCATGAGCGACACGGCATGCCCGGGTTTAACGCGCGCGTATTCCCAACGACCTGTGGCACACGGTCGTCTCCACCGGCCTCATTGCGCGGCGCCATTGGCCGGGGGGCAGGGCTTTCCAATTCGCCGCACTCGTAGTCATGGTCATCGTCATACCCCTCGTAAAGGGCACTTTCTTGGTTGCTGCAAGGGTGACCGACGCTGATCACGCCCGCCACCGTGAAGACCCCACGGCCTCAAGTGCCGGTGTCACCGCTATGGGTGTGCGCTGACTGCTACAACTGAGATAACCGTTCCCGCTTATTGCTTCGCCTTTGGAGGCTTGCTCTGCGTTGTCTGGTTCCTGGCAGCGGTCATCCTCTTTAGGGGATTGGTGGCGTCGGTAGCCACTGCGGCATCGGTGGCCTTACATGGCGACGAGGCCCTGGCGACTGGGTGCCCGCAGCGACGTGCAGGCACGTCGCGAAACGAGCAGCGCACCGGCGGCAGCCAGTCGTTGTTTCAGGATGGTCGCCCCTCCGCAGACTCCACCAATCCTGTCCGGTTGTGTCGGTAGGCTGTTCGGCCGACGTCGCGGTCACACACCGAGAACATGGGACGCCTTCATGGCAGCGACATGGCATTGCAGGGCCATGGAATGAAACGGCGCGCGCTTACAACGGCTCGAACCCAACTTTGTCGAGCTCATTGGCGACCCTGAGCATGCCCGCGCCATAACCGCTCTTAGGCGTCGACCCCACAGGCCCGAGCACCTCGAGAAGATGCGCAGCGGCGAGAACCAGGTCGAGCAACCCAAGCGCATCGGCCTTCCCGACAATGAGCTGGGCGCGAAAGCGCGCTTCGTCGAGGTCTCCCGCCAATGCCGCGTCGTTCATCGCTGCGGCATCGCGGACAATCTGGGCAACGTCCAGGATATGGTCTTCGCGGGTCTGCATGCCCGAATTGTAGCGGTGTTCGTCAGGATGGCGGCGGGTCGACGGCGTCTGCGCGCACCGAAAAGCGGAATTTGACGTAGTAGTCCTTTGACCAGTACTCCGGTCCGCTGGCTATCTCCGTGGGCCGGACGAGGACAAACCCGCCCGAGCCTTTGAAGATGCCGATTTCATTCGTCCCGATGCGCGCGTGGGGGCCAAAGTCGAACGCGGACGGGTCGTCGATTTCATCAAAATCCTGGGCATACCGTGCAAGCGCCACGCTGACCGGACCAAAGCCCACGCCATAGACTGCGGTGCCGCTGCAGATGCTCCAAGCAATGTCGATTTCGCGAGCGTCAACATCAGAAAACCGGACGCAGAAGTGGGCTCCGTCCCGGTGATCCACTTTCGCGCCCCCTGTCGGCCCAACACCTGACTCAATGCACGCCATGAACTGCCCGTTGATGGCGTCGATTTTCGTTCGGTACGGTTGTGAAAAATCCCGCAGGTGCACGCCCGCATCCCGCAACATTTGCCAGCCTCTTCTCGTCACCAGTGGGTTCGGGTCATACCTGCCGATGACCACCTCCCGGATGCCTTCACGGATGATGAGCGCACTGCAGCTTTCCTGGCGCTGGTCGGGAGTCAATTCGACGCAAGGCTCGAGCGTGGTGTACAGCGTCGCTTGTGCCAGCGGCACGCCAAGCGCCTTCGCCTGCTCGAAGGCATCGCGCTCGGCATGAATGCCGCTCCGCCGGGACCCGGTCGCAACAACCCTGCCGGCATGGACGATGACTGCACCCACCTTGACCCTGCCTTCGCTCTTCGCCATTGCTTCCACCGCGTGCTCGAAGAAGGGCATGTCAGACAGCTGGTGCACGGCGCGGTTCCTTTGCAGGGCTATTCGAAAGCGGGGACGGCCGCGACCGGAATCGGCGGCCAAACCAGTTTTTCAGTACTTTTGCGACAAGCCAGTCGCTTTGGGCAACCCAGCGACATGCGCCTGATGGAATGTGCTCACGCGGACAACCATGCGCAAGCGCCGTTGCAAATGTTGATGGATTCAGGACAGTGTGTTGTTTTTCTCCAAGCCGAGAAAGCGCACTTGCCCGATGTTGCCGGGTGATGTGATCGCCGTAGCCGGACGGGGTTCTGTGTAAGCGTCGTTTGGTGAGCAGCAACAGTGGGCCCAGGGCGACCGACACCGTGGCGAGTGACCGATGGCAGCATCCGGCAGCCGTGCGGCTTGCCGATGCATCTCGTATCAACCTTGGCCCTGGCGCGAGTTTTGCTTCCACAAGACTGGGCCGGATTGGTCCGGTGTTTTCAAGGACGCTCATGTATACGCAAAACCTGTGCTCCATTGTGCCGACGCAGGCCGACTACGCGACCGTGAAGTCGAAGTTTTCGACGCTCAAAGACACCAACGTGAGCGGGACAATGACACGTCAGATTCAGCGGATGCTCGACAACATCGACACGCTCTCTGGCTCTGGTTCCGCCGAAAAGCTCCTCGACGGCGCTGGAGTGAAGGACAGCGATATCGCCAACCTGTCTCCCGACGAACGGGCCCGGCTATCGGAGAAGGTGACCAACCGCTACATGAGTGCCATCAAGGAAGCGGCAGGGGATACGGGAGGCAGCTTCGCCGACGTCTACGGCAACTGCAAAGACGCGGCCGCAGCTTCTGGTAGCTCCGTGTCCCCGCGTGCAGCAACGCCCCCCAAAGCCGCTTCAGCCGGCGCAGGAACAGCCGCCAGCCCGGCTGACGGGTCATCTGCGGCCGTTGACCCGCAAGGGCCCGGTCCAGCTGCGGCGCTCGTTGACCTCTTGGTGCGCAGCATGGGCCTCGGGATGCACAGAAAGCATGCCGATGCAGCAGTGAAAGATCCCGGTGCGGGCAGCAGTTCCGCGGTGAGTGCAGGAACAAAAGCGCCCTGAAATCCGGCTTGCGCGAACAATCGTCTTCTGGGGTTGGCCAGGGCTCCGGGGAGCGGCGCTTGGTCCGCCGGAACTTTGACGGTTGCCGTCCACCACGAGGCTTCTTCCGCAAGGCAGTGACAAAAAAGCATCCCTTGGTGATGCGCCACAATCTCATTCGGGCGGAGTGCCTCTTCGGCCACACGGCTTTTGGCCGAAGATGCCGCCCAGGCCGTCTCCCTCCCAGCGACCGACAGGGAGGGAGGYGGCAGGCCGGTGCTGCAGTCCGCGCACGTGCGTGCAGTCAGGGACCCGCTGACCAGATGACGCTGCCTTTCCAGACAATCTGTGCAACGCCATCGTTGCGAATATTGAACCAAGCGCCCGGGTGTCCGGCAGTGCCACTGGCCCAGCGGGCGGCGCCATTGGTGTCGTACTCAACGAGATTGCCGTCACCTTGCATCACCGTCGTCGGAATGGCGTAGCCCGCTGTGCCGCTCGAGTAGAGCTTTTGCGTGCCGCGATAGACGACCAGGTCCCCGTTCGGATCTTGCGAAACGTGCACCAGGTTGCTGCACGAAAAAACCGGATGGGTCGCGTCGATTTTCTGGTTTGCCGTCAGCGTTCCGCACTCGGGCATTGGGTCGAGCGGACCCGGGTCGGTTGGCACGACAGGCGAAAGCGGGTCGATGCCCTTCATCATCCGGCTCGCGTTCCACACGACCCGGAGATACCAGTCCGACGGCAGGGACAGCCCGTCCGCGTCCTGGTTTATCCACGTGGTCTGGCTGGGTGCCTCACTGGCGTTGCGGGCGTTCTTCACAAGTGCCGTCCCTTCATTCACCTCGTCGAACATGGCAATCTTGATGAACTTCACGCCAGCACTCTTGGCGTTGTACACCTGCTCCCACAGGAACTGCCCGCCGACGCGTGGCGCGTCGTTGGTGGCAAGCTTGGTTGTCGCGTCCCGGCCGGATGAGCCCGGGATGGCCACAGGCATGTAGAGCTGTTTGCTTGCGGCCGTCAGGGCAAGGTCCGGGACAATCTTGGTTTGCTTCCAGTTGTCGACCCCGGCAACCGTGCTGTAGGCGCCAACGGTCCAGGGCTGGATGATGTCTGCTTCGGCCAGTACGCGTGCCCAGTCCGGATCCGCACCACGGTTGGGGTCTTCCCAGTTGTTCGGTGTTCCGACCATCACCTCGGCGTGCGCGACATCCTTGAACCAGCGGATGATGCGCTCGCCAAGCGCAGCGCGCGGGACATGGCTGCCGTCCTTGGGAAAACCCATACCCCAGAGGGAAACCACCGGCTTGCCGGATTGGCGCTGGTAAGCGGAACTGTCCGTGATGTGCAGCTGGGAGGTCAGGTACTGCCAGTCGGCGGAGAGGTCGGCGATGACCTGGTCGTCGGATACAACGTCGTAGTACCCGCCGTGGGAGAGGTCGTACTCGACGGCAAAAGTGCGCTGGTTATCCTCCGCGGCCGCCATGGCATGGCGCAGCACAGCGTCATCGCCGGCTTTGTAGTTCGGGATCTCACCGGTAAAACGCTGGATGAGCGCGCCGTCGATGCCGTACTCCCTCATCCAGCGGAAATGGATGTCGGTGGTCTCCTTGCGGAAAGACGAAAACAAATAAGCAGGCGCGCCATTGATGGTCAGCTTCGCCAGCGGGCATCGTCCCGCCGGGCTCCATTCGGTCGTGATGGGATAGTTCGTCACATAAATGTCGGTTCCACTCGGAGTGCTGCCGGTCCAGTGGGAGTAGTTGCTCTCCGGGCTGCCATCACCGGGGCAGCGAAACCACCCCTGGTAGCCGACGAGAATCTTTCCGTCGAGCGTCGACGGGTCGACCGGTGCCGAGTCGGCGCTGGCAAGGGAGCTGACCGCAGTCAGCGAGAGGCTGAGCGCTGCGGCAAGGCGTCGGGTAACGGGGGACGTGGTCATGGGTTCTCTCGGCACAAGCCCCGAAATGGGGCGGTCGACATTGTCACCGAGTCTTTTTCCGCCATTCGTGCGGCAACGCACACGATGGGTTGGCAACGCAAAAAAACGCGTGTGTACAAACATCATCATCGCGCGGCGTGTCTTGTTCGTGCTGCAAGCGTGCTGTGCTGTCTGGGGCACGACACTGAAAGAACTGCCAAATTCAGTCACAGTCGGCTTTCGGTGTGCAAGAGACACCGATCAAAGCGTAAACGGTCGCGTGTTCGCTTTCGCTTTTTCGTCGGGGTTGTCCGTTCGATGCGCGGCCCATATGAGATGCGTTACCCGCAATGGTTTTCGGACACTTTGTTGCTTTGGTGCAATCGGACAATGACGCAATCCACGATTCTCGCCGGTGGTATATGCAAAGCCTTTCTGACGCCTTGCCGCCTTCGCAATCGATGAGGTAAAAACCATGGCCTCAGGCCGTCCCACGCCTTGGCATGCAGCAGACATCACCATCCGGAAGCTGTACGGGTTGCCAGAACCGACCGACCCTGTTTCCCGCGCCTCGGTGCTGTTGTCGCACGCGTCGTTTCGCGCCCTGTTCGACGCCGTATCACCCGATGCCTATCTGGGCGACATGGCTGTGGCGACCTATCTCGGCGTCTCCAAGCTCACCATTGAGCGCAAACTCAGCGAAGCGTTCCGGGGACCGGAGAACTCGTGGCGAAGTGCGCTGGCAGGCCACGTGTCGACCGGGGGGCCAGCAATGGCTGACCTCCGCCTTCGCTGGTCGTTTGTCACCGGCGAACTCGAACCGATGCTCCATGCGGAGAAAAAACGCACGGACGTCCGCAGGCATGACCTGCAGTCGCGAAGGAAGTCCCCTGCAGACATCGGCCCGGTGCACGGTCTTTGTACCGTGGCAGACGCCCAGCAGTTCGTTGTCGATTCGGCGGGTTGGATTGTGGGCGCGCTGGGACAGGCAAGCATGTCAGCGGGCGTTTTCATTGGCGCTCTCAACAAGGGCGGGGCCATCGTCAAGCTCGATCCGGTGTCTGCCCTCAGCCTTGCATGGTCCGACGCCATCGCCCGGGAGGCGTGGGATACGGCCATCCGCGATGTGCTCGCCGGTCACGTTGACCAGATTCTTAGACAGTTGGACGAAGGAGCCATGGCCACAGGCAAGATGGGTGACCAGACGCAGCCCACCTTCGTGTTTCCGCGCCGGAAGCATTCGCACCTGTAAGGATTGGGATATGGGAAAGTTCGGATCTAGTTCCGCCGGAACGGCCTGCCGGCGTCCCGCCCGTGATCCAGGTCCGCATCAGCGAAGTCATCTGTCAAGACGCGGCTGGCCATCCGTTGCCGGCGCATGTCTAGCCTGCCTAGCCCTGGATGGTTGTTGTCCCGGGTAGTCCACCGCAGGACATTGGCTGGTTTGTCACCATGTGCTGGCAGTTGCCGGCGCACTGGCTCTGGGCTATGCGCCCTGACCAGCGACCGGGTGAAACACAGTTTGAACGCCCTGGTCTTGCCACAGCGAATGCACGCCTGACCAGTGCTGGCGTTCCGAGTGCCAGTGGCTGATGCACAACTGGAGTGCGCGGTCTGATTCATGCCGCGCTGCCTCAGCAGGGCAGCGGGCAAGGGCCGCCAAAAAGGTGTGTTTCCAGAATTCATTGATGGTCATGCAGGTTTCCTGGTAGCGAAGACACAAGATCTAACCTGGTCTCGCTTGCTGTCAACCACGTTTGCCTGGACAAAGGGCCGCACTGATTTTTTCTCGGCGTGACGCTGCGCACCGGCTCCGGGCCACCTGCATGTCACCGGGCACGCAAGCTTCGGTTGCGCGCTTGTGTAAGTCAGCATCGCTGCTCTGAACGAAGTTGTGTCGTCTTCGCGAAAGTACGAGCGTGGTTTTGTCTTCAAAAGTCATTTTGTCGCAATCCAATCCTTATTTCGAAGGATTGGATGAAATTCGTAAATATTTGGTTGACAGCCACTCGGTGGATCCATAACTTCCCGTTCGTCGTGCGGTCAATGTCCCGTTAAAAAGGGCACGTGACGACAGAAATCCCTGTTTCTTTTGTGCGCTCGGGGGAGCGCGCAGGTGCAAGTGTGCCTGCAGGAAGCCGGGCCAAATTGGCGATCTACGCCAAGTTCAACATTCCGGCCTGCATTCAGGTCGAACTGGGGAGTGTTTCAATGAGTGTTGCTTCTTACCGTCGTGCCCTGCGGCCGACCGCGCTTGCCGCCGCCATGCTGGTCAGTCTTGCCGCTTCGCCTGCCTTGCTGGCGCAGGCAACGACTGGATCAATTTTCGGTCAGGTGCCGGCCGCTGCCGGTGAAGCTGTTGTCGCCACGAGCGATACTGGCTTTAGCCGCGAAACCGCGGTCGATGCCGACGGCCGTTATCGCCTCGGAAACCTGCCGCTGGGTAGCTATACGGTCAGTCTCAAGCGCGACGGCGCCATCGTCGATTCGCGCAAAAATATTCAAATCAAGGTGGGCGGTAGCACCGACGTCTCGTTCGCAGGTGCCGGTGGCGCTTCAGCCGCTGCTGCCCAGTCGCTCGACTCCGTCACTGTTGTCGCCAATACGCTGCCGCCCATCGATACCACGCAGGTGGATGCGCGCACGGTCGTCACCGCCGAAACCCTTGCACGCCTTCCACTTGGCCGCAATGCCGAAGCCATCGCGCTCCTTGCGCCCGGTGCAGTTCCCGGTTCGAGCAACCTTGGCAACGGCCGCTACCGCACGGTGTCGTTCGGCGGGTCGGGTGCGTCAGAGAACGCTTACTACATCAATGGCTACAATTCGTCGGACCCTTACCGCAACCTCGGCGGTGTCGGCTTGCCCTACGGTGCAATTGACCAGCAGGAAGTCTATACGGGCGGCTACTCCGCCAAGTATGGCCGCTCCGACGGTGGTGTGATTTCGCAGGTCGGCAAGCGCGGAACCAATGAGTGGCATTTTGGCGCCCAGGTTCTTTGGGAGCCGAAGTTTGCCTCGTCTTCGCCGGGCAGCGTGTATTACGGCCGTCGCTCCCTTCCTGCCGGCTACGGATATCAGGAGCCGGATGAAGTCGGCTCCATCTATCGCTCCGGCAAAGACAACGGCAAGTGGACGACGACCTACTCGGCCTACGCGGGTGGTCCGTTGGTCAAAGACAAGCTCTTTTTCTTTGTCGCAGCGGAAGCCGAAAAATCCGAAGGCACGAGCACGTCGACACGCGAGGCCAATCCGGTCGCCAACAACAACTACACCTACAACCTGCCGAAGTACTACGCAAAACTTGACTGGAACATCAACGACTCCAACATCCTCGAACTGACGGGCATTCATTCCACTGACGAACAGCGCGGCGTGTACACCGGCTACGACTACGCCACGCGGGAAACGACCGGAAAGACGGGTGCGAGTGCCGACACCTCCAAGCTCGAGTCGAAGTACGCCATTGCGAAGTACACGTCGTACATCACCGATGACATCACCTTGTCGGCGACTTATGGCAAGGGCTGGACGACCGATTACCTGCAAAATCCGACACCCGGCATTGACCAGCAACCGTATATCTGGAACCCGCAGCTCCAGAACCCGGCACTCAACGGGGGTAACCCCATCTCGAACCTGAACTCGAACAACAACTCCCAGGATCCGGGCGCTGGGAGCAACACGCACGGGCTGCGCCTTGACCTCGAGTGGATCGTTGGCGACCACCACCTTGCCGGTGGCATCGACAACATGCACTACAAGGGCACGAATGAAGGCACGTCCACCAGCGGACCTGGCTATTACTGGCGGTATGGTGTCTCGGCCACGCCGAACAAACCCATTAGCGCGGCACTTGGCGCAGGCGCCCCTGGTGGCGACGGCTACTACGTGAGCCGCCGCATCTTCTCGAGCGTAACGAACATGTCGCTCGACCAGCGCGCCCAGTACATCGAGGACCGCTGGCAGGTCACCGACAAGGTGCTGGTGAGCGTCGGTGTGCGCAACGACGGGTTCAAGAACTACAATGATCAGGGTCGCTCCTACGTCAACAACCAGGCGCAGTGGGCTCCGCGCCTCGGCGCTTCCTGGGATGTCTTCGGCGATTCGTCGCTGAAGATCTACGGCAACCTCGGTCGCTACTACCTCGCCCTGCCGAATAATGTCGCAGTCCGTGGTGCGAGCCCGTCGACGCTGACCTACGAGTACTTCACCTATTCCGGTATCGACAGTCTCGGTCGCCCGACTGGTCTGAAATCAATCAGCAGCAACGGCCCGGCGTCCCCGGATGGCGAATATGGCCAGACGATTGATCCGGTGTCCGTCTCGGCACGCGACCTGCGCTCGCAGTACCAGGACGAAGGCATCCTCGGCTTCGACAAGACCTTCGGGGCTGGTTGGGTCACGGGTGCAAAGGTGACGGTGCGCAAGCTGCGTACTGCCATCGATGACGTGTGCGACACCGGTCTCATCGGCGACAAGCTCGCTTCCGAGGGCATCGACCCCGCTTCCGTGTCGATCCCCGGCTGCGTCATCTTCAACCCAGGCTTCACCAATACCTTCAGCCTCGCCAACGCCAATGGCGTGGGTCGCACCGAAGTGCAGATGAGCGAGGCCGACTGGGGTTTTTCGGACAAGGCCAAGCGCGCGTACTACGCGCTCGACCTGTATCTCGACCATCCCTTTGACGGCAAGTGGCAGGGCCGCATCGACTACACGTTCTCGCGCTCTTACGGAAATACGGAAGGCCAGACCAAGTCGGACATCGGTCAGACGGACATCTCCAAGACCCAGGACTGGGACTCCGCGTTGCTGATGGAAAACGCCAACGGCCTCCTGGCCAATGACCGCACCCACCAGCTCAAGGCCTACGGCGCCTACCAGATTGCGCCCGAGTGGCTTGTTTCCGGCAACCTGCGTTTGGCTTCCGGCTCGCCGAAGTCCTGCCTCGGTTACCTCGACGGCCAGGCAAAACCCGATCCCCTCGGTTACGGTTCGGCGTATCACAACTGCAACGGCCAGCCGTCGCACCCGGGCGACAAGCGCAACCCCTGGTACAAGCAGCTCGATCTGGCGTTGACTTATCGCCCCGCGTACTTCGACAGCAAGCTCGCCTTTGGCCTGTCGGTCTTCAATGTGACGAACGAGCGCAAGCCGCTCAATTCGTTCTCGACGTACGAAGCGTCCTCGCCGCAGACGGTGCTCAACAACTACGACGTCGGCCAGTACTACCAGACCCCGCGTTATGCACGACTGACAGCGACGTACGACTTCTAAGTCCTTGGACTTGACCTGAACAATCAAAATAACGCCCAGGGACGGGCGCAGATTTCCCCGTGCCGCTTCCCCCCGAAGCGGCTCTTTTTTGGGTGTTCGACACAGGTCTGCGGCAGGGTCGTGTAAGAATTGGTCCTCTGACGCGTTGATGAGCAAGGGCAGGCGAAGCAGGGGTAACGCGACCACGCGGTCGCTGTTGTCCTCGTGTCCAGGCAATACGCTCCCGTCGCCGCGCAGGTCGGACGCTACAGTTCGAAGACGAACTCGACCGTCACCTACGCGAACAAGTCAGATGACCCATCGCCGGGGTCAAGGGAACGATGGTGTTTCGCACCCTCTTCGGCGACCCCATCAAGCGGCTGGGTATCGCAATGACGGACGCCATCGACGTAGCAAGACCCTGGTCTGGGAACGGTCGGCCGACTGGAATCAGTTTGAAAAGGAAGGCAGCGAACTGGCCTTTATGCCCTTTGAGAAAATGAGAAGCGCGTTTGAATCGTCCGTGGTGCTCGTGGCTGACGGGCCCCGCTCCCGGCCGACAAATGAAAACCCTGGTTCGCGCCCGGTGTCAGGCCCGCGGAGCAATTGCACCGGCGACCCCAGACCGCAAGGATCTTCGGCGGCGCAACTCAGGCGGCGACACCCTCGTCAAAAGCGTGCATGCCGCGAACAAACCCTTCGCGGCCAGCAATGCGCGCGAACCATTCGGACAGGCGAGGACGGGTAACCCAGTGGTCGTTGCCCCGGATGGAGGCAATCAGCGTCGCTGCGGAGATGTCGGCGAGCGTGAACGTGTCGCCGGCCAGGTATGGTGACGCGTCGGCAATGTGCTCGAGCCAGTCGAGGCGCGACAAAACCATGTCGTTGAGCAAAGCCGAGCCCGGACGCTGTCCGGACAGGTGAAGCATGAACGCGGCTTGCGAGAAGGCGACCATGTCAGTGGCAACCATGAAGAGACGTTCCATGGCGTGGGCGTGCGCCAGGGTCCCTTCCTTCGGCATCAGGGGCGTCGTGCCTTTGCTCGACGCCCACAGCATGATGGCAAGGGACTGGGACAGGACGAGTGGTGTGCCGTTTGAAGTGTCGACCATGGTCGGCACTTTGCCCGTTGGGTTGAGCTCAAGGAACGCCGGCTGCATGTGCTGGCCACGGCCAAGGGCGACGCGGCGCGTCCTGTAGGCGAGGCCCGCTTCCTCAAACGTCACCGCAACCCGAAGACAGTTGCCGGTGCGGTCACCAAAAAGTTCAATCACGACAAGTTCCTGTGCGCACTCTCGAAAAAGCGAAGGTCAGCGGCGCCTTGGCTGGTCGCGTCCTTCGCCGCCCGACAGGTAGCCGGGACTTCTGGATGCGCTGCCGTGCTTCGTCGCGCAACGCGGAAGTGTCCACGGGAACGCCGGGAATCGCTTGTTTGTTGGCCGGATTTTTGCCTGAAACGCGCAAAGAGCGGGCATATTTACCTCGTTGAATGCAGGCTGGCCGCCGTGCGACCCTTGCCGCCCTTGTGCTGGCTGGTGGCCGGTCAGCCGGACCCTGGAAGGAATGACATGACCTCTGTCTTGGATACCGAACTTGTCTTGCCGGAAGAAACCCATCTGGCAACCTTGAGGCAGGTGCTGGAGGAAGCTTTCGACACGCGCGTGACATCAGCCGCGCGGGAGCTCAAGGACCTGGTTGAGCCGCTCGTTTCAAAAGCGAGGTCGTCGGAAACAGTCRGGGACTTTGGGCAGATCGAAAAGGCGTTCAAAGGTTTTTTCGGACGTCTTCTCAAGGAAGACAACGTCCTTGGAGTCGACCATGCCTTCAGCTGGCCAAGCCGCGACGGCGGCCGCGCGGTGGACCGTGTTACTTTGGTTTTCGATGAGCGCGAAAAAACAATTCGCGCGCTGACGCTCCACACCTGGTCGTCCCTTGTCGTCAGTCCATTGGGGAAAATGTCGGAAAGCATGGGTCGAAGGGCCGTTCAGCAGGCGGCCATTACCTACCGGCGCCATCTGGAAGTGTCGATGGATGCGTCGCGGGTCTGGTTGCGAAAAGAGTTGCGGGAAAAGGTCCGTGATGACTTTTCGCGCCGGCACATTGAAGACCTCGCGGCGCAGGCGAGTAGTGCCAGCATCGCTGCGAGCGAGGCCACGATTGTCATGGCAGACCAGGGCCGCAAGACACTCGCATGGGCTCGCTTCGCCGCGGGCTCTGCATTTGTGACCTTCCTGGTTTATGTTTTGCAGGCCTTGCTTGGGCTTGCACAGATTGGCTATACAAAAAATCTGCTCGAGCTCACGAAGTGTGGCGATACAACCCAAACGCGCGCCGTCGTGGTGCCCGACATCGTCTGTCCCCCGCCTGAGGTCACCGGAAAAGGCGGTCATTCAAATTCGGGGGAGGCGTCTCCGGCCGTCACACCGAAGAGTCCATCGACGACCAGCAGCTCGTCGGTGTCCACGCTTGTGCGGTAGCCAATAATCGTGGTGAGATCGGACGCCTGACGCGCCTGACGCGCCTGACTGCGGTGGATGCTCAGCCGGGAAGGGGTGTGCAGGTTCCCTCCGCGCACCCCTTTTCCCTTACGGCGTGTAGTGCCAAATCACGTTACCCTGGTACACGACCTGGGTCGTGCCGTCGTTTCGAACGTTGAAGTAAGCACCCGGATGACCGGCCGTGCCTGTCGCCCAGCGCGGCACGCCATTGGCGTCGTACACGACGAAGTTGCCGTCCCCCTGCATGCCAGCCGTGCCAGGCCTGGTGCCAGCGGTGCCGGCGGCATAGAGACTGGTGCCGTTTTGATACACGGCCACCTCACCGTTGGTGGCAAGGGTCAATGACACCGTTCCGTCGCAAGACTGGAGTGGGTTGCCGACCGTCACTGACTGGTTGGCCGTCATCACGCCGCAACTCGGCGCCGGGTCGAGCGGGCCTGGATCCGTGGGCATGGTGTCTGACGGTTCCACTTCGCCATGGAACACCCGGCCGGCCTCGTACATCACGCGGAGATACCAGTCCGACGRCAGCTTGTAGCCGTCGGTGTCAAGATTCACCCAGGTGCTCTGGTCGGGCGAGGTCGCTGCACTCGGCGACGTCTTGATGAGCTGCGTGCCCTCGTTGATTTCGTCGAACATCGCAATCTTGATGAAATTCGTGCCCGCACCGTGTGCGGCGACCACTTCCTGCCACAGCTGTCGGCCGCCGCGTCGCTCGGTGCCCGTGTCGTCGGCGGTGTCGTCGCTCCTGCGGCCGGCGGTGCCGGGGATGAGGACCGGCATCAGCAGCTGCCTGTTGGCGTCCGTCACCGCCTTGTCCGGGATGAGATTGCGGGTCCGCCACCCTTCAACGCCGTTCGGAGGCGGCTTGTTGTCGATGACGCCCACGGTCCAGGGCTGGACGACGTCGAGTTCGGCAATCACTTCCGCCCATCCCGGTTGCGTGATGCTGCGCCAGTTCGGATCCACACCGCCCATCACCTCAGCGTGCGCCACCGTCTTGAACCACTGGATCATCTTGTGGACAAGTTCGGGCCGCTGGGGTTTGCCACCCGCGTCAATCATGCCAATCCCCCAGATGGAAACGAGCGGCTTGCCCTTTTCTTTCTGGTAGGCCGGGCTGTCAGTCAGGTGGACATCGTTGACCAGATGCAGCCAGTCGCTCTCGATGTCGTTGAGAATGACGTCGTCACTTTGTGAGTAGTAGGGAATCGATTGCCCATTGACCGTGATGTCGCCGTGCGACAGGTCGTACTCTATGGCGAAAGACCGGCCGTTTTCTTCGGCCGCCTTCATGGCATGGCGAAAAATGGCTTCATCCTCCGTCCGGTAGCCGGCAACTTCTCCAATGAAGCGCTGCATGAGCGCACCGTCGATGTTGTACTCGCGCATCCAGCGGAAGTGGATGTCGGCAGTCTGCTGCGGGAACGACGAAAAGATGTAAGCGGGACCACCGTTGACGGTCATGTAAGGGTTGAGACAACGGGCGGGTCCGTCGCCGAAGTCGCTCACATCCGGGTAGCTCGGGGGATAAAAATGGCCGGGCTTCGGTTCGGAACCGGACCAGTGGAGCCAGTTGTTGTCGGGGCTGCCATCGCCAGGGCAGCGGAACCACCCCTGGTAGCCGACCATCACCTTGCCCACGATGGTGTTGGTATCGACCGGCGGACTGTTGGCAGACGCGGAAAAAGACCAGGTGGCGGCGAGCGCAAGTGCAGCGAGTGCGGCGCGGTAGATCGGGCGGCGGCGGAATGCAAGGTGGGGAGGGAACATCGGAAGTCTCCGTGGGGCGCTGGGGACGACCGGCAGGTGCGATGGGGCATCGCACCTACACGCGTCGGGCGAGTGATTTCACCGCGCCGATGGTGCGTTCAAACCATCCATACCAACAGGGCACCAATCACAAAAAAGGACGTTCGTCATGCAATGGGCGAAAGTCTGGCAAGGTGAGGGAGGCGTTTCACGCCCTCCCTTCCTTCCTCGGTCCTCAGTCTTCGCCCGGGCGCAGCGTTTCGGGTGGGACGATAACGTCGACGCGGCCGGTCGCGACGTCGTAGACCATGGCCGAAACGGTGGCTTGGCCCGAGATGTCGGGATTGCCACGGAGGGACTCGATATCGATGGACACTGCCTTGTAAGGGTCGTTGATGGCGAGCACTTCGAGGTCGGCGTGGTCTACACCCATGTACTTGGCTACCAGCTCGGGCGCTTCGTGGTAGCACCCCTTGATGCCACAGTCGGTGTGCTGCAAGAGGACAAGGTTCCAGCCGGGACCGAGGTCGTTGCCCCGCGAACGGGACAGGGCGCGCAACATGCCAAGCGTCTCGAACAACGCAGGATTGACGCGACCGCCGACGTTGCGGACCACGGCCGCTTCACCAGGCCGAAGCTTGAGGATGTCCATGGGATCCACACGCGGGTCGAGGCAGCTGATGATGAGGGTCTTCAGCGACGGCATCATCTTCAGTTCGGAGACGAAGCCGTCTTCGGCGAAGCTGGCATTGCGATCTTGCAGGGTCGAGATGAGGTCCACGGGTTGTTCCTGTCGGTTCAATTGAACGCCCGGTTGTTCGGGCAAGAAGGGTTGACGCTCAGCCTGCTTTGCGACCCGGCCATGGCACATCGGTCCAGGACGAGAGGTCCGCGTTGGCGCCTGCTGCCACGGCGTCGAGGGTGTCGCCCACGATGCGGGGCGGCGGGGCTGGCCACAGGGGGGCGTTGAGCAAGGAAGGCGGGGGCAGCGCCAGGACGCCGATGACTCGCGTTTCCTGCGCCGCGAAACTGTCGCGGACACTGCGGGTCAGCGACCGCGCCGCCATCTGGGACGCCGCATACGTCGGCGAATGAGCAGCAGACATGCGGTTGGACGCCATCAAAACGTTGACCAGCACACCGTTGTTGTGGGCAAGGATCGGCGCAAATCGCGCCGTCATGTCGAGCAGGCCGAGGTAGTTGACCTCCATCTCAAGACGGGCGGCATCGACGTCCGGTGGGCCGGAGTGGCGCAGCGTGGGCGCCTGGTGCGCGTTGTTGATGAGCAGGCTCACGTCGCCAGCCACTGTCGCCGCTGCAGCCACCTGATAGGGGTCGGTGACGTCAAGAGGCAGCGGAGCGAGCCTGCGGTCGCCGCCCTTGAGCAATGCGCGCAACAAAACCGTGTCGGTCGCTGCCACATAGACTTTCTTGGCGCCGCGAGCCAGCAGCTCCGCAGCAAAGACGGGGCCCAGCCCCGCTTCGGCAGCTGTGACCAGGGCAACACATCCAACGATATCCACGGTGTTGCTCCGGTCATAAACAATGGGGCTGGACCGGCGCAGCTTCGCGCCGGTCCAGGTGCTTACTTGCCGTTGAGCTGGTCGGCGTGGAGGCGGGCGAACTCACCGACGGTCATTGATGGACGGCCCGTGAGCATCTCGACGTTGTTGTCGGCGCCACTCATGTGGCCAGTCTGGTAGTCGGCCATGGCGCCCCGGAAGTGCTCGACCGGGTAGCTCGGCACGCCCATCTTGGCGAGCGAATCGCAGTACTCGTCGATAGGCAGGTCCTGGTAGACAATCGTGCGCCCAAGCGCCTCGGACAGTTCGGCAGCCATCTGCGTGTGGTCCATTTCAACCGGGCCCGACAGGTTGATGGTCTCGCCAATGTGGCCGTCGGCGTTTTTCAGCAACGCTGCGATGACTCGGCCCTGGTCGTCTGCGGCAATCGGCGAATGACGACCCTTGCCGGCGGGGATGCGAAGCACGCCTTGCTGGATATAGGGAAGCTGGAAGGGATAAAGGAGCCATTCGAGAAACAGGGTGGGACGAAGGTGGACAACCGGCACACCCGACCAGTCAAACACCTGTTCGGCGATGTACGTGTCACGGCATGAATTGCTGGTTGACTCGCGGTTGGCCGAGCGCTGGGAAAGGTTGAGAACGTATTTCACGCCGGCTTCCTTCGCCGCCTGGGCAAAGTTGACCGTGGCGGCAATCAGGCCTTCCTGGACGGGATAGACGAAGTAGGCTGCATCCACACCCTGCATGGCGGTGCGAAGCGAATTGATGTCGGTCATGTCACCAACCACAATCTCGGCGCCTTGTGACTGCAAGGCATTCGAGCGGTCGTCAATCTTGCGCACCATGGCGCGCACTTTCAGACCGAGAGCGAGGGATTCGCGAACCGCAGCGCGGCCGGTGTCGCCGGTTGCACCAGCAATGAGGACATTCTTGGACATGACAGGGTTTCCTGGTTGGGGGTTGTTGATGCGCCGCCGGTGCCAAAGTGGCGAGGCTGACGCGAACCGRAAGGTTGCCCGGGACGGGCGTTGCGAATCCGATGGAAGAACTATCCGCCCGTCGGACGAATGCCGGTAGCCATGCATTCCGGCTAAGACTTATCCTGAATCAGCATGGGCAACGCCGGACGGTCGAAAACGCCGTGCATGCACTTCGCACGCACGTCATCCGTCGCCGCTGCGCCTCCATGTCTTCTCGTTTCGCAGGACCCCCATCACATGAAAGACATCCTTTCGCTTCGCCTCTACACCCGGGTCGCCCGCCTCGGAAGCTTTTCGGCGGCCGCGCGCGAAAGCGGTCTTGCCCAGTCCCAGGTATCGAGGATGGTGGCTGACCTTGAAGCGTCACTCGGTGCGCGCCTGTTGTCCCGTACCACACGCGCGGTGCAGCCGACCGAAGCTGGCCTCGAGTTCCTCTCGCGCATGGAGCCCATTCTCGCCTTGCTCGAAGACGCGGAAAACAGCGTGCGGGAAACCGGGGAGCTGCGCGGTGTGCTTCGGATTGGCATGCCGTCGACCATGGCCATCCGCGTGGTCATTCCCCGCCTGTGGCTCTTTGCCGAGGCGCACCCGGCGCTGCACATTGACTTCATGCTCGACGACCAGTGGCAAGACATGGTGCGTGAAGCGGTCGATGTGGGAATTCGGGTGGGAAGCCTGCCGGACGGAGCGGGCACGGCAAGGCTCGTTGGCCGCATGCGCCGCGTGGTGGTCGCATCCCCCGCCTATCTGGCTCGCCACGGCGTTCCCGAGCGTCCTGAGGAGATCTGCCGCCACCGGGTCATCGGCGGCCCTGCGGCGTCGCAGGTGTCGTCCTGGCAATTCGAAAGGGACGGCGTTGTGGCAGACGTCGATTTGCACCCGGTGATGTCGTCGAACGACACGGCAGGCGCTCTGGCGGCCGCGGTAGGTGGTCTGGGGCTGACATCCACCACGTCATGGGCCTGCAAGGAGGAGCTCGACCGTGGCGCCCTCGTCGTGTTGCTGCCCGACTGGACAATGGCGTCGCTGCCGGTGCACGCCTACTTTCCCCTTGGCCGGTCCACCCGCCTCGCTGCCCGGGCGTTCGTTGACTTCATCGCCGGAGAACTCGCTGGCGTCGACRACCCCGGCAGCTGACCGGGTCGCCCGTCGCGGCCGACAGTGTTTTTGGGCAAAACGGCATGGCGCAGACAATCGGCCGGGGCAGGGCGGGGGTCATGATGGGCCTATTCCCGACATGAGAGACCGCCATGGACTTCCTCGAAACCATGCTCGAGCGCAACAAGGACTTTGCCGAGAACGGCTTTGTCGATGACCTCAAGATGCTCCCCAGTGCGCGTACGGTCATCATCGGCTGCGTCGACCCCCGGGTGGATCCGGCCGACATCTTCGACCTTCAGCCTGGCGAGGCCGTGGTCATCCGCAATGTCGGCGGCCGCATCAACCGCGCCCTCATCGAAACGATGGGCATCTTGCGTACCGTGGCCCAGTCGAAGGGCAAGGACATCGGGGAAGGCTGGAACCTGGTCATGCTTCACCACACCGATTGCGGAATCATCGGGTGCTATGAGCATGCACCGGCATTGCTTGCCAAACACCTCGACACCACCGAAGACGCCCTCAAGGACATGGCCATCGCAGACCCGGTTGCCGCAGTGGAGCAAGACGTCGCCACGTTGAAGGGCATGAGCCAGTTGCCGGGTGGCTTCATGGTTTCGGGGCTGGTCTACGATGTTGCCACGGGCCTGACCCGGACCATTGTCGCCCCGCACCGGCTCCGCGACGAAGCCGTCTGACGGACCCGCACCATGAATGCCGGACAGACTGTGCGCCAGTCCAGACTGTTGCTCTTGCTGTGCGTGTCGGTTCCGTCGTTCATGATCAATCTCGACGGCAACATCGTTGCCGTGTCGTTGCCGTCGATTGCGCGCGCGTTGCATGCGGATTTTGCGTCCATCGAATGGGTCATCAGCGCCTATACACTGCCGTTTGCCGCACTGGTGATGCCCGCCGGTGCRCTCGCCGACCGCTATGGCCGAAAGCGCATCCTCCTTATCGGGCTTGCCCTCTTCACATTGGCCTCTCTCGCCTGCGGTGCATCGCCAACGGTAGCCATCCTCAATAGCGCACGCGCGGTCCAGGGGGGCGGTGCTGCGTTGCTGCTGAGCGCTGCACTGGCGCTTCTTTCAGCAGGATTCCAGGGCCCGGGAAGGGCTGCTGCATTTGCCTTTTGGGGGTCGGTCATCGGCATTGGCATCACCCTCGGCCCCCTTGTGGGCGGTGTGTTGACGCAGACCCTCGGCTGGGAATGGGCGTTTTACGTCAATGTGCCCGTGGGCGCTGTGATGTTCGCGCTGAGCGTGTTTGCTGTACCCGAATCGAAAGACCCCGACAGCGCCAAGCTCGACTGGTGGGGATTTGCCACGCTCGCCTCGAGCCTGTTCCTGCTGACCTACGCCCTGATTTCGGGCAACCACCGCGGATGGTCTGACCGGCTCGTCGTGATTTCGCTGGCGTGGTCAGTCGCCCTGTTTGGCGCGTTCATTGTTGTTGAAAAAAAGCAGGCGCGGCCGATGCTCGACCTTGCCTTTTTCAAAGTGCCGACTTACGTCGGTGCCAACCTCGCGGGATTGACCTATGCCGCAGCGTTGCTGACGATGCTCACGTTTTTGCCCCTGTATTTCCAGGGTGGCATGGGTATTTCCCCCATCGCGGCAGGCCTGATGATGTTGCCCATGGCACTGCCTTTGTTTGTGGTGCCCCGCATCGTCTCCCGCTACCTCGACCATCGCTTTTCAGGCCGCGCTCTGCTGACCATTGGCCTCGGATTGGTGAGCCTCGGCCTGACGGCGCTCGCAGTGCTTGCCTCCAGTTTCCATGCCGCACCAATGATGGCGTGGATGGTGGTCGCCGGCATTGGTGCCGGGATACTGAACGGTGAGACGGCCAAGGTCGGGTTGAGCGTCATTCCGCCCTCTCGCGCTGGCATGGCCGCCGGCGTTGGCGGCACGGTGCGCTTTGCAGGCATCGTCGTGGGTTTTGCAGCCTTGGGTGCTTTGCTCTACCAGAAGGTGACCAGCACCCTCGTCCACGCTCTCCCGGGTCTTTCGCATGAGCAAATGCGCGCTGCCACAGGAGAAGTGGTGGCGGGAAACCTGCATGCAGCGGCACAGCTGGGGACGGGGGCAATGTCGGCCGTGGTCGACAGCTTTGCAAGCGGCTACCAGTGGGTCTTTGGTGCAGCGGCCCTGGTCGCCGCTGCCGGTGCGTTGGCCAGCTGGACACTGGTTGCGCCCGTCATCATGGGCGAGGTGTCTCCAAGCCGGGCGACCGCGGTCGCCGGGATCGAATGAAGACGCGGCGGGCCTTGTTCCGCCGCGTCTTTGACCGGAGACGAAGGCGAGGTTCAGGCCTCGGGACCAACGAAGGCCGCTTCGATGTTGTTKCCGTCGACGTCGAGGATGTAAGCGGCGTAGTAATCGGGATGGTATTTCGGACGCGGACCCGGGGCACCATTGTCCCGCCCGCCGGCTGCAAGCGCCGCCTCGTGGAATGCGCGCACTTCAGCGCGGGAACTGGCGGAAAACGCGACGTGGCAGTAACCCGGACCACTCGCCGAGCCGCCAATCCAGAAAAAAGGTCCGGTCTGGTCACCAAACCCGGCTGCTGCGAGTTTGCCGCTGTCCGGATCCTTGACTTCCATCAGTGGCGACGCCGAGAGCGTGGCCAAAACGGGCTTGTAAAACGCAAACGACTTTTCAGTGTCGCCAACGGCAACGAATACATGCTTGATCACAGAAACTCTCCTTGGTTTGGCTTGAATGGCAATCTGATGATGACGCAGGGTGGGGCAACGCGGCGTGTTTCCGACTGCAATTACGGCGCTATCGATGCGCGTAACACGAACACAACCGGTGCCTTGATAGTATCAGCGTAATGCAAGGCATTCCGTCGGTGAATCACCGGCTTTGAAAGAAAGAAGATGAAGGAAAGCCCATGTCGACCCAACAAGCCAGCGTGACCGAACACCGCGTCCCCACCGAAAACGGCAACCTCTTCGTCAAGGATTACGCAGGCGGTGGAGACCCGTTCGTGCTCATGCACGGATTCCCGGACAATCACCATATTTACGACGCGCTCGCACCCCTGCTTGCCGCCGGCGGACGCCGCACCATCGTGTTTGACTTTCTCGGCTTTGGCCAGTCGGACCGGGCCAGCGGCAAATACGGGTTTGCCCAACAGCTCGGCGACCTCAAGGCTGTTGTCCGCGAGCTCGACCTCGGAGGCGTTGTGCCCGTCGGTCATGACGCGTCAGGCCCGGCCGCGCTCAATCTGGCAGTCGAGCAGCCTGAGAGCGTCGCGGGCGTCGTGTTGCTCAACAGCCTTTATGCGGCGGGGTCCAACATTCGCGTGCCGGAACTCGTGATGCTGTTTGCGACCGCCAACCTCAATGCGCTGAGCAGTGCCATCGCGGCGGATCCCGCCCAGCTTGCCTGGCTTTTGAAGTTCCAGCAGAAGATGTTCCACGATGCGCTGCCCGCGGACCTGCAGCCAGGCTTTGTGGCAAAGACCGCATCCATCATCAATGACAATTTCCTCGGCGAGCGCAGCTCGGGGGAAGCGTTCGCCGAGCTCGCCGCCGACCTGCTGCCTGAAGTCGGCAGAAACACCGCGCAGATCGCGCGCCTGGCGGGCATCACGGTTCCGGTGTCGCTCATCTGGGGTGACTACGACGCCTATCTCAATCCCGGCGTGGCCAAAGACCTCATGCCGCACCTCAAAAATGCGACGTTCAAGACGCTTGCCACCGGCCACTGGCCACAGCTCGACGCGCCGGCTGATGTGGCGCGCCTGATGCTGGCCTGACACGTCTTCCGGCATGAGTACCTTCCGGGGGATGCAAACCCCGGTCCTTCCCTGAGTTGAAGCCATCCACCCATGAATACACAGCATCAGACCCCCATCCTCGTGACCGGCGCAGCCGGCCGCATCGGTTCCGTCGGCCGCATGGTGACCGAGTTGTTGCTCGCCCAGGGCTTTCGCGTCCGCGCGCAGGTCCGCGTTGACGACGAGCGCGCAGCGCTGCTCAGTGACATGGGCGCCGAAGTCGTCGTGGGCGACCTTCTGGACATCAATGCCGTGCACAAGGCCATGGATGGTGTCGACCGGGTTTGCTTTGGCATGTCGGTTGCGCCCACTTATCTTGAAGCGGCAACCAACGTGGCGGCGGTTGCAAGGCATCACGGGGTCAAGGCGTTCATCAACCTCTCCCAGATGACCGTCAATGAAATGGACATCTTCAACACGACCGACAGCCCGCAGCAAAAGCAGCACTGGCTCTTTGAGCAGGTGTTGTCATGGTCGGGCCTTCCCGTCGTTGAGGTGCGGCCCACCGCATTCATGGAAGGGCTGTTTACGCCAGTTGCAAAGGGCATTGTGGCCTCCGACCGCATCATGGCGCCGTTCGGCACCGGCAAGAACTCGGCGATTGCCGCATTTGATGTGGCCCGCACCATCGCAGTCATAGCAGGCAATCCTGACGCGCACATTGGGCAGACCTATCACCTGACTGGCCCCGTCTCCCAGGACATGAACGCCGTGGCCGCCGAATTTTCGGCAGCACTTGGTCGCACCATTACCTACGTTGACGTCCCGGTTGAAGCGATGAAGGCACAACTGGCGTCTTTCGGCATGCCACCGCACGTCGTCAGCCACGTGGCCACAATGGCGGGACTGCACAAAAACAACCGCTACGACCGCTCGAGCAATGATGTCGAAAGCCTCACCGGTTCCATGCCGATGAGCCTGACAGCATTCGTCAAGGCAAATGCTGCGATGTTCACCTTGCCGCCCGCCCCGAACTGAAAGCCGGTTAAGCCACGCGCAGGCTTCTGCGTGCGCGTGGAAAGGCTTCACGGAGTCATGGGGTCACGTGGCCCGGCAGTGGGGCTGGTTGGACTTTCAGGACAAACCAGTGCTCGCGCCCTTTTTCATCCCGGCAGCGGTAGAGCTCAGGCACCAGTCCGTTTTCGGCGCACCAGGCGGCAAACGGACGCCACACGGGGTTGTAAGGATGCGTTTCACTGCGGATGTCGTAGTCCGCGTTCCAGCGAAACGTTTGCAGGATGAGGGCGACGGTCATGTTTTGGCCGTTGCCGAGAAATACCGGCTTGACCTCGGCATGGGCGAGGATGCGCCCCGTAAACCACGTTTTGGCCTGGTCGAAAAAGTCCCGCACAAGGCCGAGGTCCTGCTCGGCACACGGACCGAGGTCGACCGCGCTGCGCTCGAGTTCGCGCAGGCAGTCTTCGGTCTTGCACGCTTGAGTTGCGCGGAGGATGTCGCCGAGGGACGTTTCGGTCATGCAATGCTCCATGCCCGGGTGTCGGTCACCGGGCGTCAGGGTCTGAGGGCGACGGGGCCGGCGTCGTCGGGGGCGATGTCCGGGCGTCGGCCAATGGCGCTGTCGGGTTGAGCGGAAAGCCGTCCCAGCCGCCGCCGAGGGCGCGGACAAGATTGACGGTCGATGTTGCCCGTGCACCCCGCAGTCGCACGGCGACCAGCTCGGCCTGCAACTGCACCCGCTCGCTGTCGATAACGTTGAGATAGGCAACGGATCCATCGTCGTATTGGACGCGCGACAGTTCGGCCGCGCGCGTGGAGGCCTTGACCTCGTCATTTTGCACACCGGTCTGTGCGCTGAGGATGCGAAGGTTCGAGAGGTTGTCTTCGACTTCCTGGAATGCGACGAGCACCTGCTGCCTGTATCTGGCGACACTTTCCTCAAGCCGGGCGTGCGCGTTGGCGAGGTTGCCCTTGCGGACGCCCCCGTCAATGAGCGGCAGGTTCAGTGAGGTGCCGACGAGGGGGCCAAGCAGGAATGTGCGGCTCGACCACCTGAAAAGGTCGCCGAAGTTGCCCGACTCGTATCCGCCCGCACCCGTGAGGACAAGAGACGGAAAATAGGCGGCGCGGGCGATGCCGATGCGGGCGTTTTCCGCAGCCATGGCCCGCTCCGCTGCAGAGATGTCAGGTCGCCGCTCAAGCAGCGACGACGGCAATCCGGGTGGCAGGAAGACGGACACGGTCTCGAGCGGCTGGGGCGGCATGGCAAAGGTCGACGGCGACTCGCCGACGAGAACCGCGAGCGCATGCTCGGATGCGGCACGCTGGCGCTCGACCGTCATCGCGTCCGATTGTGCCGAAGCGAGTTCCGCTTTGGCCTGGGCGACTTCCAGGTCGCTGACGTCACCGGCGTCCATCCGGTGCTGGACAAACGTCAGTGCCTCCGTGCGAAGGTCCACCGCCCGGTGGAAAACGGCCATCTCCGCATCGAGTTCCCGCAGGTTGAAGTAGTTCTCGGCCACGTCCGCCTGCAGGGCGAGTTTCACCGACTGGTACAGCGCCTCGCTCTCTTCGGTGTCCGCGCGCGCTGCATGGACCGTTGAAGCCACCCGGCCGAAGAGATCAACTTCGTAAGACACCGTGCCCTGAGCGCGCCACACGGTCTGGGCGGCCGGACGGGGCGCGTTGTCGGGTACCCCAAGCGACCCTGGTGCGTACTGCTGGCGCGTGGGACTCAAGCCGGCACTGATTTGCGGAAAGCGCGGTGAATCCTCGACCCGCTCGATGGCCCGCGCCTGTCGCACGCGGGCGGCGGCCGCAGCGAGGTCCTGGTTGGCCTGCCGGGCACGCGCTTCGAGGTCGTTGAGTCTTGCGTCGCCAAAGACGGTCCACCACTGGCCGCGTGCCATGGCTTCAGCCGGCACGGCCTGTTGCCAAAGCGTCCCTTCGGCGCCCTGGTACGTTTCCTTGAAAGCCGTGGCCGACGGTACGGCCGGCACGGTGTACGACGGAGCCAGAGAGCAGCCGGCAAGGGCCATGAGCGCGCCACCGAACAAGCATGGGAAAGGCAGCTTCATCTCACACTCCTCCCGGACCCGCGTCATCGATGCCGATGACCCGAGCGTTGTGGCCATGCTTGTCGATGAGGCGCTTGCCGCCGGACACACGCCGCAGCAGGACGTAAAAGACCGGCGTCAGCACCAGACCGAAGAACGTGACACCCAGCATGCCAAAGAATACGGCGATGCCCATGGCGTGGCGCATTTCAGAACCCGGACCCGAGGCGAGAATCAGCGGCAGCACACCCATGATGAAAGCAATGGACGTCATCAGGATGGGGCGCAGCCGCAGCCGGCTCGCCTCGATGGCAGCGTCGACAATGCTGCGTCCTTGCATCTCGAGCTCGCGTGCGAACTCGACGATGAGAATGGCGTTTTTGCATGCAAGGCCAACGAGAACCATCAACCCCACCTGGGTGAAGATATTGTTGTCGCCGTGGTTGAGCCACACGCCGGCCAGCGCGCACAAAATGCTCATGGGCACGATGAGGATGACGGCAAGGGGCAGGGTGAGGCTTTCGTACAGGGCAGCAAGGGTGAGGTAAACCAGCAGAAGGCTCACGGGAAACACCAGCAAGGACGCGTTGCCAGCGATGATTTGCTGGTAGGTCAAGTCCGTCCATTCGAGCTTGAACCCGCGGGGCAATGTCTCTGCTGCAATACGCTCGACTGCAGCCTGCGCCTGCCCCGATGAGTAGCCCGGCGCCGGGCCTCCATTGATGTCGGAGGCAAGGTACCCGTTGTAGCGGACCACGCTCTCCGGACCAAAGGTGGTCGTCACTTTGACCAGCGACGACAGTGGAATCATCGCGCCGGCGTTGTTTCGCGTTTTCAGCAAGCCGATGTCTTCAGCGTGCGCACGGAAGGGTGCGTCAGCCTGCACGCGCACCTGAAACACGCGACCGAGCCGATTGAAATCGTTGACGTACTGCGAGCCGAGATAAACCTGCATCGTGTTGAACACATCCGTGATGGCCACGCCGAGCTGCTTGGCGTTTTCCCGGTCGAGATCGACTTTGAGTTGGGGCACGTCAATCTGGTAGCTGGTAAACGAGGGTCCAAGTTCCGGGGTCTTGGCTGCCTTGGCCAAAAACGCCTTCGTTGCTGCGTTGAGCGCGCTGTAGCCCTGTGCGCCGCGGTCTTCAATCTGGAACTTGAATCCGCCAAGCGTGCCAAGGCCAAGGATAGGCGGCGGTGGGAACACGGCGATGTATGCGCCCTTGATTGACGCGTACTTCTTGTTGAGGGCCGCAGCAATTTCACCTGCCGACTCGCCCGCGCCGCCCCGTTCGGCAAACGGCTTGAGGGAGAGGAACATGACCACCGCATTCGACGAATTCACAAAGCCGTTGATGGACAAGCCGGGATGCTGGACGGCATGGGCGACGCCGGGCTGCTTCATGCCAATCTCCCCCATCTGCCGCACCACAGCCTCGGTGCGGTCCAGCGACGCGCCATTCGGAAGCTGGGCAATGGAGATGAGGTAGTCCTTGTCCTGGGCAGGAATGAAGCCACCCGGAACAATGTGGCCGACGAACACAGCCAGTCCGAGCAAGACGGCATAGAGACCGAGCATCATGCCCTTGCGCCTGATGACGCGGGATACGCCGCGACCATAGCCGTCGGACGCCCGGTGAAAGACCTTGTTGAACCGAACGAAGAAGGGGCCGAGCACACGGTCCATGCCGCGCGCGAGCCAGTCTTTCGGCTCATCGCGCCCCTTGAGCAAGAGGGCGGCGAGCGCGGGCGAAAGTGTCAGGGAGTTGAATGCGGAAATGACGGTCGATATCGCAATCGTCATCGCAAACTGCTTGTAAAACTGGCCGGTCAGGCCATTCATGAACGCAAGGGGCACGAACACGGCCACAAGCGTCAGCGCAATGGCAACAATTGGCCCGCTGACCTCATTCATGGCCTGGTAGGTCGCTTCCCGCGCAGACAGGCCGGACTCGATGTTCCGCTCGACGTTTTCAACCACCACGATGGCGTCATCGACCACGATGCCGATGGCCAGCACCATCCCGAACAAAGACAGCGCATTGATGGAGTATCCCAGCAGCAACAGCAGGGAAAACGTGCCGACAATCGACACTGGCACGGCAAGTAATGGAATGAGGGACGCCCGCCAGGTCTGGAGAAAGACGATGACGACCAGCACGACGAGGCAGATGGCTTCAATCAGCGTGTGGATGACCGCCTCGATGCTCGAGCGGACAAACAGGGTTGGGTCATAGACGATGTTGTACTCGACCCCTGGCGGCATGTCCTTTTGCAAGTCGGCCATCGCCTCCCGCACATCATGGGAGACCTGGAGCGAATTTGCGCCGGGCAGCTGGAATATCCACATCGACGCCGCCTGCTTGTTGTCGAGCAGGGCACGCGACCCGAACTCCGCCGCGCCAAGCTCAACACGGGCGACATCACGAAGGTGCGTGACGGCCCCCTTGGTGCTCTTGACGACGATGTTGCCGAACTCCTCTTCAGACTGAAGCCGCCCTTGCGTGTTGATGCTCAGTTGCAGTGGCACTTCCGTTGTCATCGGCGACTCACCGATGACGCCAGCCGCCACGGGAATGTTTTGCTCGCGAATGGCCGCCGTCACATCTGACGCCGTCAGTTCGCGCTCGGCCAGTTTCCCGGGGTCAAGCCAGATGCGCATCGCGTAATCGCCTGAGCCTTTCGGGACCACCTGGCCCACGCCCTGGATGCGCTCGAGGCGCTCTTTGACGTTGATGAGCGCATAGTTACGCAGGTATGTCTGGTCGTAACGCCCATCCGGCGAGGTCAGGTGCACGACCATCGTCAGCGTCGGCGACGATTTCAGGGTTGTCAGGCCGAGGAGCTGCACGTCGGGCGGCAGGCGGGGGAGGGCCTGGTTGACCCTGTTTTGCACCAGCTGCTGCGCCTTGTCCGGGTCAACGCCGAGACGGAAAGTGACCGTCAGTGCCATGTTGCCGTCAGAACTCGCCTGCGACTGCATGTAAAGCATGCCTTCGACCCCGTTGATTTGCTCTTCGAGCGGGGCGGCGACGGTGTCGGCAATGACTTTCGGGTTTGCGCCCGGGTAAGACGCGTAGACGACGACCGTCGGGGGTACGACTTCCGGATACTCGGAGATGGGCAGCTGGAACATGGCAATGACGCCCGCCAGCAAGATGAGTGTGGAGAGCACACCGGCAAAGATGGGGCGGTCGATGAAAAACCGGGAGATGTTCATCAGGGCGTTCCTCGGGCAGTCGCCGCGTTCACGGGCTCACCGCCACGGAAGACTCGCCGGTCATCGGCACTGTCTTGGCTTTGACCGGGTCACCGGGGTGGACGCGCTGGAGACCCTCGACCACGATGCGGTCGCCTTCTTTCAGGCCCGACGAAACAATCCGGAGGCCGTCGACCGTCGCGCCGAGGACAACTTCCCGGTACTGCGCGTGGTCCTTCTCGTCGAGCAACAAGACGAACTTCTTGGCCTGATCCGTCGACACGGCGCGGTCGTCGATGAGAATGGCAGGATGCGAACTGCCACCACCGACCGCCACGCGGGCGAACATGCCAGGCAGCAGCGTCGCATCCTTGTTGTCAAACGCCGCGCGCACACGGATGGTGCCGGCCGTGCTGTCGAGCTGGTTGTCGACAGAGGCGACTTTGCCGGTGCGGGAAAAACCCTGCTCGTTGGCCAGCCCCAGCCGCACCGGTCCTTCCGCTCCCGCGCCCTTGTTGAGGTAGCGCAAGAAGGTGTCTTCGTCCACATCAAAGCCCGCGTAAATCGGGTCGATGGAGACGAGCGTCGTCAGCGGCGGCGCACTGAACCCGGCGGCAACGATGTTGCCAACGGTCTGCTCGGCGCGTGACATGCGCCCGTCGACGGGTGCAACAATTTTGGTGTAGCCAAGGTCGACCTTCGCCGACTCCAGCGCTGCCTCGGCTGCCTTGACGTTGGCCACCGCTTCCAAAGACGAGTTGGCGCGGTCGTCAAAGTCGCGTTTGGAAATGGCGTTGCCGGCAAGGAGTTTCTGGGCCCGGGCATAGTCTTGCGTGACAAACTGCGCGCGCGCCTTTGCCGCTGCGACCTGGGCTTCGGCACGGTCGACAGCGGCCTGGTAGGTGCGGGGGTCAATGAGGAAGAGCGGGTCACCCTTCTTGACCATCTGGCCGTCTTTGAAATACACGGCCATGATGGTGCCCGGGACGAGCGCCCGCACGTCAACGTGGTCGACGGCCTGCAGCCGTCCCGAATAGCTCTGCCAGTCGGTAATGGTCTTGGCGGTGACCACCGCGGCGTCGACCTCGGCCGGTCCCGGCGCAGGAGCGCTTCCCGAGCCCTTGCAGGCGGCCAGTGCGGCGGCCGACACGACAACGCCAACCCTGATTCCCCGAATAACCATCTTGCGCATGCCAGGCATGACGTGCCCCTGTGTGTGCCAGCCATCCAGGAGCCGGATGACTTCGCGATCAAATCAGGTACCGGGCCGCCGCCTGCATGGGGCAGGCACGCAAACAGAACACCCTTCCGCGAAAGGTGCGACAGTTCCTTTTGGCCGGCGCTACGGTACCAATGTGCGGTGGACGACCATGCGCCACCTGGAACCATTGTTCACGTGCGTTGCACATCCTGATAGGAGCGGCGAAACGTTTTTGCCCGATTGGACTTGCATCGCTCGCCCGCACCCCGCAGCCAAATTGGGCAATTGGGACCGGACGATCCAAGCGCACAGCCGGCATCTTGCCGATGCTGCACGGAACCGTATCAGGAGTAACAGCCATGACTTCAATTTCTTCCCTTCGCCGCGCCACGGCCAGTGCCCTGTGCGCTGCTGCCCTCGCTCTCGGTGGTCTCGCGTTCGCACCAGCGGCCCTTGCCGCAGACGCCCCCAACGCAGCGGCCACAAACAAGGTGCCCACCACGAAAGTTGTGGCCATCGGCAGCTTCACAAAAAAGCCGACCAAGGCCCAGCTCGACGCCATGGTGCCCAACGAGGTGTCGGACACGGCGTGGATCTACATGGACGGAAAGCTCGACCAGTGGTTTGCCCGGCAAGATGAGGAAGGCGTGGTCTTCCTCATGAATGTGTCGTCCACCGCCGAAGCGCAGGCGTTGCTTGAAAAACTGCCGCTTGGCCGTGCTGGCCTGATGAAGTTCCAGCTCATCCCGGTCGGTCCGCTATGGCCGCTGACGTACCTGATGCACGCGCGGCCCGCCGCTACGCCCTGAGGTGGCGGAAGCAGGGAGCGCCGTCATCACGGCGCTCCCTGTTTTGTTGTCAGTGCATGGAAGACACGGTGTCTTCTGCTGCAGCGATGATCGCGTCAGCGACCACGCGCGGGTGGCTGAGCAACGACACATGGCTCGACGGCACGCGGATGACGGCAGCGCCGATGTTGGAGGACATCTTCTCCTGCAGGGCCGGTGCAATGAAGCGGTCTTGCGTGCCGAGCACCCATATGGAGGGCTTGCTGTGCCACGCGGCCCGCGTGACCTTGTCAGCAAAGCAACGCTGGGCCCACGGGCCCTGGGTTGAGGTAATCAGGCGCTCCTCGTCTTTGGGCAGGTCCTGCGCAAAGTAAGTGTCGATGCCGGTCTCGGGCAGCGTGAGGAAGCCGGCAGTGTCTTTGACAAAAAGTGCAGCGTAAGGGGGCGGCGGCGAGCCTGCGATGAGGTCATTGATGGACTGGCCCGCATCAGGCGCGAACGCGTCGACATAGACAAGGTCCTTGACCTTGTCGCTGTTGCCGGCTTCCGTGATGACCACGCCGGCCCACGAGTGACCGACGAGCACGACCGGACCATGTTGCTGTTCGATAGCCCGCTCCGTGGCCGCCGCATCATCGGCCAGCGACGAGAGGGGGTTTTGCACAGCAACGACGTGGAGGCCACGGGCTTGCAGCAGTGGAATGACCTTTGACCAGCTGTTGCCATCGGCAAAGGCGCCGTGGACCAGGACGACGTTGACGTCGGAAAGGTCGGGCGGATGATGATGGCCGTGTCCGTGATCGTGGTCGTCGCCACTGGCAAAGGCGGGCGTGTCTGCAAATGCAGCCAGGCCAAGGGCAACGGCGATGGTGACTGACAACAGGCGTTTCATGCGGGATTCTCCGGAAGGGATGCCGGCGTGTGGGCGGCTTCCCATCGTGGCCCTGCGAGTAATGTTCCCGCTAGCACGTAGCAAAGATTATTGCCCGAAGGAGGCCGCGGGCATGGTGCAAAGCGCGATGCCCGCTTTACGCATGACGCACATTCTGCCCCTTTACTGCGCACCCGGGGACTGGCGGACCCGTTCAAACGCTTCCTGGCGGTTGGCCATCCGACCCCACCGGCTGGGTGGTGTGCCGACCATCGACGTGAAAATGCGGGTGAAATGGCTCTGTGTCGCAAAGCCACACGCGTTGGCAACTTCCAAAAGCGACAGCTTGCCCTGGCTGATGAGCTCTTTGGCGGAATCAATGCGGCGCACCAGCAACCAGCGATGCGGGGGCATGCCAAACGTTTGCACGAACGCGCGCGAAAAGTGACTCACCGACAGGTTGCAGGCGCTCGCGAGCTCTTGGACAGGGAGCTTGCCATCCAGACGCGAGCTGATGAGCTCGGCGGCAATGCGTGCCTGCCAGGAAGTGAGCGCCTGGCGCGCCCGTGTCGGCTCGCGGTCACCGCCAGCGTAGGTGCGAACGACGTGCGCATGGAACGCATGGGCGATGTGGTCGACAAACAGTGTGCTCGCTTCATCCGGGCGCTCAAGCGCCGGCAGCATGGCGCGTGCCAAATGATAAAGGACCGGGTCGTACGCGCCGAGTTTCGGCCTTTTGAGACCCGCACAAGGCACCTGGCCTGCCTCACGAGACATCACTTCGAGCGTGGGTGCAGAAATGTGAAAGCGCACAATGTCAAAAGCGGTGTTGAAATTGACCATGGTCGATGCCTGCAGATCAAGCAGGTACACACCACCCGGCCGGTCGCCTTCGTTGGGAACGTTCGCGCCGCCTAGGCGAAAATCGACGTTCGCGGGGCGCATGGCAACGTGAACAGCAAACGCGTCCTCGCACGCCATCGCCCGAAGCGGGCCGTGGGCAGGTTCGCCACAGGTCAGCCTCGAAATGCTGACTGGTGACGACATCGGCCTGGTCGAGGAGATGGTTGGAGCCGACGGGAGCCTGAAACGGCGGGCGATGTGATTGTTTGACATGAGTCTGATCAAGAGGGGGTGCGGCGACGCTGTTGCCGCCATACGGCGGGCGTGGTGTCGAGAAGGACGGAAAAGGTCCGCGTCAGGTGGCTCTGGTCCGAAAAACCGCAAGACAAGGCGATGTCGGAAATCGAATCGTCCGTGTTGACCAGCAATACGCACGCTCGCTCGAGCCTGCGCCGCATCAGCCACCGATGGGGCGTTTCACTCGTGGTGTGACGGAAAGCTCTGGAAAAATGGACGACGGATACGCCGCACCGCTCAGCCACGGTGGAGACCGGGAGACGCAAGTCAAGCCGGTCGAGCATGGTTTCCTCCGCAATTCGCAGCTGCCAGGGCGACAACCGCAGCCCGGGCTCTCCAGTCGCCGGATTTGTCGGCGCGGCGCAATAGGTGCTTAGAAAATGAGCCAGCAATGCCTTGGCGATGGAGTTGCCGAAGACTTCATCGAGGGCATTTTGCGGCGCAGGCGCGGCAAGCAATGTAAGGCACAAGTGGCGGGCGGCACGGTCGTCGGCAACGCGGTGGACACCGGGCCGGATGCGCCCGCCAGACAGTTGCCAACCCCCGGAGACCGACTCGAACGACCGCTCCGGAAGGTAGGCAAGCAGGGCATCGTCCGGGTTTTGCCGGAAAATGGCGCCTTCGTGAAGGCTCGCAAGTCGTGCGTGGCCCATGCCCATCGGCGTGCCGGCATCAAGCACCAGCGCGTAGGCTGGTTGTGCATCCATGACCACGGGTTTGTCGCCTGCCGCGTCGGAGAAGCGAACGACGGCAACACCGCATCGCGTCCGTTTTATGTCGGCGCAACGCTGGACAAACGCCGCCAGGGCTTCGTCGGTGGTATGGCCAAGCGCGGGCTGAGTCGATTGCCACATGGTTCGAAACCGGCGTCAGGGAAGGGAGGCTGCTCGACGTTGTCGATCCCGCGTTTTCGGACGCAGGTATTGGCGGGATCCAGGTTTGTCTTGCCAAGGTTGCCGGACCTTGGCCGAATGGGCATCCCTCACTTTGCCATTTTGCACGACAGGTCAATCGGCATGCGAAGGGATTGCTGGCGTCCCGCCCCTGCCTCCCATCGACACCACTGATGCGAATACGGCAAAAAGAGATGTTGGGCATCATCCTCGGTCCCGACCGTTCGGAGTGCTTGCCCGCTGCTACGACTTTTGCCTGAAACTGCGCACCATTTTTGACCGTCGGAGCCAAATGTCCAGGCACATCGTCAAGACGCAGGAGAAAACACCCGCCATGATTCATTCTTTCCGTAATTTCATCAAACCGTGACTTCCTTGCCTGACGAACGAAAACGCGTCCTTCTGGTCGACCGTCAACCGCTGTTGCGGCGCGGTCTTGCCGAGGCCGTCGCAAACGTCCCGACTGTGCGTGTGAGCGGTGAAGCGGGAAGCGTGCCGTCGGCCGTCAGGCAACTCCGCAGCAGCCACGTCGACATCTTAGTGCTCGACGTCGGCATTCGCGGGGAGGGTGGGCTCGACCTGCTCGTTCCGGTTGCTGCAGAGACGGGAGTCCGGCTCCTGCTCGTCGCATCCCCCGTGACACCGCTGCCGCATGGGTTGATGGAGCACCCGACGGTCGCTGGCGCGGTGCTGCGCGCCGATGGGGTAGAGGAGGCGGCTTTGGCAATTGCCACGCTGGCAGGGGGCGGGCGATATGTGAGCAAGGGTATCGAGGGCTTGCCCGGCGGAGGCGCATTGCCACCCGTAATTTCATCCCGGCAACGGGTCCTCTTGCAACTGGTGGCCGAAGGGCTTCCCAACAGCACCATTGCAACAAGGTTGTCTCTGTCGGTGTCATCCATCAACGCCGAAATGCAACTGGTGCTCCGCGCATTGGGGGCTGTCGACCGTACGCAGGCGGTGCTGCTCGCCCTCGAGCGTGGCCTGCTGCCAACGCTTCGGGCAAGAAGCACGCATGAAGGGCAGGCATCGGATTGAGTGTGCCGCTAGTCGAACCGGACAGCGTCAAACGACACGTTCACCGATGACGCGTGCGACCCCGAAGGTGCCCCCGTCATGCGAACGCGGTGGTGGCGGGCAATCAGCAACCCTTCTTGCAACGCGTAGGCCGACATTGAGACCGAGGTGAAGACAGGCTCGCTCCGTCGGAGGTGCACGGCACGCAGCACGCCTTGTGCGGAAAACATCGCCGTTGCGGACAGCGCAGCGATGCCGTTGGCCGGTGGGGTGTGAACGACCACCCGGCGAACGCGCGCTCTGGCTTCGCCGTCATCTGCGCTGACAAACGCGTCGGCTGCAAAGACAAACGGGGCATTGAGCGCAAACCAGATGGCCTCGCTGGCGTCGAAGACGCGCCAGGCGGTGTGCGCGGCGTCAGTGTCCGGAGGGGCTGTGACCGGGCTCACGCCGTCGGACTCGTGCACAGAGAGGATACCGTTGCGAAAGCTGCTGATTAGGCCGCCGCTGACGCGCTGGGCGAGACACAAGACGGGCACGCGCGTGCTTGCGATGAGGTCAAACTGCATCTCGGCCCGCGCTCGCCCCGGCCGGCCAACCAGCACTGATGCCGTGGCGCGAATCGCGGAGATGCGCTGCCAGCGGTCCATGCCGCCATGCACACGCACCGCCGCAGCCAGCAGACTGCCCATCGCCCGTTTCCTCAAGAAGGGCGAAGCACAAAGGCTCCGCCCGGATGCGGTCAGGCCTTGAGAAAGGCCAGCAGATCCGCGTTGACCTTGTCGGCCTCGGTGACACAGAGCCCGTGCGGGGCGCCCGGGTAGACTTTCAGCGTCGGCTTGGGCAGCAGTTTTGCCTGGCGTTCTGCGGCAATGCCGATGGGCACAATCTGGTCTGCGTCGCCCTGGATGATGAGCGTGGGGATGGTCATCTTCTGCAGGTCGGTCGTGAAGTCGGTTTCGGAAAAAGCCTTGATGCAGTCATAGGCAGCCTTCACCGACGCTTGCATGCCCTGCGCCCAAAAAGAATCAATGACCCCTTGCGACACCTTGGCGCCTGGCTTGTTGTAGCCAAAGAACGGCACCGCCAGGTCCTTGAAGAACTGGGTGCGGTTGGCGACCACCTGGGCACGAAGACCGTCAAATACAGACATCGGGGCACCAACGGGATTGGTTGCCGTCTGCACCATATGGGGCGGCACGGCCGAGATGAGTACCGCCTTCGACACACGTGAGGTGCCGTGTCGGCCGATGTAGCGCGCCACTTCCCCGCCACCCGTCGAATGACCAACAAGCGTTGCATTCTTCACGTCGAGCGCATCGAGCAGTGCCGCCAGATCGTCGGCATACGTGTCCATGTCGTTGCCGGTCCACGGCTGGCTCGAGCGTCCGTGACCGCGCCGGTCATGGGCGATAACGCGAAAGCCCTGCGCCGACAGAAACAGCATCTGTGCGTCCCACGCATCCGCCGTCAGCGGCCAGCCGTGCGAGAAGGTCACGACCGGGCCTGTGCCCCAGTCACGGAAGAAAATCCGCGTGCCGTCTTTGACGGTCAGGTAGTCGCCGTTGGACGCGGAGCGGCCCGGAACATCGGTGACAGTCCTGGCCTGCGCTTCCGGTGCAGCGAAGGTGCCACCAATACCGGCGGCGAGGCCGGCGACTGCGACCGAGGCCTTGGTGGCGTCAGCGAGAAAGCGGCGGCGGGGCAGGGGCGGATTGGATGCACTCATGGCGTGTCCTTGAAAGGTAGGCTCGAGAGGTTGACGCGTGAACGGCCCGTGAGACTGTCGTCCCAGCCAGTGCCTCCGCGCTTGTGTGGGGACAACCCTTTTGCCTCAAACCACCCTCAATCGTGGTTGATCCGTCCAAACTGTTGACTTGACCACGTCCTCATGGCGAAGTGAGGGATGCTCAACTGCCCTGTCCCCATGAGCCACACTCCCGGTTCCGTTCGCGTGCTCGTCGTCGACCGTCATCCCCTCACCCGCAGGGGCCTTGCTGTGGCCGTCACTGGCGAGTCCGGCCTCTCGCTCGCGGGCGAGGCCGCAGATGGTGCCGAGGCCTTGCTGCTGGCATCGACGCTCCGACCCGATGTGCTGGTGCTTTCCTTGCGGCTGCCGAAGGTCGACGGACTTGAGGTCATCCGGCGGCTGCGTGTGGAGGCAGACAAGCCGAAAGTCATCGCCCTTGTGGACCCCGGCCGCACGATGCAGGCCCAGCTCGCCGTTCGCGCGGGCGCCTCTGCCTGCGTGTACGTGTGCATATCCAAAGAAGAACTCGGCCGCCTGGTCCATGAGGTCCACAGCGGTGCGCTCGTGCAGGACGCGGAGCGCTGGGGGCGCGCGGGCCATGATGTTCCCACCTTGCGCGAAGTCGACGTGTTGCGATGCGTGGGCCTTGGGCGCACGAACGGGCAGATTGCTGCAGACCTCGGCATCTCGCTCGAGACGGTCAAGGCTCACCTCAAGAACCTGTTTACGCGACTAGGTGCACGCGACCGCACCCATGCCGCGGTCCTCGGCTACCAGCTCGGCATCATTTGCCGGGCGCGATAGGCGCTTTTCCAGGCGTTCTGTCAAAAAACGTTGTCGTCATCCAAGCCCGACGACGTCTATCCACGCACCATGGGGCATCCATCGGAGACGCCCATGAACGGTCAGGCCAAATCGCTGTCGATGCCGGTTGCAGACAATATCCGTGTAAATCGCGACGGAGGCGCGCTGTCGGTGCGGCGGTTCCCGGGAGAGGGGCCCGCGTTTGTCCTCATGCACGGATTCCCCGACAACCAGCACATCTACGACGACCTCATTCCCCACCTGGTGGCCGCTGGCCGCGAGGTGGTGTCGTTTGATTTTCTCGGCTTTGGCGATTCGGACAAGCCCGAAGGCTTTCAATACAGCTTTCGCCAGCAACTCGACGACCTCCACGCGGTCGTTGTCGGACTCGGCCTCGGCAAGGTCGTGCCCGTTGCCCATGACTCGTCCGGCACAGCTGCGCTCAACTATGCCCTCGACCACAAAGACCATGTCGCAGGCGTTGTTGTGCTCAACGCGGTTTACTGGAATTCCCCGACCATCCGGTATCCGGAGTTCATCGAGCTCTTTGCCACGGAAAGCCTCAAGGCGCTGTCGCAGGCCATGTTGCGGGAGCCTGAACACTTTGCGTTCGTGTTGCAGGTCCAGCGTGCGGCGTTCCAGCGGGACTTGGCTGACGACCACAAGTCGCGCTACGCGGAGTTTCTCGGTCCCCTCATTGACGCGAATTTCAGGAGCAAGCCCAGCTCCGCGACCGCGTTTGCGCACATGACCGGTGAGCTGTGTGCCGAGGCGGCCCGAAACGGGCAACGACTCGGTGAGCTCGAGAAGCTCGATGTTCCCGTGCGCCTCGTCTGGGGACAGCGCGACCCGTATCTCAACACCGGCGTCGCAGAAGACATCAGGGCACACCTCAAACATGTCACGCTCGACTTTCTTGACGCGGGACACTGGGTGCAAATCGACCTTGCCGCGGAGACCGCGTCACGGATGCTTGCCGCTCAGGGCTGAGCTTGCGGCGGTGCGGGCCATCCCCCTCCCAATGCAAGAAACACCTGCACCTGGTCGGCGGCAACCCGGGTCTGCTGTGCAGCAACCGACTGCTGGATGGACAGCAGGCTCATGTCAGCGTCCAGAACCGGGAGGAAGCCGCTGCGGCCCGCCGAAAACAGGCGCCGCGCGTCGTCCGAGGCACGCTGTGCACTGCGCTCCGTGGCCTGCAGGCCGGCAAGCTGCTGCAGGTCGTCGCCATAGGTGGTCAGTCCTGACTCGACTTCGCGGAGCGCGTCGAGCACCGCGCCGTCAAAGCGTGCGAAGGCGGCATCAATCTGCGCCTGTGCGCCTGCGATGGTCGCCCTTGCGCGGCGACGGTTGGGAAACTGCCAGGTAACAAGCGGGCCGATGGAGAACTTGTACGTGTCGTCCGAATTGAAATTCTTCATCAGGCCCACTGATGCACCCGACGCCCCGAGAGAGATGCGTGGGTAGAGATCCGCCGTCACCACGCCAAGGTTCGCGGTCGCCTGGTGGAGCTCCGCTTCGGCCCGCGCAATATCCGGGCGCCGTGCAAGCAGGGCGCGGCCGTCGCCGGTGGGGATGGGTTGGGCGAGGGTGGGCTCCTGGCTGCAGTCGGCAAGATTCGGCGGGAACTGCGCGGGGGGAAGCCCGGTCAGCACCGCCAGCCGGTAAAGCGATTCCTTTCGTCGGCTTTCGTACACCGGAAGCGTGGAGCGGAGCTGTTCTTCCTGCGTGGTCGACCGGGTCACATCGAGCGAAGTGGTGCGGCCACCGTTGAACTGGCGGCTTGCCAGACGCGTGGCCTGCAGCTGGATGTCGATGGCCCGGCGCGCAACGACCAGCTCCCGGCCAGCCGCGCACGCGCCGATGAAGGCCTGGACGGTTTGCGCAGCCACCGTCATGCGGGTGGCCGCTTCGGCGGCCCGCGCGGCATCGACGTTGGAGTTGGCAGCCTCAATCGACCGGCGCACCTGGCCAAACAAATCCACCTGGTAAGACACCGATGCCCCCAGCGCGTAGATGCGCTCGTTGGGCAAGGGGCCGGCGACCAGCTGTTCCTCGGCGGAATCTCGCGCGTAGCTGCCGGATGCCTGGAAGCCCACTTGCGGCAGGCGCGCGTCCCGCGACACGTCAAGCCCGGCCTGTGCACGCGCGAGATTCGCCAGGGCGACCCGCAGATCCGTGTTGGCCGTCAAGGCACGACTCACGAGCCCGTTGAGCTGCGGGGCGTTGTACAGGCGCCACCACTGGTCGATGGCGGGTGCTGCCGTGATGGCGGGATTGGCATTCGCGCGGAAGGCCCCCTGGACGTCCGGCCGTGCCATCACCGCGTCGGCGGGACGTCGGTAGTCGGGCGTGAGCACTGTGCACCCGGCAATCCCTGCCAGGGTTGCAGCCACCAGAAGTCGCCAGCCCCTCACTTCGGACACCGGTTGGCAGCCTGCCGGATGCGTACGGTCGCTGTGCGCCCTGCGATGGGCAGAACGCTGCCCGGGATTGCATCGAGCGTGACACGCACTGGAATACGCTGGGCGAGGCGCACCCAGTTGAAGGTGGGATTGACGTTGGCCAGCAGCCTCGGACTGCTGACCGTGTCGCGGTCCTCGATGCCGCCGGCAATGCTCTGGACGCGGCCATGCAGGACGGTCGACTCGCCCATCAAAATGACATCGACCGCATCACCCACGTGAATGCGGGGAATTTTCGTCTCCTCAAAATACCCCTCTACCCGCAGGGATGCCGTGTCGATGAGGGCGAAGACCGGTTTGCCAGCGGTGGCGTAGTCGCCCGGTTGGAGTTCGATGTTCGACACAATGCCGTCCGTCGGTGCCACCACGTCGGTGCGGGCAAGGTTCAGGTCGGCAGTATCGAGCGCAGCTTTGGCCTGCACGCGGTTGGCTGTGAGTGTGTCCACCTTCATCTGGCTCTCTTCGCGCATCTCGTTGCTCACCAGATCCCCAAGATGCCGGTTTCTGGCGTTTTCACGCCGCGCCTGGTCAATCTGGATGTCCATTGAGTGCACGTTCGCCTCGGCCTGCGCGCGCGCCAGTGCAAAGCGGGGATGGTCGATGACGAACAGAAGTTGTCCGCGCCGGACCCTCTGGTTGTCCCGGACGTGGACTTCGGTGACCAGTCCCGTGACGTCCGGGGTTATCTGGATGGTGTCGGCGCGAATGCGTCCGTTGCGGGTCCAGGGGTCGACCTTGTAGTACTGCCACAGGAAATAGCCTGCGAGGCAGGCGGCAAGCACCACCAGCAAGGTGACGATGACGCGGATGGTGCCTTGCAAGGTGGGATTCATGCGTCGCCTGTCGAGGGAGTCAGCGGGGGAACACGGCGGCGACGCCGGCCCAGAGAATGACGAAAAGCGCAGCATCGGCAAGCCCCGGATGCCACATCCAGGCATACGCATGGGTGCGTCCCAGAACCCAGCGGACCAGCAGGTGCACGGCGCCCGCGAGCAACGCCGTCACCAGCGCGCTGTGGAGAAACACGCCGCCAATGTCCCACTCACCGGTCAAGGCGGTTTCCGGTTGTCAGCGTGTGGCGCAGACCCACCCATGCCGATACCGCGCGCAGCCGCGTGCGGTAGGGCATCAATGACAAAACGGCCGGTTGTATTGACGTCAGCGCGTCGGTCACGTGCGTGGGCGTGGGCGTGTCTGGCCTGACGGCGAGCATGTCGAAGTAAGCGCCGAGCGACTCGCGCAGGCGCACGAGGCCCTGCAGACCGCTCTCATCCATGACGGGTCCGAGGGCCATCAGTTCGCTCAGGCCCACGCCGATCCGGAGATCCCGCAGGCTGCCCGCCGCCACCCGGGACGCTGGCGGAATTCTCGGCAGCAGCAGGCCCACCCGGTCGAGCATGCGCATGGCAAACGGGATGACGGACTCGGGTGGCCGGCGCGCGAGGCGGGAGAGATCGCGCCAACCCGAGCGCTTGATGCGGCGCGCCACCCATTGGCCTTCCATGACCCGCACGGCCTGCGTCAGCAACAGGGCCACTGTCGTGCCAAGCGACGACGACAGGGCAAGGTTGGCGAAGGCCTCCATGTCCCCGTGATAGCTCGGCTGGATGCCGATGACCGTTGTGGAAACAAGCAGAACCGACAGCGCACGGAGTGCATGCCGGGGCACGGTCATGATTGCTGCGGGAACGGCAATGGCCGGAAACAGGACGATGGCGAGGGGAACGAACCCGTCGACCAGCGGCAAGATGGCAAACACGTACACGGCCCCAATGGGAATGGACACCAGTGTCCACACGAGCATTTTGCGCATGATGGGGGTTGGGTCGTCGAAGGCGGCAAACAGCGACGTCAGCACGGCGGCAATGCCGATGCCAACAGTGGCGGGCGGCCACTGGATCCAAAGCGCCAGTCCCCCGCAGACCAGCACGGCGAGGGCGGCGTTGAGTGCAGACCACCCGGCCACGGCCTGGTCGACATGCAGGCTCAGCACGGGCGTGTGGACGACCAGACGGGAGGCGGTTGCGCTCAGCGGCTGGTCGGGGGTGGCAAGGGCATGGGCCAGATGCAGGCATTCGTGCCAGGCGACTGCGAGCTCGCACAGGCGTTCGGCAAGGCTGATTTCAACGAGGCCCGACCAGTCCGTGGCCGCGTTGGCCGCTGGTGCCGCCGCGCGGAGTTGGACTTCCAGTGCGCGGATGGCGAAAGCATCGAGCCCGTCACCGGAAAACCACATCCGTGCAGCATGGAGGGATCCTCGCAAGGGACGGCTGCGTCGGCCGGCTGGCAGCTGGTGGAGGCGGTCATCGACGGCGGACAACTGGGGCAGGAGCGCGGCGAGCCGCTCGGCAAGGGCGCGGGCTGCGGGTGCCCGGCTCTGCCCTCTCGGTGGCTCGAACGCAAGCACGGACGCCTGCAGGGCTACATCGATGGTTGCGGCGGAAAACCGCAAGCGGTCAAGCTCGTCGGACGGTGTGGTGGTGCCATCGATGACCCGAATAATGGCCCCTCTGGCGCCATCGATGGCCGCATGGACCTTGGCGTTGAGCACGCCATGGACACTCCGGGGAAAGATGAGCCCGTGGGCAGCGGACGCACAAACGACACCGATGAGAATTTCTTCCGTGCGCGCGACGGCGGTGGTGAAGATGTTGACGGGATTGTCGATGACAGGAAGGCCAACGAGGATGGCGCCGTAGCCGGCCAGCAAAGGCAGGTAACCGCGTGGCGTGCGGTCTTGCAAGGAGACATACACGCAAACCGCAAGCCAGGTGGCGAGTGCAACGAGCATCAGCTCGGGAGCGTCGACCATCGTGGGAATGATGGCGAGTGCGGCAACAAGCCCGATGACGGTGCCGCCCACGCGGAACGCGGCCTTCGCCCACACGGCACCCTCGATGGAGGGCTGGCTGGTGAGGAACACCGTGATGACCGCCCACCATGGGTTTGGCAGCTCAAAAGAAAATGCAATCCAGAGCGCTGCCACTGAAGCCAGGTAGCAGTTGAAACCGAACAGAAGCGACCGCCCATTCATCTCACGCCCGGGCGGCGGCCATGAGTCGCTGGACGACCTCGTCCATGTGCCCGTCGAGGCCCTTGCCCGGGGCGTCGAGCGCCGGGTTGTCGAGCTGGGCCAGAAACGACGACGGCAGGTCGTACATGATGGTCGCCGTGGTCATGTCCGGCGGGGTGAACAGCGTTACACGGAACGGCACGTACATGGCCGCGCGGATGTCGATGTCGAGAATGCCGTTTGCAGTTTCGGCGTTGCCCACGAGGTAAAGCGCGCATTCCTTCGTGCGACCCGACAGGGACGTGATGGCGCCCTGGTCGACCTTGTGAAAGCGCATGAGCCCAAGCGAGCCGGCAAGCCCGTGGACGTAGGCCTGCAGTTCCGGCCATGGCGCCTTCGCCCCCACGAGTTGCTCTTCGACTGCTGGATCCCAGGCCTTGATGATGTCTTCAAAGGCGGCAATGGCCCTGTTGTAAACGAGGCCCGTGTCGAAGCTCACGCGCTGGATGCTTTTGGTGTTCATGATGATCCTCATGCGTTGATGCCGCCATCGACTGCGATGACCGCACCGGTGACAAAGCTCGCTTCGGGAGAAGCGAGGAAGGCGACGACGGAAGCGATTTCCTCTGCTCGGCCATACCGGCCCAGGGCAGTCAGCGCCTTGAGCCAGCCAGAAATGTCTGTGTCTAGCGGGTTCATGTCTGTTTCAACAGGCCCCACTGACAGGGCATTGACCGTGATGCGACGACTGGCAAGGTCCCACGCGGCGGCCTTGGTAAAGCCTTCAACCGCCGCCTTGCTCGCTGCATAATCGGCAAGGCCCGGTGTGCCAACGCGGGTGGCGGACGCAGAAGAAATGGAGATGACGCGGCCGTCGTCTTGTAGCACGCGGGCTGCCGCACGGATGGTCGACAGGGTGCCTTGCGCGTTGACCGCAAACACCTTCTCCAGCCGCCCGTCATTGGCCTCTTCGGCAATGGGACCGAAATCGATGATGCCCGCGTTGTTGACCAGGATATCGAGCCGTCCGAAGTCCCGGCTCACACGTGTGATGACATCTTCGATGTCTTCCCGGTTTCCCTGGTCTGCGCGGTAGGCACGCGAACGAATTTTCTGGCGGGCCACGAGCTCCTCACTGATGCTGTCTGCCCGTTCGCGGCTTGACGCGTAGGTGACGGCCACGTCCGCGCCGCGCGCGGCAAGCAGCCGCGCGACGGCTTCACCGATCCCGCGGCTGCCGCCGGTCACAAGGGCCGTCTTGCCGGCAAGTGAGGTGCTCATGGCGTTCTCCGGTTGGGGTCAGGCGCGTTCGCGGTCGAGCCAGTCAGTCAGGTTATTGACCGTGTCGCCATAAAAGCGCTCATAGAGTGCGCGGGACACGTATCCGATGTGCGGCGTTGTGATGAGGTTCGAGGGGGCGCGCCGCAGGCGGTCGTCGGGGGGCAGGGGCTCGGTGTCGTAGACGTCGATGGCAGCACCGGCGATGCGGCCAGACGTCAATGCATCCCAGAGCGCGTCAGCATCGACGATGGCGCTTCGGGAGGTGTTGATGAGGCGCACACCCGGCTTCATCCAGGAAAATTCCTGTGGTCCGACCAGACTCCGTGTCCGCTCGCTTAGCTGCACGTGGACGGTGATGAAGTCCGACTGTTCAAACAGCGCCTGGCGCGAGACGGCCTTGACGCCGTGGCTTGCAGCATCTTCGGCGGTGAGGTTTTCGCTCCAGGCAATCACCGTCATCCCGAGGCAAAGCGCTACACGGGCCACCTCGCGGCCGATGTTGCCAAGCCCGACAATGCCGAGGGTCGCCTCGTTCAAATCGGCCCCGACGGTGGTCTGCCAACGCCCCGCCTGGACGTTGTTGTGCTCGAGAGGAATGTTTCGAGCACAGGCGAAGAGCAGGGCGAGCGTGAGCTCAATGGTCGGCGATGAGAAATATCCGGTGTGGACCACCTCGATGCCAAGGGCGCTCGCCGCGTCCATGTCGATGGCGGCATTCCGCGGTGCCGTACTGGCAATCAGCCGCAGGCGAGGAAGGCGCTTGAGCACCGCCGCCGTCAGCAGGGTGCGTTCGCGCATCACGCACACCGCGTCAAAGGGCGTAAGACGACCAACCAGCGCATCGGGGTCGTCGACGTGGTCGCAGAAAAATTCCACATCAGCACGCTGCTCGATGTCCCGCCAGTCGGCGAGGCTTTGAGCCTGCATCTGGAAATCGTCAAGTACCGCCACGCGCTTTCGTGCGTTGCCGCTCATCGTGCAGCCCTGGTAAAAAGTCACAGGGCAGCGTAAACAGCACAGCCAAGTTCGCCTAGGACGAATGCAACCGTTTGGCTGCATTCCACCGGAATCTCACTGCCGCGTTCGCGATTCGCTCGCGTCTGACGTGTGCACCGTTTGCCGGCGCCATCGGCCAGGTGAGACACCTTCGAGCGCTGTAAACACGCGGGTGAAATGACTTTGGCTTCCGAAGCCGCACAAGACGGTGATTTCAGCGAGCGAGCTCTTCCCTTCTTCCAGCAGCTGTCTTGCCCGGTCGACACGTCGGCGCAGCAGGTAGCGGTGTGGCGGCATGCCGAGGGTCTGGACGAAAGCGCGGGAAAAATAGCTCTGCGACAAATGGCACTCACGGGCCAGCGCGTCGATGGACAGCTTTCCATCAAGGCTCGAGTCGATGAGCTCGGTGGCAAGACGCATCTGCCAAGGCGCAAGACCGGGTCGTGTCCGCCGAAGGTCGAGGCATGGGCCGGCGTAGCGGCGGACAAGGTGCGCGTGGAAGGCCAGCGCGATGTAATCGACAAAGAGCTGGCTTGCGCTGTCAGCGTGGCCAAGGGCAGGCAGGGCTGCCTGCGCGAGATTGAAGATAACGGGATCGAGCGCGCCGAATGTGGGTCGTTCAAGCGAGCCGGTTACTGGCGTTTCCGCATCGCGCGCCAGACGCTCGAGCGTTGCGCGGGAAATGTAAAAGCGTACGAAATCAAAGGCGGTATGGAAGTGGCAGATGGGGTCAGTCTGCAGGTTAAACAGGTAAAGGCCCCCCGGCGGGCTTCCCCCGCGCTGGACCGTCTTGCCGTGGATGCGGATTTCAGCCGACACCAGGTCGGCCACTGCCACACTCGCGACGTAGGCGTCCTCAACAGCGACCGGGCGCGAGGGACCGTGCTCGGGCTCGTCGCACGCGATGCGCGATATCGTTATCGGCGACTTGCAGGGCGTGCTCGACCGCAAGGTCGGGGCGATTCTGACTCGAAAGCGATGTGCGATGGCGTCTGTGGACATGAAAAAGGCCCCCCGGTCGGAAACGGACCAGCGAGCCTCCATCGTCTGTGAGCGGCGGAGTAGTCCGCTTGCCTGATTCGCTCAATCTTTCGCAATCCGATCATTCTTGCGTGAAACCACTTTCACGCCGAAGCCGTGACGGCACCCGAAGACGCGCCGTCTAGCGCCGCGGTGAAAGCGGCGCGGACGTCATCACTTTCGGCGTGCGGCGCACGGCGACGATGGCCACGATGACCGTCACAGTCAGCAAAACGCCCTGGGCGACCTTGAACGGGGTTTCCTGGCCAGTGGGAGCGAGGGCATGCAGGGGGGCGACTTTCAGGAACGACTGGGCAATGCCGACGAAGATCAAAAAGTACTCGGTCAAGACAAGCGTGATGGTGTCGGCGTAGCGCCAGCCTCCCTTTCGGTGCATGCCGTAGCGGGCCAGAAGACACACGGCGAGCACAACGGTCGACACGATGCCAACACCGATGGCGGGCGTAAAGCCGTGAAACGGAAAAAGAAAGCCGGTCAGGGTCGTCACAAGGGCGGTGACCAGAAACCAGCTGACGAGCCGCCGGGCATCGTGCCCGCGAAGCATCGCCGCCATGACCGGCAGGCCGATAAGGAGGGCGATGATGCTCATGGCGGTGTGGAAGGTGGTGAATAAGGCAAGCGGGGAGAGCGCGTTCACGTGGGTTGGTCCGGATGTGGAATGGCGGGAGGCATTGTTCTTTGGGCAGGTACAGACCGGATTGTCTGGCGCAACAACAATTGCCCAAAACAATCGAAACTGTGAAGACTTCGTCTTCGGGGTATCGATGACCATCAGACGCAACATGCCGTGGTATTTTTGCGACAAGTTGCTCGACAGCTTCAAGGCGTTTGTTTGCTGGCGCGTTAGCCTTGCCGCGTCGCCCGGCTACTGAGCGCATCCGTGTCCCGGCGTGAGCCGGCGCCGCGCCTCCATCAACGCTGTACTGCCCCGGGCCGGGCGACAACCGCTCGTCTCGTAACGCGAGACGGCTTCGTGCAACGCCGCTTTCTCCGCTGTCGCTAGACCGGGCCGATGTCGTTTGCGGCTGTCAACAGTTTGCGGGAGACAACACGCCATGCCCGTTCGCGCTTTGCCCGATATTCCTCCCACCGACGAGACGTTCCTCGCGCAATGGGCCAGGCGTGCTTGCGCACTGGAATCAGCGGGCGCGTACGCGTGGATGGCCAGCCAGATCTTTGGCACCCACCGCGTCTTTGAGGTCGGATGTGGAAGCGGAGAGGGCACACTTGCATTGCTGCAGGCCGGCAAGCGGGTCATTGCGGTCGAGGCTGATGAAGCGGCGCTGGACGCCTGCATGCGCCGGCTCGCGACCAGTGGCCAGACCGCGGTTCGAGCAAAGTCGCTTGCCGAGGGTGCGAGTGCGCAGTGCGATGCGGTGCTTGTGTCTGGCGATTTCCTGGCGCTGGCGCCCGGTGTCACGACCAGCGTCTGGGCTGACGCCATCGTCTGCTGGAACATGGGCGCGTCACAAGAACGCCTGGCGACCCATTTCGGCATGGCCCCGGATGCGTTGCCGCCCCATGCGCCTGACCGGTACCGGATGCACGTCCAGCGGGCCTGCTACGTGCTCGCCAACCGCATCCTCGTACCCGGGTCTTTCGTCCACGTCGTCGACACTGACGCGGTCTCGGATACACATGCTGGTCACTCCGTGCGCGAAAGCACTGAGTTCCAGCGCGCGCTGGCGGGAAACCTTGTCTGGATTGACCCGGTTCGCACTCTGGTTCGGACCTTCGACGCGCCCGCACCAAAGGCCGGCCTGCTGGAAGGGCCGCAGGTGCCATGGGCCGCTGGCGCCGTCGTCTCGACGGTGGGCATTGTGGCCTGACCTTCGCAGGCTCTCTTTCGCGACCCCGGCCCCGTACGGCCAGGCGCCGTATCAGCGCCAAAGCCGGGTGGTTCCGGCCTGACGGATAAGTGTTAGCACAAAAACGCATAGGCAAAACCCTTGTTTGCACGGGGTTTTGCCATGAAAGTATGGCCATCATTCAAAGCCAAGAGGTGTCCCGTGTCCGCAGTCGTTGATGTTCCTGTCGCATCCAAGCGACGTATTGGTTCCCGCAAGCTCATCCTCGGCGGGGCCATTGCCCTTGCCCTCGTCGCCTATGGTGTTCACTGGTGGGTCGATGGCCGGTTCGTGCAGGAGACCGATGACGCCTACGTCGGCGGCGACGTGACCATCGTCGGCTCCAAGGTCGCCGGCTACATCGAAAAAGTGCTGGTGTCCGACAACCAGGCAGTCCACAAGGGTGACTTGCTTATCCAGATTGACGCCCGCGATTACAGCGCGGCAGTCGCCCGGGCCCAAGCCGCTGTCGCGGCACAGGAAGCGAGCCTTCGCAATCTCGACGCAACAAGCGAGCTGCAAAAGAGCGTGATTGCCGAGGCAAGGGCAGGGGTATCGGGTGCCCAGGCCGAAAGCACCCGCGCAAAGCTCGACGACGCGCGTTACGCAGAACTCTCCGGCCGCTCTGCAGTGTCCATTGAAAGCGCCCAGCGTGCGAAGGCCGCCTTCCAGACGGCGCAGGCGGCGGGTGACAAGGCGCGCGCCGGCGAAGCGGCCGCACGCAGCCAGCTTGACGTCATCGACACCCAGCGCGGTCAGGTGGAGGCTGCACTCGCCCAGGCAAAGGCAGAACTCGACGTGGCCCGCTTGAACCTGTCTTACACCGAACTCCGCGCCCCGGTCGACGGCACCATCGGCAACCGTCGGGCCCGCGTTGGCATCTTCGCTTCGGCCGGCAGCCCCATGGTGTCGGTGGTGCCCGCCCACGGTCTGTGGGTGGATGCAAACTTCAAGGAAGACCAGCTTGCCCGCATGAAAGTCGGTCAGGCGGTCGAAGTGCGGGCCGACGTAATGCCCGACCGCCATTTCCGCGGCCACCTCGCGTCGCTGGCGCCCGCCACCGGTTCGCAGTTCAGCATCCTGCCGCCGGAAAACGCGACGGGCAACTTCACCAAAATCGTCCAGCGCGTCCCCATCCGTGTTGTCCTCGATGGCACCGACGGTGACCTCGGTGTGCTGCGTCCGGGCCTGTCGGTCACCGCAAGCGTGGACACCAAGCAATGAACGCCATGTCCCGCCTCAGCCCGCGCCAAAAGCTCTTTGCCTTCGCCACGATGTGCGTGGGCATGTTCATCGCACTGCTCGACATCCAGATTGTTGCTGCATCCTTGCGTGACATCGGCGGTGGCCTGTCGGCGGGCGCGGACGACACCTCGTGGGTTCAGACCAGTTACCTGATTGCAGAAATTGTTGTCATTCCACTGTCGGGCTGGTTGTCCCGCGTGTTTTCCACCCGCTGGCTGTTTKCCATCTCTGCTGCAGGCTTCACGCTGACGAGCCTTCTGTGCGGTCTGGCCTGGGACATCCAGAGCATGATTGTCTTCCGCGCCGCCCAGGGCTTTCTGGGCGGGTCAATGATCCCCCTCGTGTTTACCACCGTGTTCGTCTTTTTCGAGGGCAAGCAGCGCGTGGTCGCCGCTGCAACGATTGGTGCACTCGCGTCCCTCGCCCCGACCATCGGGCCGGCGCTCGGTGGCTGGATAACCGACCATTTTTCTTGGCACTGGCTCTTTTTCATCAACCTCGTCCCGGGCGTGTTCGTTGCCATCGTTGTTCCGTTGCTGGTGAAAATTGACGAACCGGACCTGGCGCTTCTCAAGACCGGTGACTGGATTGGCATTGCGCTCATTGCCACGTTCCTTGGCTGCCTTGAGTACACCCTGGAAGAGGGCCCGCGCTGGAACTGGCTGCAAGACGATGTCATCCGCACGACGGCCTACATCACCGTGGTCTCGGGTGTCCTCTTTGTCTGGCGTGGCCTGGCGGCTGCCCATCCGGTCGTCGACTTGAGGGCACTCAAGGACCGCAACTTCGCGCTCGGTTGCCTGTTTTCGTTTGTCACCGGCATTGGCCTGTTCGGCACCATTTACCTGACCCCTTTGTTTCTCGGTCGCGTGGAGTCTTACAGCGCGCTGCAGATTGGCCAGGCGGTGTTTTCCACCGGCATCTTCCAGATCCTCTCCATCCCGCTTTATGCCTTCCTTGCCACCCGGGTGGACCTGCGCTGGCTGCTGATGTTTGGCCTTGGCCTGTTTGCCCTCTCAATGTTTGAGTTCACACCGATTACGCACGACTGGAGCGCAACGGAACTGCTCTTCCCGCAGGCCCTTCGTGGCATTGCCCAGCAGATGTCGGTCCCGCCTGTCGTCACGCTGACCCTTGGTGGACTGGCGCCGTCGAAACTGAAGCAGGCGTCGGGCTTGTTCAACCTCATGCGAAACCTCGGTGGTGCCATGGGCATCGCCGGATGCGCAACGATTCTCAATGACCGCACCAACCTGCATTTTGCCCGTCTTGCCGACCATCTCAATTATTCAAACGAGACGATGAACAGCTTCCTCTACAGCATCGACCAGGGTGCTGAGACTTCAACGGTGGCGCTGCGCAACCTCTGGCAGCTGACCTTCCGCGAAGCCCAGACCATGACCTACAGCGATGCCTTCTTCTCAATCATGGTGTGCTTTGTCATCGCGACACTTCTCGTGCCGCTGATGCGCAAGGTCGCCCCGCCCACTGGACCCTCCGTCGATGCGCACTAAACTTCTCCCCCTCCTCATGACTGTCGTTCTTGCCGGCTGCACGGTGGGTCCCGATTACGTCAAGCCAACCCTGTCCGCCACGCCGGCCTTCCAAAACCAGGACGCACTCCAGGCACGCAGTGCGAGCCCGGCTCCCGCCCTCGATGCATGGTGGACCGGCTTTGATGACCCGGAACTGGAGGCCATCATCAACCGCGTCCTGGCCGAAAACCTCGACCTTGCCGCGTCCGCCGCCCGCGTCGACCAGGCCCGCGCCGTGGTCGAGCACGAACATGCAGGCCGCCTCCCGCAAGGCAGCCTTGACGGGTCAGCGGCAAGGCTCCGCCAGTCCGAGCGCAGTCCGCTCGGCAAGATTGCAAGCCAGTTCCCCGGCTACGACCGCAACCAGACCTATGAGGAAATCGGTGCGGGTGCGAGCTGGGAGCTCGACCTTGCCGGCGGCCTGCGTCGGGGCGAAGAAGCGGCCCGCGACGAGTTCGAAGCGGCCGAAGCGACCCACGCCGGCGTTCGCGTGTCCCTTGCCGCAGAGGCGGCCGACGCCTACTTCCGCGTCCGGGGTGCGCAAGAGCGCATTGCCATTGCCGAAGAGCAAATCAAAAACGAGCAGGGCCTCGTGGATCTCGTGCACCTTCGCACCGAACACGGCGTCGGCACAGCCCGTGAATCGGCGCAGTCCGAAGCACTGCTGCTCCAGGCAAAGGCGACCATTCCGCCGCTCAGGGCAGAGCTTGCCATCCAGCTCAACCGGCTCGACGTGCTGATGGGCGCAGCGCCCGGGACCTATGCGGCCGAGACGTCAAACGCCACGCACACCTTCGTGGTCCCCACCATCGATGCAGCGGGCGGTCCGGCATCCTTGCTCCGCCGTCGCCCCGACGTCATCGCCGCAGAGCGCACCCTTGCTGCGAGCAACGCCAAAATCGGCGTGGCCGTCTCCGCGTACTACCCGTCGGTGTCGCTCTCCTCACTCCTGGGCTTTGCGTCGTTGGACTCCGGCAAGCTGCTGGCCGGCTCGAGCTTCCAGCCGCAGGCCGCACTCGGTCTGCACTGGCGCCTGTTTGATTTCGGCCGCGTTGACGCCGAGGTTCGCCAGGCAAAAGGGGCCAATGCCGAAGCCATGGCCAAATACCGCAGCGCCATGTTGCGGGCAACGGAAGACGTCGAAAACGCCATCGTCAGCCTGACGCAACTCGAAGCACAGCATGCCTTGCTCTCCGACGAGGTCAGCGCCCACACCCGTGCCCGCGATGCCGCGCAGGATGCCTACACCGGCGGTGCGGTGAGCCTGCTGGAAGTCCTGGACGAAGACCGCCAGTTGCTCGCATCCCGCGATTTGCTCTCCCGTGTCCACACCGACGACGCGCGGTCGGCCGTCGCTGCCTTCCGCGCCCTCGGTGGTGGCTGGAATGCACCGGTCGCCAGCGACACCGTCGCACTCAACCGCTGAGGACTTTGCTCATGCGTTACTCGAAAGGACACCGGGAGAAGACCCACAGCCACATCATCGAGACGGCGTCGCGCAATTTCCGTGCACACGGTCTCGATGACGGCATCGCGTCCATCATGCAAACGGCGGGCCTGACCAATGGTGCGTTCTCCAACCATTTCACGTCGAAAAACGAACTGATTGAAGAGGCCATCACCCACGCGCTCCAGGAGCGGGTCGACAACCTCAATCTGTACATCGACGCCGGACGCGGCCTGCCGGGCATCATCGAGGGGTATCTGTCGGTGCGCCATCGCGACGAGATGGCCAGTGGGTGTGCCACATCGAGTCTGGCCGGCGAGATTGCGCGCTATCCGGCAACCGTGCGCAAGGCCTTTACCGACGGCATGGCCAACATCGTCGACATTCTCGCGGCCCAGTGGCCGCAGATGCCGAAGAAAAACGCCCGCTCAAGGGCCATGGTGCTCTATGGCCTGATGGCAGGCGTGCTCCAGCTGTCGCGGGCTGTCGACGACGATGCGCTGTCGCGACAGGTGCTCGAAGAAGGACAGACGGCAGCCCTGGCGTTCGCCGGTGCGCCGGCTGCCCTCTAGCCCGGGCCGGGGTCTCAACGCCGGCATGCGGGAACCGGCGGCCCACCTTCGCCGGGCTGGGCCGCCGGCGTCACCAGGATGGACGTGATGGTGTCGAGGGACACGAGGCGAAGCCGCACGGATGACGCGTCCGGCCAGAGCACGAGGTAGCTGTCGCCGAGCGACCGCACAAGCCGCCAGGTGTGGTCCGGGTCGTCTTTGAGACACACATCCGGGTGGTACTGGCGGGCGTTGCCCGAAAGCACGCGTGTGGCGTCCCTTGTGCCTTCAATCATCGGCATGGCGATGAGCATGACCAGCGCCATCAGTCCGCCTACCAAAAACAGCCAGCGCCGGTCTTTGTCCGGAGCCGGCCGCCAGACAACCAGTGCGGTAAGCGACAGGCCCACGACGTAGGCCATGGCGACCGTTGCTGAAAGCAAGAGCCAGTATCCGGTGCGCCCCTGGGCGAGGACCGGCCACAGCAACGGCGCACCAAACGTGGGCACCCACACCACGCACGCGAAAACGAGACCGCCCTTGAGTCCCCGCCAGGACAACACGCCACCGGCGGTCAGGGTAAACACCAGGGCCGTGGCCAGCAAAAACACGAGCGCGTTGAGCCCCCCGGTGCGAATCATCGCCACGTAAGAGACGGCGTCGAGCGCAAAGGACGCGTGCAACGCGTCGAGCAACGCCTGGTAATAGGCCGCGCCGGCGATGAGCAAGAAGGCGGAAACCCCCAGCATGCTCGCACCGATGGCCGGCAGCGTCCGCAGCATGGCGCCCATGAGCCCGAGCATGTCGTCGTGCTTGCGCAAGGGGTCGGCGTTGGGGGGAGCCCCCGGGCCGGGCATCCCGGCTGACGCGTCGGGTGTCGCAGAGTCCGGCGCAGGGTTATGGGCCATCGGGGCTGTTTTCCAAAGGCAAAGCCGGGTTCGTCGATGGGTCGGTGCGCTCCGCCGCACGTGACGCCGGGGCAAGGGCGACCGCCAGAACAAGACAAGAGGGCACGAGCAGTGCGTGGCCGCCTGCCTGCCGAAAGAGCAGGGCACCTCCAAGTGCGCCGCCAACAAACGAGGTGCACACGAGCAGACTCAGCCGCATCCGGCGCCCGTCAGCACCCTCGCCCCGGACCAGGAGTCCGCCGGCTGTTCCAAGGTCGGTGAGCATGCCCGTCAAATGGGTGGTGCGAAGCAACGCGCCCGTGGTGACGCTCGAGAGCCCGTTTTGCAAACCCATGGCGAAGGCACAGACAACCAGGGCCCCGGCGACATGGGTGTCAAACACCAGGGCGCCCATGGCCAACAGCACGGCTTCGACCATGAACACCATGCGGTGACGCGGCCCGACTTGCCAGCGGGTGGGGCCGACCAAGCAGGCGCTGAGCACACATCCGGCAACGAACACGGCAATGACCAGCAGCGCATGGACCCACATGCCCGCGTCGCCAAGCGCGATACCGATGGCCGCCTCCGTGGACACCCCGGTCAGGTGCGTGACGCCGCCTCTGTGCAGCGCCATGAGGGCGATGGCGTTGGTGGCGCCGCTGACCGCGGGCAGCAACGCGCCCCAGCGCCATACCCAGCGGGGAAGGATTGGAACCATGGTTGTCCCGTGTTCGGTTCGGCCGATTGTAAGGTCAACCAGTCCCCGATGGTTTTGCCGCGTCGGCCACGCAGACTTTGTTCTTGCCCGACGCCTTGGCGAGGTAAAGGGCGCCGTCCGCCTGCCTGAGCAAAGCCAGCGGGTCCGTGCCGTCTTTGGGCGCAACAGCCACGCCCACGCTCAAGGTCACCGACAGGATTTGCCCGGCCCAGAAAAAAGGCTCGCGTGCAGCATCGACAAAGCGTGTGGCAAGCGCGAGCGCTTCCCGGGTCGACACCGGCGGGGCAAGGAGGGCCACAAATTCGTCACCGCCGAGGCGACAGACCGTGTCGGATGACCCGGCGAGGCCTGAAAACACGTCGGCTATCTGGCGGAGCAGCTCATCGCCGGCGCCATGGCCATGCGCGTCGTTGACCGCCTTGAAGCCATCGAGGTCCATGTACAACACGGCCAGGGTGTCGCCTGGATGCAAACGGGTGAGCGCATCGCGCAGGCGCTGGTCAAACACGAGGCGGTTGGGCAATCCGGTCAGCGCGTCCGATTCGGCAAGCTGGCGCATGCGCGCGGCAACCGCCTGGGACACCGACACGTCCCGCAACACGAGCACGCCGCCCACAACGCGGCCTTCGCGGTCGCGGATGGGTGCGGCGACGTCTTCCACATCCATGCTCGACCCGTCGGCAAGGCTGAGCTTGCGGGGGTGGGGCATGTCGACGACCCGTTGCTCGGCGATGGCGCGGCGCAAGGCCGTTTCGTGCCGGTCACCGACCGTGTCGGAGAGGACCACGAGGTCATCGACTGGCAGTCCGCGGGCGCGCACGGCGTTGGGCAGCAGCAACTCGGCGCGCTGGTTGAGGAACGTGACAAAACCCCGTTCGTCGGTGGTGATGACGGCGTCCCCGATGGAGTCGAGGGTCACTTGCGCCAGTTCCTTGGCGGCAAACAGGCTCTCTTCGAGCCGCTTTCGCTCGGTGATGTCGGTGACGAGGACATAAAAGCCACAGTAGCGGCCGTCCGCATCAAACTCGGGCGTATAGGTGACGTCGCCGACAAAGGCGCGGCCGTGCAGGTTGTCGTGACGCATTTCCAGTCGCACCGCATGCCCGGCGCGCACCCGCTCGAAGGCAGGAGACAGGTGGGTGTAGGCAGTCACCCCGAGAAACGAGCGCAGCGTGGTGCCGACCACAGGTGCGGCGTCGCCAAACCAGGCGGTGTAGGTGCGGTTGACGAAGCGGTACGTTTCCGTCGCGTCGAGGCGTGCCATCAGGGCAGGAACCGTGTCGGTCATCCGCCGCATCCTCGAGCGGCTTTGGGACAGCTCGTCTTGCAGTTCGCGCTCGCCGGTGATGTCTTGCATCACGGCGACGAAGCCGGTGATGTCGTCCGTCCCTTGCACTGCCACGGCGTGGGTCCGTGTCCAAAGCCGTGTACCGTCACTCGACACAAACCGGAACACCTCGTCAAACCGCCGGCCGGTTTCAACCAGGGCCTGCCAGGCGTGTTCGACGCGGGGCCAGTCGTCGGGGTGGACGGCGTGGCGCATGGCGGTCGTCACTGCCGTTCCGGCATGCGCCCCGGCCAGCGCGCCGGCCTTTGCGTTCAGCCAGATGGGGACACCGCACCGGTCGAGGTGAAAGACGGCAAGGGGCGTCGCATCGGCAAACGCAACAAGCTCGGCACGACTGCGGTCGATGGTTTCAAACGCGTCCCGCAATTCACCGATGAGCACGCGTGCGGTCTTTCGTGAGCGGCGCATGGTCAGAACCGACCAGACCACCAGGGCGGCCAGGCTCAGGCCGGAAACGGACAAAATCACCCGCTGGCGCATCTGCAGGGAAGAAAGCTCGTTGCGCTCAAAGGTCGACAACGCATCAAGGGCACGGGCGAGGTCGGCATTTTTTGCCTGGTACCCGTGGCCCATGAGCATCGTTGCCGACGCCTCGCGCTCGGGCCCGCTGCCAGGGGAAAGGGCGAGGAGCGGAACGGCCGCACCGATGCGCTCGTCGAGATGGGACACGATGGCATCAATCAGCGGTTGCTGGGCGGACGGCCCCGGCATCTGTCGCAATTGCCCTGCCTTCAAAGACGCCTGTTGCGCCAGATGCTTCCAGTCGTCCCTCGACGATTCGTCACCGCGCAAAACCCAGGCGCCCATTCGCAGGCGCATCGACTGGACCTGGTCTGCCACGGCATCGTTGGCCACGATGACCTCATAGCTCGACGCGATGCGTGTCTCGGCCCACAGCAGGCCCACCGTTGTGCCGATGCCGGCGAGCGTCATCAGGATGATGAGGAGGGTACTGGCCCTGATGCTGCGGTCGACGAGGCGCGCGAGGTGGGGTTGGCGTTGGTTGGGCATGCAGCCAGGGGCCATTGGAGGTCATTGGCAATGTAACAGCCAAAAACGGGTGCAACGGCGCCCGGCGGCACGGATTGGAAAAATTTGGCAAGTCGAGGGAGGCATTGGCGGGACGCCCGGCGGCAATGCGGCCCCGGGGCCGCTTGACGAACCGCGAAAATCTGCTTGACTGAAAACACCCATCGGCAAGGACGCCACCATGAACCACCAAAAACAGCGAATGCTCCACGACGCGGCATGGGATGGCCGCACGGACATCATCCTTTTCCTGCTCAGCGACCCCGAAGTTGATATCGCAGGCCAGCACTCGTGTGCCTTGCTCCACGCGGCACACCGTGGGCACGCCGAGGCGCTGCGACTCTTGCTGCCCCGTTCGGACGCAACGGCCCACCGCTCCGAAGCGTTGCTCCGCGCAGCAACCCACCGGCATCGCACCTGCATTCGGATGTTGCTGGCCCACTCGGACCCGACCCAGTGGTACCCGCACGAGTGGGCAGCGCTCCGGCCCAACATCCGGGCCATCATTCTCGGCAAGGCGGCGGGGCAGCCCTGAGAAGCCCCCTCGCGCAAGACGCCTGGCCAACACGCGCACGCGAGAACGGCAAAAGGGATCGGATCGGACAAGCGCTCCTGCGCCTGATGGACGAGTCTCGATTGCAACGGCGACCAGGACACACGACGCCCCGCCGCTCCACTGTCCTCGCGGCCGTAACAGGATGACAATGCGGGACGACACCTGCACGAGGTGCGCCATGACTCCGACCACCACGGTCTTCTCCCGACTCGCCGGCAGCCTCGAGCGGCTGCGGGTCGAGCGGCAAAAGACCATCGACGACGCGTTCGATTCCCTGTGCGCGCAAAAACGTCTCCTTGCGTCTTTGCTCATCGAGCAGTTCGGCGATTCACACCGGGCCGCGCGCTGGATGGCCTCCCACCAGCGCGCCTTCGGCGGCCGCTCACCTCTCGAGCTGCTCGCAGACGGTGACGAAGACTTGCTGTGGGATGCCCTGCACAGAGCCGCCGCCAATGGCGAGGAGGGTGGTTTTGACGCGGACGTCAACGCCACCGGGTGACAGCCTTCGCCTCGTCGTATGGGAAATGTCGGAAAACACGCCTTTCCTGGGGAGACAGGCAGGGACGTGGCGGCTTCATCCCGGTCCTTGCCGGAGCAGGTGGCATGGCGTCCAAACCGCAAAAAACCGCCGCAGGATTGGGCAATTTTCCTCGTGCGGCACAAGCCGTGTGCGCGTCGCTCTGCCATCGTGAGCCGGCAGGCCAGCCGCACTCGATGTCCGGCATTTCTCCATACCCCGGAATCCCAATGCCGTCGTCGCTCCGCCCATCACGCCCGCCCCAGCCCGCAAAGGCCGCCGTCGAAGCGTGCTCGTGTGACCTGATGCGCAGGGCAGGTCGGGCACTGAGCAGGCTCTACGGCAACGCGCTCCAGGACGCGGGGCTTACGGCCTCCCAGCTTGGCATTTTGCGCGAGGCTTCCCTGAATCCGGCTCCCACGTTCTCCGCACTCGCATCAATCATGGTGCTTGACCGCACCTCCTTGCACCGGGCGCTTGCGCCCATGGTCAGGAACGGGTGGCTCTCGGTCACGGACGGGGCAGGGCGTCGTCCGAGCCTGCGCACCGTGGCACTCACCCCGACCGGACGAGCCGTGCTGGTCGAAGGCAGTCGCCGGTGGAACCACGTGCAGAAAAAACTGGCCGCCGACTTTGGCCAGTCGCGCTGGGAGACGCTCCAGTCGATGATGGGCGAACTGATGGAGGCATGCCTGGCGCTCGACGGCAAACAGTTGGCCGGGTAGGGGGCAAGCGCTTCAGTGGAAGCGAGTATGGACGCTTTGGTGATAACGGCAGCCGAATGTCGGAGCAGACGACCTTGTCTGAACTGGCGTATCAAAACTAAAACGGAGCCAATCGACTCCCGGAGATTCCCATGTCAGTCCAGACCGTTTTCCAAATCAGCCTTGTGCTCGGCTACGTTGCGTGGTTCCTGTGTTTCCGCACCTACATTCTGCCGTGGCTGCACGCCCGTGACCGCTTTGATGCCCACCGCGCCATCGCAACCTTGCACAGCTTCCGGTTCTTCGGATTGGCCTTTATCGTGCCCGGGGTCGCCGGCTATCACCTGCCACCTGACTTCGCCGTCTTTGCGGCGTACGTGGACCTCGCAACCGGTGTCCTTGCCCTGTTTGCATTGCTGAGTACGAGAATCCGGCCCCTGTTCTGGTTCTTCGTGGTCGCCTTCAACGTGGTCGGCCTGTTTGATCTCCTGGTCGACAACTACCACGCCATCGCAAACGGTGTGCCTGCCATCGCTGGTGAATTGGGCGTCACTTACGGCATTGTCATCATCGTCGTCCCGCTGCTGGTCATCACGAGCATCTGGGCGCTTTATTCGCTGGTGCGCCCAAGGCCCGTCGTCGCTTGAGGCACCATGCCGCAAGGGTGTGAGAAGAGGCGGGGCGACACTTTGCCCCGCCCGTTCCCATTGACGGACGCGCAGCAGCCGCTTGAATAGGGCCTTTGCGGACATCCGCGCTGCCTGAGCCTGCCTTGACGAC
>NZ_JBFUAT010000027.1:0-61752 GCF_056406135.1 Luteibacter sp. P1_D3 | reverse complement strand
GGCGTGATCCTCAACGTGCGTCCGCGCGTGAATCCGGGTGGCCTGGTTTACCTCAACATCAACCAGGTGGTGAGCGCGCCGGGCCAGAAGGACATCACGACCGGCAACTTCCCGATCCAGCAGCGCGAAGTCGCCACCCAGGTGGCGGTGCAGAGCGGGCAGACGGTGTTGCTCGGCGGTTTGATCAAGCAGGACGAGGGCGTCACGGATACGGGTATTCCGGGGTTGAACCGGATCCCGATTTTCGGTCGCTTGTTTGGTTCGACCACGCGCAGCCGGAATCGTACCGAGCTGATTGTGCTGATCACGCCGCGCGTCATCACCAACGGCGAAGACGCGAAGCAGATCACCGACGAGTACCAGCGCAAGTTCGAATCGCTGCAGCCGTATCGGGAGAGTCCGGCCAAGCCGCGTGCGGCTGAGCCGACGGTGACGGTGCCGCTGCACCCGTAGTATTGCCTTGTGCTTTTGTAGGAGCCGATTCATCGGCGATGGAGTGCTCGCCGTAGCCTGGCCCGCTGCCGCGGGGATCGCCGATGAATCGGCTCCTACCGAGCGGGGGGTGCCGCTAGCGGGGTGGGGTAGGTGACTTTGGGGCGGTAGGGCTGGACGGAGATGCCTAGGTTCGGGCCCATGCGGTGGCTGAGGCTATTGGCGTTGTAGAGGCCTAAGGTGTTGGTGGGGCGCGTGGTGATGTCCGCGTCCCTGGGCAGGGGTACCGGGGTCGCGCTGCTGGCGACCAGCTGGTTGAGGCAGGCGTAAGACAGGCTCGTGCCGTCGTTGCTGCCGTGCTCGACGCAGCCCGGCGTCGCCGATGCGCGCACGCCGGGTAGGGTGACGACGCTTTTTGTCTCCTGCGCCGAGGCACCAGACGTTGCCGCCATGGTCAGTACGAACACCATCTGCCGAATACGCATACATCATTCCCTGAGTCGTCGTTGCGCTGAATAGCACGCGCGGCGCGCCCTGCGTAAGTGGCGAGGCCGTTGTCATGGCGTTGTCACTAACTTTGTCATGGAAACAGCGCGGTTGTGTCATTTGCCGCGCCTAGCCTTCCCACGAGACAAGTCCCCGTCCCGTACGCCCATGCGCGAAGGAATGACCGTGACACGCTGCGTTTTCGCGCTGGTCGCGTGCTCGATCCTGCTCGCATCGCCGCTCCTCGCGGCGCAGGCGCGGACCCCGGCGGACGCCTCACAGGGGTCGGAAGAAACGCATGCGCCAACGCGCTTCGACATCGACGCACAGCCGCTCGCTACCGCGCTTCGCGGTTATAGCGAAGCGACGGGCATTGCCGTGCTGTTCGACGATTCCCTCGTCGCGGGACGCTCGTCGCCGGGTATCCATGGCGTCGCCGACGCACGTGATGCACTACGTGTTTTGCTCGTGGGAACGGGCCTCAGCGCTCATTTCGCCTCGATGAGCGCGTTCACCGTCACCGCTGATCCGACGACCGATGCCGACGTGCCGGCTGCGTCCGGCGTCGCCCCGCACGATGAGGTTCCTGCGCTCGACGAGCACGGTGCCGCGGTGATCCAGGTGGCCATCGAGGCCGCGCTCTGCGCACACGCAGCGACGCGTCCGGGCAGCTTTCGCCTGGCCATGCAGGTGTGGATCGACGCGGCGGGGGTCATCGGACGCGTGGCGGCGCTCGCACCGTCGGATGACCCGCAGCGAGACGCACGCGTCGTGTCGACGCTACGCGGCGTGCGCTTGCCAGCGTCGACGTCCCGTTTCAGCCCTGTGACAGTTCTGCTAACGCCGTCGGCTTCCGGCGCCTCTCGCTGTGCCGGTTCGCGCGAGTGGGAGAGCTGACGTGGACACCACGATGCTCGGGCTGTTCCTCGCCAACTACGAAGACTTCCGTCGTCGACTGCGTCGCCGTCTGCGTTCGGACGATCTCGTCGATGACGTGTTGCAGGAGACCTACCTGCGCGTCGAGCGGCTCGATCCCGATGCCGAACGCGCCACGCACCCGACCGGATATCTGTTCCGCATGGCCCTCAACATGGCCGCGGATCATCATCGTTCCTCCGGCCGGCTGCTCACGGGCGAGGAAGTCGACGACCTGATCCAGGGTGCCGACGATCATCTCGATCCACCCACCGTGCTTTCGTCGCAGCAGGACATCGCGGCGCTGGGCCTGGCCCTGGACATGCTCACTCGTCGCCAGCGCGAGATCCTCATCGCGGCACGTATCGACGAACTGCCGCAGGTGGAAATCGCGGCGCGTCACGGCATCTCCGTGCGCATGGTCGGCAAGGAACTGAAGAAGGCTCTTGAGACCTGTGCCACAAAAGTAGGCAGGAAATCGGTACAGCGGTTCGGTCCCGGGGCGGGAGATCCGTCTTGAGCGGTATGGACACGACCAGAACCAAGGAGAGCGAGCGCCAGGCCCAGGCGTGGCTCGTGCATCTGACCTCGGGCACGGCCACTCGCGAGGACGGCGAAGCGTTTCGTCGCTGGTGCCTTGCCAGCGAACAGCACGCCGAAGCCTTCGCGCGCACGCGGCAGATGTGGCAGGACCTCGGCCCGGCCATCGCCCGGCGCCAGGACGCGATGCCGCGCGGCGGCCGCCCGGCGCCACGGCACGCGGTAAGAATGAGTCGCCGTGCCTTCCTCGGGTCGGCCATCACGGCGTCCGTCGCTGCCGTCGCCGTCGCCCGCTACGGCTTTGACATGGGCGGCCAGCGTGGCACCGGTGCCACGCTGCGCACGGCCGTCGGCGAGCAACGGCATGTCGACGTGACGCAGGGCGTCGCGCTGGAAATGAATACCGCCACGGATATCGGCGTGCGTTCCTCGGGCAACGCGATCACCGGCTTCCGCCTGCGTTCGGGCGAAGCCGTCGTCCGCATCGATCCGAGCCACACCACGCCCTTTGTCGTCGAACTGGACGACGCTCGCGTACTTTCCAGCCCGGGCGCGCTGTTCGCCGTGCGTTGCGTGGACGGCGTGTCCTCGGTCACCTGCCTCGAAGGGCAGGCCGTGCTGGCACGCGCCGCGACGAAGACCCTGGTCAAGCCATCCCAGCAGCTGGCCTTCGACGCCGATGGCCTCGGCGCCGCGATGGCCGTGAACCCCGATACCGCGCTCGCATGGAGGCATCGCGTCCTGATCTACGACAACCAGCCCTTGGCCGACGTCGTCACCGACATCAATCGCTATCGCCCCGGTCGCATCGTCATTACTGATCGCGCCCTCGGCGAGCGGCGCGTGCATGCGCGTTTCACCCTGGACCAGATGGCCGACGTGGCCACGCTGATCGAAGACGCCTATGGCGCGCACGCTACCCACCTTCCTGGTGGCTGGGTGTTGTTGAGCTGACTGTCGCCCGGGGCCGGCACCGTCGGCCTCATGAATTTTTCGTGACAACGGTTCAGTGCCGCCACTGCCCACGCGTCCTTAGGGCAGATGGAACATCAGGGGAAGGTTCGCGTGGCTACACGAGCAGTATGGGTGCGAGGCGCACGCGCGCTGGCGCTGGCGATCTCGCTATCGCTGACAGGTGCCGCCGCGGCGCAGGACGCGCCGACCGCGTTCGACGTCAACGAGTACGTCGTCGATGGCAACACGACACTGCAAGCGCTGGATATCGAGACGGCCGTGTATCCGTTCCTCGGCCCCGGCAAGTCGATGAACGACGTGAGCGCCGCGCGGGACGCGTTGCAGAAGCTCTACCAGGCGCACGGTTACCAGTCCGTCGTGGTCGACCTGCCGCCGCAGCAGGTCAAGGGCGGGGTAGTCCGCTTTCAGGTCACGGAGAACACCGTGGGCCGCGTGCGCGTGGAAGGCGCGACCTACCGCTCGCCCAAGGACATCCGCGATGCCGTGCCGGCGCTGCGCGAAGGCGACGTGCCGAACTTCACCGATGCCCAGCAGCAGCTCACCGACGTGAACAAGCGTGGTGGTGCGCAAGTCGTTCCGGTGCTGGCGCCGGGCAAGCTGCCGCAGACGATGGACGTGACGCTCAAGGTCACCGACAGTTCGCCGCTGCACGCCAGCCTCGAGGTCAACAACGACCATAGCGTCAACACACCCGAGCTGCGCACCGTGGCCAGCGTGCGCGACGACAACCTGTTCCAGAAGGGGCAGTCGGCGTCTTTGACGTATATCGTCGCGCCGCAGGATCGCAATGCGGCGGAAGTCTGGGCCGGTTCCTACCTGGTTCCGCTGAGCAGCGACTGGAGCGTGCTTACCTCCGCGTACAAGTCCAACAGCAATGCCAATGCCGTTGGCGGCACCACGGTGCTGGGTAAAGGCAACGCTTTCGGCTTCACCTTCGTGCGCACGCTGCCGACGCATGGCGAGTACTCGCAGTCGCTGTCGCTGGGCGTGACGCGCAAGCATTTCGACCAGAACATCAGCCTGGGCGAACAGACCTCGAAGGCACCGATCACCTATATCCCGGTGGTGGCGAGCTACCAGGGTCAGTCGGTCGGCGAACGCTCCTCCAGCAGTATCGGCGTGAGCGGCACCTTCGGCTTCCGCGCCGGCGGCAGCGACTCGGCGGCGTTCGACAACCAGCGCTACAAAGCCAAGCAGAACTTCTTCTACGTGAAGTTCGACGGCGGCCACACCATGCTGTTCGAGGACGGCTTCAGCCTGGCGGGTCGCCTCGGCCTGCAGCTGTCGACCTCGTCGCTGGTCTCCAGCGAACAGTACGCGGCCGGCGGCGACAGCACGGTTCGCGGCTACCTCGAAGCCGAGGAGACCGCCGACCACGGCGTCATCGGTTCGCTGGAGTTCCGCACGCCGTCGATTGCGCAGCACATCGGTGGCTGGGTCAACGACTGGCGCTTTCACGTCTTCGCCGATGCCGCGCATCTGGCGCTGATGAACGCCTTGCCCCAGCTGATCGACGCGGCCAATCCGGACGCCGGCAGCACGCGCGTCACCAGCTACGACCTTTCCAGCGTCGGCGTCGGTACCCGTTTCCAGATTTTCAACATCGCCACCGGTGCGTTCGAAGTGGCCTATCCGTTCAACAACGGGCAGGCCACGCGGGCGCACGACACTCGCATCCATTTCTCACTCAAAGCGGATCTCTGACCGGCAGGTCGGACCATAGACTCCAGGGGTATCACCGTGACTCGAATCTTGTTACTGACCTGCTTGCTGATCCTCGGCTGGGTGCCGGCGGCTCATGCCGACACCTCGTGGTGGAACCAGGACTTCTCCTTCCGCAAGGCCATCACCATCGACACGACCGCCAAGGGCGGCAACGTTACGACGGCGGTCGGTCGCACGCCGCTGCTGGTTCGCCTGCACTCGGGTAATTTCACATTCGACGGCGTCTCGGAATCGGGTGCGGACGTTCGCTTCGTCGCTGCCGATGACAAGACACCGCTTAACTTCCAGATCGAGAGCTTCGATCCGGTGCTCGGCGTGGCGCTGATCTGGGTCGACGTGCCGCAGGTTGCCGCGGATGCGCAGCAGCAGATCTGGATGTATTACGGCAACGCCAAGGCGCAGGGTGCCGAGAAGACCGGCGCCGTGTTCGACGCCGACTACGCCGCGGTGTACCACTTCGAAGAGCCCGCCGGCACGCCGCCGCACGATGCCACTGCCTATGGCAACAACGCCGTCGGCAGCGATATCGCCGGCGTCGACGGCGTCATCGGCAAGTCCGCGCACTTCGATGGCTCCAAGATCGTCACCCTGCCGGGCAGCGTGTCGATGAATGTCGCCGAAGGCGGCACTTTCACCTTCAGCACCTGGATCAAGCTCGATGCCGTGGCCGATGGCCGCGCACTGGTCTACGCCCGCCGCCAGGGTGAGCAGAAGCTGCTGATCGGCCTCGATCACGGCGTGCCCTTCGTGCAGACAGGCGACGCCACCAGCACGGCCGGCGAGCCGATCAAGGCCGGTGCCTGGACACACCTGGCGGTCACCGCCGCCGGCGACGACATCGCGCTCTATGTCGATGGCAAGCCCTACGCCAAGCTCGCCGCGAAACTGCCGGCGATGACGAGCCAGGCCACGCTCGGTGGCGATATCGCCGGCCAGACCGAGACCTTCGTTCCCTTTACCGGCCTGATGGACGAAGTGCGCCTGTCGCGCATCGCCCGTCCGGCCACGCTGATCGCGGTGGATGCGCAGACGCAGGGTGCGGAATCCAAGCTGCTCAACTACGGCGCCGACGAAAAGCAGTCGGGCGTGGGCTTCGGCTACTTCGGCATCATCGTCAAATCGGTTACCGCGGATGCCTGGGTCATCATCGGCATCCTGCTGGTCATGGCCGCGTTGTCCTGGGTGGTGATGTGGCAGCGCGCCGCGTACGTCAACCGCGTGACGAACGCTAACGAGGACTTCCTCGACGCGTTCCGCCAGCAGGGTCGCAACATCCTGGCACTGTCGCGCGATCCGACGGCCTCGCGCCTGGAAGACGCCTCGCTGTATCGCTTGTACAAGGTGGGCGCCGGCGAAGTGTGGAATCGCCGCGATGCCGACGGACATGACCATATTGCGGCGGAGTCCATCGAAGCGATTCGCGCCACCATGGATTCGGTGCTGGTGCGCGAGAACCAGCGCCTGTCCAAGTCGATGGTGCTGCTGACCATCGCCATCTCCGGTGGCCCCTTCCTCGGCCTGCTCGGCACCGTGGTCGGCGTGATGATCACCTTCGCCGCGATCGCCGCGGCGGGCGACGTGAACGTCAACGCGATCGCGCCGGGTATCGCCGCGGCGCTGCTCGCCACGGTCGCCGGTCTGTTCGTCGCGATCCCGGCGCTGTTTGGCTACAACTACCTGCTGATCCGCAACAAGAACGTCACCGCGAACATGCAGGTGTTCGTCGACGAGTTCGTGACTCGCCTGGCGGAACAGCAGCGCGCCACCCACCCGTCGGCCGTCGCGGCCTGAGGAACGGATCATGCGCGCGCAAGACGAAGAGAAACCGTACGACGACATCAACATCACGCCGATGCTCGACCTGGCGTACGTGTTGCTGGTGATCTTCATCATCATGACCACCGCGTCGGTGCAGGGCATCAAGGTGAACCTGCCCAAGGCCAGCGCGGCGGTGAGCATGGCCAAGCCGCAGACCAAGGCGATCACGATCTCCGAATCCGGGCAGATCTTCCTCGATGCCTATCCGGTGACGATCGGCGAACTGGAGGAGCGTCTTCGCTCGCTGAAGGCGCTCAATCCGGATTTCCCGGTGGTGGTGAAGGGCGATTCGACGGTCCAGTACCAGAAGGTCATGGACATCCTGGATCTGCTGCGTCGTGTGGACCTGCCGCAGGTCGGCCTGGTCACCGGCAAGTCGCCGAAGGGATGAGCGCGTGACCTTGCCCACATCCCGTCGCGGGAAACCTAAACGCTGGCTCGGGCCGGCGGTCGGTGTCGCCGTGCTCGTCTTGCTCGGTGTGTTGATCTGGCACTTCGCCGGCAGCAGCGTCGGCGTGCGTCGCGAGGCACCGCGCATCGCCACCATCACCCCCTTGCCTCCGCCGCCTCCGCCGCCGAAGGAAAAGCCGCCGGAGCCGAAGAAGGTCGAGGAAGACATCAAGCCGATCGAGAAGCCGCAGGACATCCCGCAGAAGCCGACCGACGCGCCGAAGCCGAGTAACGACGTGGCCAAGAACGTCACGATCAACGGCGATGCCCAGGCCGGCAGCGACAACTTCAACATCGGCGCTGGCGACGGCGGCGGCATGGTCGGTTCCGGTGGCGGCAACGGCACGGGCACCGGCAGCTACAGCCAGTACCTCGGTTATGCGATCCAGCAGGCGGTGCAGCGCGACGACCGGGTCAACCGCCTGGCCTTCGATGTGCGCGCCGACGTGTGGCTGGATGCCGACGGCAAGCTCGCCCGCGCCGAACTGGTCGGTGGCACCGGCAACGCGAAGACCGACGAAGCCTTGCTGGACGCCCTGCGTGCGATGCCTCGCATCGACGTGACGCCGCCCGCCGCGCTGCACTTCCCCGTGCGCGTGGCCATCCGCGGGAAGCGCCCCGTATGACGCCCACCACGCCAATCCCCTTTGAAACACACGCTTTGGAACCCCGGAGAGTTCGCATGACCATCGGAAAGGCCCGCCATCGACCCGCGCGAGCCGTGCTGGCCCTCGCTATCGGGCTGTCGCTCTGCGCGGGCGCTGCCCAGGCGCAGAGTGCCGCGTCGGACAACGCCACGATCAACCTCGTGCGCCTGCTCGTGAAGCGCGGCGTGCTCACCCAGTCGGACGCCGATGGCCTCATCGCCCAGGCCAACGCCGAGGCCGCGCAGGCGCAGAAGCTCGCCGGCACCGCCAATGCGGCGCCCACCACGCCGGGCCAGGTGCGCGTCACCTATGTGCCCGAAGTGGTGCGCAACCAGATCAAGGACGAACTGCGCCAGGAAGTGGTCGCCCAGGCCAGGACCGAGCATTGGGCCGAGCCGGGCAAGCTGCCCGAATGGCTCGACCGGATCAGCTGGACCGGCGACATGCGCGTGCGCGACGAATTCCATTACTACGACAAGGGCAATGCTTCGCCCGTCGTGGACTTCGCTCAGCTCAACAGGACCGGTCCCTACGACCTCAACGGCAACAACCCGCCGCCGCTGCTCAACACGCTGGAGAACCGCACGAACTCGCTGCGTATCCGTGCGCGTCTCGGCGTGAACGTCGACCTGGGTGAGGGCGTCACCGCCGGCATCCGCATCGGCACCGGCAACGACAACAACCCGGTCTCGACCACCCAGACCCTCGGCGGCGGCTTCGCCAAGAAGGACGTCTGGCTCGACCAGGCCTGGCTGGCCTGGAAGCCGACCGATTGGGCGCAGGTCATCGGCGGTCGCATGCCGAACCCGTTCATGAGCACGGACCTGGTCTACTCGAACGACCTGAACTTCGACGGCATCGTCGGCAAGTTCAACGTGCCGATGACCGACCAGCTCAGCACCTTCGCCAACATCGGCATGTTCCCGATCGAATACCAGGCCRACGACTTCCCGTCGCAGCAGGGCGTCAAGCAGGCCAGCCGCGACAAGTGGATGACCGGCGCGCAGCTCGGTGCCACGTGGAAGTTCAACGAAGACACCCAGCTCAAGGCTGCCCTGGCGTACTACCGCTTCGATCACATGCAGGGCCAGCTTTCGTCGCCGTGCTCGATCTACCTGGGCGTGACCGCCTGCGATACGGACACCAGCCGTTCGGCCTTCATGCAGAAGGGCAACTCGCTGTTCCTGATCCGCGACATCGTGCCGGACCCGAACTCGCCGACCAACTACGCGCAGCCGCAGTTCGTCGGCCTGGTCTACGACTATCACGTCGGCGATGCCAACGCCCAGTTCGATACCAAGGTGGCCGATACGCCGCTGCGCATCGAAGCCGACTACATCCGCAACATGGCTTACCACCGCGCGGATGCGTTCCGCCCCGACGTCGGCCTGAATCGTCTGGTCAACAACTTCGGCGTCGGCGATATCGCTGAGTCGACCTACAAGAGCGGCCCGGTGGGCTGGATGCTCCGCGCCACGCTCGGCGACGTGAACCCGCATGCGGCCGGCGACTGGAACGTGAGCCTGGCCTACAAGTACCTGCAGCCCGACGCCACGCTCGATGGCCTGACCGACACCGACTTCCACCTCGGTGGCACCAATGCCAAGGGCTTCATCCTCGGCGGCAGCTACGGCATCTCGAAGTACTCGTGGCTCAGCCTGCGCTACTTCAACGCCAGGGAAGTGTTCGGCCCGCCGCTCTCGATCGACGTGTTCCAGCTTGAAATGAATGCCCGGTTCTAAGGAGGCGATATGAAACGCACCCTCATCGCGCTGATCCTGCTCGCCGTCTTCCCGCTGGCGCAGGCACAAACCGCCAGCCTGGAAAGCCGCATGCGCGACCAGCTGCGCGAGACACGTACGCAGTTGCAGGAGTTGCAGGCGCAGCAGTCCACCTGGGCTGCCGAGAAGGCGGCGCTGGAGAAAGAACGCGACGCGGCGAAGCAGGAAGCCGAGACCGCTCGTTCGTCGGCCAAGGCGTCGTCGGCGGTGTCGCCCGAGGTCACGCGGGAGCTGGCGGCCGAACGCCAGCGCCGTGAGACCGCCGAGGCCAGCCTGCAGCGTGGCAAGTCCGCCGCGGAGTCCGCTGGTGTGGCTTTGCGTACGGCAGAGGCCGAGCGTTCACGCCTGGCCAAGGAGCTCGACGTGTCGCACGCCCAGGTGGATGCCTGCACCGCGCGCAACGTGCAGATGTACCGGGTAGGGCAGGAGGTGATCACGGCCTACGAAAACATCGACACGACGGACATCGTCAGCTCGCGCCAGCCGTTCGCGGCGAAGTCGCGGGTGAAACTCGAAAACGCAGCGCAGTCGTTCGGCGACAAGCTTTACGACCAGCGCTTCGATCCCCGTGCCGGCCAGGTTTCCGCCACGAAATGAACGCGACGCAATGAACCAGGACCCGTCAGCCCGGCGGTGGGGCGCAAAGGAATGCTTAGGACATCGCAACGGACAGGGACGTCTCTTTTTTATGCATCAGGTCAGCGAGGCAGTGCATGTATCCCGACCATGATTCGACCAGCTTGCCCGAATACCGCGCTCCGCGGCCGCGCGCATCGCGTGCGCGCGCCGAAGTGGACGCACGGGTGGGCCGCATGAGCTGCCTGCACGCGCTGGCCGAGATGCTGCGCCAGCTGTATGCGGCGCGGCAGAACAAGCTGGCCGAGGCACTGCTGGACCGTTGCTCACGCGAAACGCTCGAGCAGTTGCTCGGCGAATCGTCAGCCTTTCTCGGCGGCCGCGTGCGCTACGCGGTCGACGACCGGCTGAAACACCGTAAGGCGGGACAGGAAGAAACGACGCTGCCGACGATCCGCGCGATCGCCAGCGTGCTCAACGCATGGCTCCACGACGGACGCCGCCTGGCGATCCGCGCGGTACTGCGCGAACTGTGCGACGACGAGCTCAGGGAGCTCGCCGCATTACCTGAACTCAATGATGAAGTGGCATCGATGACTGGTGATTTCTCATGAACAAGCCGCGCCCGATTTTCCGCCGTAACGCTCTGTGCCAGTTCATCGCCATGGCGCTGTTCGGTGGCGCGGCCCACGCCGCGACGCCGCCGCCCTTCAGCCAGGCCTGGCTGGCGGCCAAGCAGGCGGGTGCGCCGCAGCCGACCACGCCCACGACCGGTAACGGCGCAGGCAACAACGGCGGGAACGTGTTCACGCCCGGCAACGTGATGTTGCAGCAGCGGGTGCAGCAGTCCATCGCCAATCTCGACGCCGCCGCACAGGCCGTCGCGGCGCAGATGGCCGCGCAGAGCAGCGCGCAGAAGGCAGCGCAGCAGCTGGCGTCGAACGTGCCGGACGGTATCGCAGCGGGCGGGTTGAAGGTCGACCGCAACGTGCTCAGCGACCCGACCTTGTGGCAGAACGCCAATGCGCCGACGCAGTCGGTCGCCAACGGTCAGACCACGGTCGAGATCAAGCAGAACGCGTCCAAGGCGATCCTGACCTGGGAGTCGTTCAACGTCGGTCGTCATACGACGGTGCATTTCGACCAGACGGGTGGCACGCAGACGGACGGCGGGAATCAGTGGATCGCTCTGAATCGGATCAACGATCCTTCCGGGAATCCGAGCACGATCCTGGGGCAGATCAAGGCGGAGGGCACGGTTTACCTGCTCAATCGCAATGGCATGATTTTCGGCGGAGGAGCGCAGGTCAATACGCGTTCGTTGATCGCCAGTTCGCTGGACATGTTCTCTGGCGATGTGACCAGGAGCAACGCATTCTTCCTGAAGTACGGTATTGGTAGCGCGACCGATACGGACAACATCCTCGGCAATGGCAACAACCCGGTCCCGATCCTTACGGACAGCGGCGACGCAGGCCGGCCGAACGCGCAACGAGGTGCGCTCACGGTCGAGCAGGGCGCATCGATTACCGCATCGAAGGATGGCTTTGCCTTGATAGCGGCTCCGTCGATCACCCAGGCGGGCGAGGTCGTCGCCGATAACGGGCAGGTGATCCTTGCTGCTGTTCGAGATCTCACGTCCGCGACGAACAAGCCTGGGGCTGGCCTGAACGTGGTGCCGTTCACGGCTACCCCCGGCTTTGTGGGATCCATCGTGAACACGGGTCTGGTCCAGGCCAGGCAAGGTCAGATCCAGTGGATCGGCGAAGACCTGCATCAGGATGGCGTGCTTGTATCGTCGACGAGCCTGAGCCACCCTGGCAGCATCACGTTCGATCTGGGCAATGCACAGAACGTATCGACGGTGGTGACCCTTGGGCAGGGCTCGGTCACGACGGTTCTTCCGGAGAAGGACGGACAGACGACCACCTCGACAGCCGACGCCGACGCGGCGTTCGTGACGAGCAAGGTCGACTTCAACATGAAGGCGGTGTTGAATCCCGGTGCGCTGGTCGAGGTGCCGGCTGGCAACGTCACCTTCCACCGTGAGGCCTATGTCGATAGCGGCGCGACGATCGATGTTTCCGGTCTGGCCAACGTGACCCTTCCGATGTCCGCGCTCCTGGTCATCATCCCCCGGATCGGCCTGAACGAGCTGGCCAACTCGCCCTTGCTGCGCGACAGCTTCCTGTTCTCGGCCAAGAACGTCGCGATCGACAGTACCCGGTCGGGCACGCGTAGCGACGGTCTCGACTGGGTCGGCAGTCCTGTGCTCAACGCCGCTGGCTATGTGAACAACATGCCGCGTACCGTCGACCAGTTGATGATCAACTCGGGCAACATCGCTTTCCAGCTCGGCGGAATCGTTCGTACGGGCGCGCAATTGCGGCTCGAGGGCGGTTTCCTCAACTACCTCCCCGGATACATCACCACGCCGCGCCTGCAGGCGGCGAATGGTCTGGTCTACGACATCGCCTCGGCCGATCCGAACGTTGACTACACCGGTTTTGCCGGCGTCTTCAGCCAGGACCATGCCCGTTGGGGCGTGACCGAGACCTATACCAGCCCCTTGCTGGCGAACATGGGTCGCTGGGATCCAGGGTTCATCAGTGGCGGCTACGCCGGCACCTTGTCGTTCGGTCAGAGCGGCAATATCACGCTGGTCGACGATGTCATCCTGGATGGCGACGTCAGTGCACACGCGTACGCGGGCCGTGAACAGGTTCGTAGTGGCAACGAGCCGCTAGGTGGCACGCTCGACATCAATGTCGTCGACATTGCGTACTACGACGCATCAAACAGGATCCCCGCGGGCCTTGGGGTCAATTTCGTGATCCAGCCCGACCATATTCCCCTGGAGACCTACGCGCCCGATTTCACCGCCGACGACCCCTGGCCCACGCCAAAGGGCGACCCCACGAACCCGAATAACCCGCTGTGGTGGCATAGCCTCTCCACCGCCATGATCGACAACGCGGGGTTGCGCAAGGTACGTATCAGCACAGCCGGCACCGTGTTGGTAAAGGACGGTGCCGACCTGCACGTCGCCGACGGTGGAGAGGTGGACATCACGGCGACCAACGTCGACGTCGAGGGCACGATCACGGCTCACGGCGGTGCTATCGATCTTTCCGCCCGCAATGCGCAGAGCGACTTCGAGAACGCCGTTACCTCGTCGGTCATCATGGGCGATTCGTCCCGACTCGACGCCAGTGGGCTTTGGGTGAACGACGCGGGACGCACGGCCGACGAATTGCAGGGGAGTCGCTGGATCAATGGCGGCAGCGTCACGCTGACCGGCCTGACGAGCGGCGTGGCGGGCTTCGCCGATACGACCGCGGATATCGTCCTGGCGAAGGGCGCGGTGATCGATGTCTCCGGCGGTGGCTATGTCGGCACCGATGCGTCGCTGTCGATAAACGGCGACGTGCCGGATGGCCGCGGTGGCGACGTGGCGATCCAGACCCATGTCGATGGACCCATACTCAATTACGTTACCGGCCGGCAGCCGTCCGACCTGCTTGGCGGCGCGATCGACCTCGGCGCCACCATCATCGCCGAGGGATTTTCCGGTGGTGGAACGTTGACCCTCCACGCGCCGCAGATCCAGATAGGCGGCGAGGCGTCACCGACGCCGGACGTATCACTGCTTTATCTCGACCCCGCGATGTTCTCCTCGCTCGGTTTCTCCCGTTACAACCTCATCGCGGACACCGATGCTTCGGTGATGCCCGGGGCGCAAGTCACCGTGCAGGCGCGGGCAATGGTGGCCGATCGCACGACACTGCTGGGCACGGCGAGTCGCACCAACCTGCTAGGGACGAATGGGCAGGGTGATCTGGCCACGTCGGGGGTGCTGGATCCCTACGTTCGTTACACGCAACGARAGGCGGGCGATGGTCTGACGATTCAGGCGGGCATATATCGCGGCTGGCAAGGCGATGAACTGCCCGGCGTTACCGGCAGTGCGGTGGTGGGTGAGGGTGCGCGCATCGATGTCGATGCAGGCGACACGATCGCTCTGAGCACGCCTGGCAGCGTCGTCGTGGATGGTGCCCTCGTCGCGCGGGGAGGCACGATCGCGTTGCACGATCTCCTGATCCAGCCGCTCAAGCAGACCGCCGTCAATCGAAGCGTCTGGTTGGGCGCGGACAGCGTGCTGGACGCCAGCGGCATTTCCCTGAGGGACCCCGCAGCCGGCGTGTTGCCCCGTGACGGGGCAGCGGACGTGCCTCGTGCGTCAGGTGTCGTGCTTCCCGGCGGCTCCATTCAACTGTATTCAGACCACGACGTCGTCGCAGAGCAAGGATCTCGCATCCTGCTGTCGGGGGCGAGCGATACCTATGACCTGCCGACGGYGGGCCGTCGCGGCGGGATCGCCGGTGTGTCCTATCTGGCGACGCCCGTGTGGAGTGACGGCGGAACACTCGACATCCGCTCGAACACGGGATTGTATTTCGACGGCAGCCTTGACGCCCACGGTGGTGGAGCCCTGGCGCGTGGCGGCCAGGTATCCATTTCGGATACGTCGGGAAACGGGGACGATAGCCTTCTCGGCCAGGGCCTCCTTGTCCTGACGCAGGACGGGTGGCGCGTACCGGAGGGGAGCGATCCCTTCTCGTCCACCCGGCTGGACAAACTCGACGGCGGCGATCTGCGCTTTGCGCTCGATCGTCTCGATGGCTCGGGTGTCGAAGACCTCTATATAGGCACATCGATCAACGGTACCGACCCCACGCAGCTGCAGCCGCTTTCGGTGGCGTTCGCGGGCGACGTTTCCCTGCATCTGGGCCGCAGCATCCAGATCCAGACCACCGGCGTTTCGGCGATGGCCACCGATGCACGAACGCCAGGCGACGCGACAGGCGGGATCGAGGGTCATGTCGAGCTGCAGGCGCCCTACGTTTCCCTCATGGGCTCACAGTATGCCGCTGCGGTTCCGACGCCGACGGCGTCGGGCAGCAGCACGCTTCAGATCGATGCCGATTTCATCGATCTGGGTGGCCGTGTGAATCTTGCCGGCTTCAGCCAGGCATCGTTCGACTCCACCGGCGACATACGCTTCACCCTGCCCACGGGTGATGTCGGCAGCACGCAGACGGGATGGCTGTACAGCACTGGCAACCTCGAGTTCACGGGCAGCCGGCTGTACCCGATGACGCACTATGCGTTCCTGATCGACGCGGCCAATCCAACGTCCGAAACGACGGTCAGCTTTCACCGTGCCGCCAGCAGCGACGATTCGACACCGTTGAGCGCCGGTRGAACGCTCGTCGTAACCGCCGATCACATCGAGCAGGACGGCACGCTCTGGGTACCGTCCGGCTCGATCGTTCTCGGTACCGACCGTCCTTCGGATACGAAGAYGGCGCTCGGACTGGATGCCTCGCTTCCCATGGTCTCCACGCGCGACGTGCACCTGGCATCCGGAAGCGTCACCTCCGTTTCGCTCGACAACGCGGTCGTTCCTTACGGTACGACCCAGGACGGCAAGGACTGGCACTACGAGAATGCCGGCACGGCCCAGCTGTTGGTGGATCGCCCGCCGGAGAAATCGGTGTCGATCGCCGGTGCCACTGTGTCGCTGGATGCCGGCGCGAACGTCGATATCTCGGGTGGCGGTGACCTCCAGGCGGTGGAATGGGTACCCGGCACGGGTGGCTCGCGCGATGTGCTCGCCCAGACCTACACCGATTACACCAATTCGCAGGCCGGTGTGCAGAAGTCCCAGTACGCGGACGACCGCCCGATCTACGCGATCATCCCCGGCGCCCAGTCGCCGCTTTCCGCTCACGACATCGCTCTCGAGATGGGTCAGGGTGCCGCACCCGGCGTCGGCCAGGCGGTTTACCTCTCCGGCGTGCCAGGACTGCCGGATGGCGTTTACACGCTGCTTCCCGCCCGCTACGCGACGCTGCMGGGCGCCTATCGCGTCGTACAGGACACCGGCGTGAAGGATCCCGTACCGGGTGCGGCGATGACAGCGCCCGATGGCAGCCACATCGTGTCGGGCTATTTTACCGACACGCTGACCGGCGCAAGGGATGCGCGGACCAGTTCGTTCTCCGTGCAATCGGCCGACACCTGGGGCCAGTACTCCGAGTACTCACTCACCTCCGCGTCGACGTTCTTCACCGATAAAGCCAATGCAAACGGCAACGTCGTCCCTCGACTGGGCGCGGATGCCGGCCGGTTGAGCATCGCGGCCACTGCGGCGTTGAACCTCGGCGCCACCCTGGATGCCGCTCCGGCGAAGGGAGGTCGCGGATCCCAGGTCGATATCGCCGGCGACGCGATACAGATCCTGGGCGCTGGAGGAATTGCGCGTGACGGTTATCTGCACGTCTCGGCGGACGAGTTGTCGACATTGGGCGCGGGCAGCTTGCTCATCGGCGGAAAGCGCGAGAGCACCGATGCGGGCGACAGCGTCGACGTGCTCGCGAACAATGTGCTGCTTTCGAACGATGCGGCGCACCCGCTGCAAGGCAGCGAGATCATTCTCGTCGCCAACGGCCAGGGTGGCGTGGCCCTCGACGACGGTAGCGTCCTGCGCGCGACATCCACCGACGATGCCGCCTCGCCAGCGTTGCTTATCGGTCAGAAGGCCAGTGATACGACGCCGGCCGTCAGTGGCGACGGTGCTCTGTTGCGTGTCTCCGGGCTCGGTGCGTCGCCCATCGTGCGTACGAATATCACGGGCCTGGATGGCCCGGCCGGCGCCCCGGGCGGCAACCTCGCCATCGGTGCAGGGGCCGTGATCGACGCCGCGAACACCATCAGCATGGATGCCACGGGACTGACGTCGCTCGCCTATGACGCGACGCTGAGTGCGCGCGCGATCGACGTAACGGCCGGCCATATCGGCCTGACGAACACCGATCCGACGGTGCAGGACCAGGCAGGCAGCCTGCTCATCGGGCCGCGTATCCTCGCGCAGTTCGCCCACAGTGACGAAACGACGTTGCGCGGGCGCCAGGCGATCGACCTCATCGGCGACGCGTCACTTGCCGTATCGAATGCCCTCACGCTGAGCGCGCCCACGATTCATAGCGATGGCGGAACGGCTTCGCTCGCCGCTGGTTCGCTCACCATTGAAAACGACACGGGCGTGCAGTCGCCGACATCGGATGTGGGCGATGGGCAGCTGCATGTCGCCGTGAACGATCTGCACCTCGGTTCGGGAGACGCGGTATTCAGTGGCCTCGGGCAATTCACCGCGAAGGTTGCCGGCGCCGTCTATGCGTCGGGCGTGGGTACGGTCGACCTGGGTGCAGCCTCTGTCGATATCGCCACGCCGGGTCTCGTAGCATCGCTCGGCGCAGACAACCAAGTGCAAACGTCGGGCGCGATGCACTTGACCAGCAACGGCCAGGCGCCGGCGCCGGGCAGCAACATGAGTGGCACGATCGGTCTCGAGGGCGGCAGCATCGATCTCGACACCGCCATCGTGGCGCCGGGTGGAGAAGTCTCGCTGCGTGCGACGCAAGGTGACGTGCGCCTCGGCGATCAGGGCGCCATTCGGGTGGGTGGTGTCGCACTACCGTTCATCGACACCACGGTTGCCGTGCCGGGCGGCTCGGTGACCCTGCAGGCGGATACGGGTAATGTCGCCACGTCGGCAGGCTCGATGATCGACATCAGTGGTCCGGGTGAAGGCACGGCCTCTGGCGGTGCAGGTCGCCTCGACGTCGAGGCATCAAAGGGTAGCGTCGCCCTGGGTGGCGCGCTCATGGGGCGTGCGGCCGATGGCTACCTTGGTGGCGTGCTGTCCGTCGATGCGGCCGCCGCCTTCGATCTCGGCGGACTGGCTGCCCTGACGAGTGCGGGTGGGGTAGACGGCTCGATATCCGTTCATACCCGCGCCGGCGATCTTTCGGTCGGGGCGGGACAAACCTTGCGCGCCCACGTGGTGAAACTCACCGCAGACGGCGGTGCCGTCGACGTCGCCGGCGATATCGACGCATCCGGTACATTTGGCGGCACGATCGCACTGTTCGGCGCGCGTGGTGTCGATATCGATGGCGGGCTCGACACCAGCGCCTCGGCCGCGCAGCACGACGGTGGTGACATCACCCTTGGCACGAGCGGGACAAGCGACGGGACGCTGAACGCCGCCTTTGGCTATGAGAACGTCCAACGCGCGGACGCGGGACACATCCGCATCGGCAGCGGTGCACGTATCGTGCAGAGCGGCACCGATGCCGACGGCAAGCTCTACCTGCGCGCACCGTTGCTCAGCGATGGCGACGTGCCCATCGATATCGCCCCAGGCGTCGACCTGTCGCACAGCCGCGATCCCTCGGTCGAGGCATACGCGTCATGGGACACGCGCGATACGCCGGTCGACCCTGTGGCAGATGCAGGAAAGCACTTCGATGGCCTCGTCGATGCCGCGGGATGGTATGCGGCCGACCCGGTGACGGGGCGTCCGATGCTGGTCGCCGGTACGTTCAAGGACGACGCGGGTAATGCCGTCGCCGCGCCCGATCCGACGAATGCCGCACAAGTGGCCGACTACCTTTCCCGCTATCGTTTCGAACCCGCCGATCCCAACCTTGCACACGCCACGTTCTACGGCTACGTCAACGGCGGCGAGGGGCAGGGCGCCGGCACCTTGATGAGCTTCATCGAGAATCCCGGGTTCACGTTCGAATCCCGCTTGAAGGGAGCCGTGCCTGACCTCGCCGTGCAGCCCGGCGTGGAGCTGCGTAACGGTAATACGGCCTGGAACGGTGGCGACATCACCGTGCTCACCAACTGGAATCTCGGCGCCGGCACGCAGGATGCCAATGGCACGCTTCATCTTGCCTACCGTTATGGCGACCAGGCTCCCGCGCTCAGTTTGCGTGCGGACGGCAATCTCGACGTCCGGGCGAGCATCACGGATGGTTTCTACCAGCAGGGGAATGCAGGCGGCGTCGGCGGCGATGCCCCGGAGGCCGACCAGGCCGAAGCAAACACCTACTACGACCTCATCGTCAGCCAGGCAAGCGGCGCGGATCAGATCGACGGCGTCTTTACCAAGCCGGCACAGTTCGCCGACGGCGATTCCGAAGCCGTGAAGCAGTATTACGGCCAGTACGTCGAGTACGCGAAGTACCTGACCACCGGCATCGCGGAACTGACCCCGCCCAACAACAGCACGATCAACAGCCCGGCTACGGTTATTTCTTTCGCCATCGGTTTTCTCATTACCGACCCGTCGGTGGCGGCACCGCCGAAACCGGCGTCGCCGCAGACGCTGAATGCGTTTCCGTCCTACCTCAACGCGTACAAGGATTATCTGCTCACGGCAGCCCGGTCGACCGACTTCGCGAACACGTCGACGATGCCGGGTGACTTTGTGACGCTGGACGGCCCGCCGACCACGCTCGACCTGATCGCTCCCACGCCCGCGCCCGTCGACAACAGCCCGTCACCACGGGCGGTTGCCACCAACACCCTTCCGATCCTCAGCGCCACGCTGACGGGGGGGGACAGCTCCAGCTATCGGCTGACGGCGGGCGCGGATCTGGCATCCAGCGACCCTGGCGCGACGCGCCAGGGCGCCTTGGGGTCCGTCCTGCTTGGCGGCCACACCGACTACACCGATCCACAGACGAATCGCGTGCTGGCAGCACCCACCGTCGTGCGAACGGGCACGGGCGATATCGAGATCGCCGCCGCGGGCGACATTCGCTGGACGGATGACCGCGCCCCCGCCGCTGTGTACACGGCGGGTGCGCCGGCGCCGGGCACGACCGCGGACGACTCGGTGTCGTTACTTCAGCCTTCGACGAACACGGCGATTTTCCAGTCCGCGACACCGGAACTCGTCGTCACCGGCGTCGTCAATCCCGACGATGCCGGACACCTGAGCCTGCGTGCCGGTGGTGACATCGACGGTATCCAGAATACGGTCGACACGACGGGCGACCTGACGGGAACCGCCGGTACGCGCACGGCACAGTACTGGTGGCCGTGGATGCAGACGAACAACACCGCGACCCGCTCGTCGATCAACTTCGGTGGTTTCGACCAGGGCGTGATGAGTGCGGGCGGCAACGTGAGCGTGCAGGCGGGCGGCGATATCCGCGAGCTGTCGGTGTCGCTCCCCACGACCTGGATGATCAATACCGACGCAAGCGGTGCGCGCAGCCTGCAGACCTTCGGTGGCGGCGATCTCGATGTGCGCGCCGGCGGCGACATCCTCAGCGGCAGCTACTTCGTGGCGCACGGGCAGGGCAGCATCCAGGCGAGCGGACAGATCGGCAGCGATTTCTCGGTGACGTACACGACGCCGACCAACCAGCAGGCGACCATGCCGGTATCGACACTCATCGCCATGCAGGACAGCCAGGTGTCGGTGCAGGCCAACGGATCGGTGAGCCTCGGGGGCATCTTCGATCCTTCGTTGCTGGACAGCAATCCGGTGTCGGCCCTGGTGCCGGCGGGACACCCCGATCGCCAGAATTATTCGTCYGATTCGCGCATCGATGTGACGTCGCTCTCGGGCAACGTGGTGTATGGCGACCTGACATCGCCGATCTCCCTCTTCACGGCCGGGCTGGCAGCCAATTCCCAGCCGTATCCGGATACGGCGGGAGATATGCTGCCTGCCTCCGTCAACTTTGCGGCCGCCAACGGCAATCTGTCGCTGCTGACCAGTGGCGAGCTCTTTCCGTCCGACGATGGCGATCTCGCTTTGCTGGCACGAGGCAATGTTTCCTTCAGCGTGGCCAATCTCGGGCAGGCCAACCGAAACGCGTGGGGCATGATCGACGCGCCGCTGAGCTCCATGGTGTCGCCACTCAATCTCACTCCGATCGGGCTGACGCCGGGTAATAGCTCGCCGCATGGTGGTTATCTGCTACACGAGATGTCCCCTCTTGCGGTCGGCCAACAGGCCTATCACGCTACGGACCTGTGGCATGCCGACGACACCGATCCGGCGCGCGTCTACGCGCTCGACGGCGATATCGTCAACGGCGACGGTGGCGGAGCCAACGGCGTCTTCCTGATGCCCAACAAGGTGTCGCATATCGAGGCAGGCCGGGATATCGTCGATCTCGCCTACCTCGGTCAGCAAATTCACGGTGCTGACATTTCAGTTATCAAAGCGGGCCGGGACGTCGTGGATCTGCCGGTGGTAACGAGGGCCACGACGGGACTCGCAGGAAATACGATGGCGGTCATCGCCCAGGCTGGTCCTGGATACCTTTCCGTGGAGGCTGGCCGCAACCTCGGGCGCCTGGCTTCGCAGACCGAGCTGTATCCGAGCTCCGGCCAGCAGGCACCTGTCGCCGCGCTACTGGCCCCCGCTGACGCGGGCCTTTATACAGGCATCAATTCGGTCGGCAACATCTACAACGCCGCGCTCCCAACGCAGGGCGCATCGATCGTTGCGTCGTACGGTGTCGCCCCAGGCGTGGACCGCGCGGCTTTCATTGCTCGTTACATCGATCCTTCCGCAGCAAAGCCGCCGGGCCTCGACGACGGTTCCGCTGGCCTTGTCACCTTCGTCGAAGATTACGACGCGGGGTTGCCGGTTGATACGGGCTTGCTTGCTGATCGTCACGTACCGACTTATACGGTGGATCAGGCCTGGGCACGATTCCAGGCATTGCCGGACGAGGCGAAAGCCATCTTCGTGCAGCAGACGCTGTTCGGTGTCCTGGCGCAGGTGGGTAAGGATTACAACGACGCGTCGAGCCCCTTTGCGAACCAGTACGTGCGTGGTTACGAGGCGCTGAACACCTTGTTCCCCGCGTCACTCGGCTACACCGCCAACGGACTCGGTGGCGGCACCAACGGCGCACAGCAAACCGTGCACACAGGCGACCTGGACATTCGCGGCAGCACGATCCAGACGCAGCGTGGCGGTGATGTTTCCATCGTCGGCCCCGGCGGCGAGGCCTTGTTGGGTAGTGTCTCGGCGCCTCCCGTCATCGTCGATTCGGTGACAGGCAACTTGCTCGCCGGTCCGAACACCCAGGGCATCCTCACCCTCCAGCAGGGCAATGTGTCGATCTTCACCGACACCAGCACCTTGCTCGCGCAGAGCCGCATCTTCACCGAGCAAGGTGGAGACGTCACCATCTGGAGCTCCAACGGCGATATCAATGCGGGCAAGGGCGCGAAAACCAACAGCGAGATCCCGCCGGTACGCTATCTGTGCACCGTGGACGCCTGGTGCTTCCAGGATTCGGCAGGCCAGGTAAGCGGTGCAGGCATTGCCACGCTGCAGACGATCCCCGAGGCGCCCCAAGGCTCGGTCTACCTCATGGCGCCACGAGGCACCGTGGACGCAGGCGACGCTGGCATACGCGTTTCCGGCAATCTCGTCGTCGCCGCGGCGCACGTCGCCAATGCCGACAACGTACAGGTCAAGGGCGATTCCGTGGGCCTGCCCGTCGTGCAATCGGTGAACGTCGGTGCGCTCAATGCGGCCAGCTCCGCTGCCACGGCTGCGACGAAGGCCGCCGAAGATGTGGCACGCCAGCAGCAGTCGGACGCGCGCGACCGCCAGCCATCGATCATCTCCGTGCAGGTGATCGGCGCCGACCCCAGCGCAAGTACCGACAGCGGCACGCATGGCTCGGCTTACGACAGTGCAAGCCCCGTGCAGGTAGTGCGTCGCGCGGGCGTTGCAGGTGATGGACTGACGCCCACGGAGCGTGCGCGTCTGATGCAGTGATACGTTCCAGGGGAATTAAGAATGCCGGCGTGACGTCGTTACGTCGGCATGATTTTTATCGCTCCGTTGTCATGTTATTTGTCATTAACTCGATAGTGCCAACAGCGCGTTAAAGCTGTCACGGTAATGGCACATCGAAGGACATCCCCACGTCATTCGTACGACAATTACCGGGCGAATAATCGGAACGCCTCCAAAAGGAGGTCTAACGACTAGGGGTAACACCATGTTCAAGCGTAATGCTATGGGGAACACCCGCGCCAAGCTCCTCGCTAGCGCCGTCCTGATGACGCTCGGTTTGACCGCTGCCGGTGCTGCAATGAGCACCAACGTGGGCGGCGGCGGTGCCACGCTGCCGGCCGGCGGTTATGTTGGTTGGGGTTTCGTCGCTTCGGGCGCGCCCTCCACTATTTTCTCCAGCAACGTCACGGGCAAGACCGGTTCGGCCATCGATCCGACCTCGCTCCTGGGCGCCTGGTCGGGTTCGGGCAACACCACGCCCACCCACCTCGTGTCGTACTGCCAGACGGGTAGCGGCGGCGGCAAGAAGATCTTCGATCATTCCGACGGTACAGCCACCTGGGGCGGCGCCGGTCAGGCGTGCAGCTCTACCGCCAGCGCGACGTCGGGCTTCGGCGGCGACACCTCCATCGTCGACCCGCACTTCGTGGGAAGCGATGCGCCGATGTCGCAGTCCGAGTTCAACTGGTTCGGTAATGGCACCAACCTCGGTAACAAGGCCACCAAGTATGGTCAGCCGGTGCAGTTCCCGGCCGTCGTTGGCGCGGTCGCCATTGCCTACAACCTGCCGGGTGCCCCGTCCCTCGATCTGGCCGATGCCGGTCTTTGCCGCATCTTCTCGGGCCAGGTCACCAACTGGAACCAGCTGAGCGGAACGGACTTCAACACCGCGCCGACGACGGCGATGCCGAACCTCGCCCTCAAGCTTGCCTATCGTGGCGATGGCAGCGGCACGACGTACTCGCTCGCCAACCATCTGGCCACCGTTTGCACGGCCCTGCCGTCGAGCAAGTTCTTCCAGGCGGACCAGGCGTTCACCACGGTCGCTGCCCAGTTCACCCTGCCGGCCGGTTCGGTTGCCGGTACCGGTAACCCGGGTGTCGTGGCTGCCATCAGCGCCACGTCGGGTGCCATCGGTTACGCCGAAGCCGCCAACCTCCAGCACACGTCGGTGTCGTCGACCACCCGCGTTGCCAAGGTCAACGGTAAGGATCCGTACGCCAACCTGTCCAACTCGATCAGCATCAGCACGCTCCTGGTGGACAAGGTCATCAACGGCTTCCATTCGGCGATCGACACGGGCTTCGTTCCGGGTACGCCGAACGTCCAGGCCCTCACGGGTGCCACGACCGCCGGTTGCATGCTGTCGGCTGATCCGACGACCTATGCCAACGGCGTCGCCGGCAGCTACCCGATCCTTGCCGTGTCGAACCTGATCTTCAACCAGAAGGGTAACGGTTCGGATCTCGCCGCCGTGCGTGACCTGATGTCGTTCACCTACAGCTCCACCCGCCGCGTCGGCGCCACGCTGATCGCTCCGCCGGCTGGCGGCACCACCGGCTACGCGTTCGTGAACTCGCCGGTGGCCAACGCCAAGATCAACACCTGCATCACGCTGTAATTCGCTACAGAGAAGACTCTCACGGATGAGTCAGGGATGAGCGAAAGGGCCCTTCGGGGCCCTTTCTTTCTGAGGTGCCGGCCGCGTCATGCGAACGAAATCAAGCGCGCCCTATGCTTGGGAACGAATGAGGGAAACACGATGCGGCAGAGGCGCTCGCGAGGGTTCAGCTTGCTCGAAACGTTGGCCGCGATGTTCTTGCTCGCGCTGTGCTTTGGCGCCTTGATGCAGGCGGCCGGTGCTTCCATGGCGCTCAACGCACGGGCGTCCGGTTACACGCAAGCGTCATTGTGGGCCAGCGGCTTGCTCGACAGGCAATATGTCACCGAGTTCCCATCCACAGGTGTTCACGAGGGAAGGTTCGACGATGTGTACCGGTGGACGATGAAGGTGTCGGAACCTTCGTCCGAGACCTTCATCAGAACGACGGCACCGATGCGGCTCTATCGCATCGAGTTGATCGTCGAATGGAATGAAAAGGGGAGGGCGGCGTCAGCACGTTTCCTGACCCGGCGCACGGTATCCCAGGTTCCACCGCGGGATGCACCGTCGCCGGCGGGGGACTCGTGAAGCGTTCGGCAGGCTTCAGCTTGATGGAGACGCTGGCAGCGCTGGCGCTGCTGGCACTCCTGCTCCTGGGCGTGATGGCGTCGCTGGATACGATTGCGCGGTCCACTCATGCGAGTCTTGCTGCCACCCAGCGACTCGATGAGATGCGGGCGGCGCAGAACTATATGCGTCGGGCGCTTTCGGGTGCGCTGGCCTATCCGTGGTCGATGGGCAAGGAACAGCGTGCAGTCGTCTTTCGTGGGGATGCACAGACAGTCACCTTCGTTTCTCCCGGACCGGGTTACCTCGCGGCTCAGGGCTTGCAGTTGCAGACGCTCTCGTTAGTCGGCACATCGGGAGACCAACGCCTGGAGGTGTCTTTCGCACCGCTTGCTACGCGTGCAGGAGCCGGGATCGTGCCGACTGCGCCCGAGACACTCGTCGAGCACATTGCATCGGGGCGTATCGTTTACAGCGGATTGGATGATCAGGGCCACCCGGTGACCTGGAAGACATCGTGGCCTTATGAAGAGCGCCTGCCGACCATGATCGGTGTGGAACTTCAGTTGCGCCCGGGACTCCGCTGGCCAACCTTCACGGTGCCCTTGCGCATGGACACGGGTGCCGTGAACGATCGCGAAGCCTATACACGCCTTGTCGCTGCGCAGTCGAAGTCATGAGGCCGCTGCGATGCAGGCGAGGGCAACGAGGCATCGCCCTTCTCGTGGTGCTGTGGGGATGCACGCTCGCCGCCATTACCCTTGGTGCCCTGGCCAGCAGTGCCAGGGTCGAAGGGATACAGGCCCGCGGGCAGTATCTTCAGACGAAGGGCTTTTACGCGGCGGAAGCCGGCATCGAGCAAGCGGCATACCGACTTCGCGCTGCGCAGCCCGCGCAACGGTGGTCGGTCGATGGACGAACGTATCGCATGCGAGAAGGCGACGCCGACGTATCGGTGTCCATAGGGGATGAGGATGGCAAGCTCAATCTCAACCAGGCGTCTCCCGAACAGCTGGGCGCTTTGTTGAAGGCTGTGGGTGTCGATCCGGAGCGGATGCCGCGTATGCGCGATGCCATTGTCCAGTGGGGGAATGGCGGGGAACGCTTTGCCGACAGTCTTCTGGCCAAGGGCGGATTCACCAGCCTTGAGGAGCTGCGTCGCGTTCCCGGTCTGCCCTCGGATGTGCTTGATCGCCTGGAGCCGACGCTGACGCTATGGTCGACGTCGGGACCGAACCWTGCGCACGCTCCCGTGGAAGTGGTCGTCGCGATGACGGGAGCGGGACAGGAAGCCGCCGAGTCCTATGTCGAGGACATCCGCGCCATGGACCCCGAACACGGCGGCCTTCCCGCGATCCCGGGTAACGTGGGGTCGGCTCAGTCGTCCGTACTTGCCAGCGGCACCGTCACCATCGTTTCGACGGCTACCTTCAGTGATGGAGTCGCTGTGAGGATCCAGGCAACGGTGGCTCTTCAGAACGCACCTGGCGATCCCCGCTCGTATCGTGTGCTTCGATGGCGCGAATCGGGGGCCGAAGCGAATCGTTCGGGCGGCCGCCCGGTACCGGCGTCCTGATACACCGTCTTCATATCGTCACGACAGCTGAGATATGGGCATCGCCAAATGGTCACGACGGCACGATAGCGTCTCTCGGCGCGCGCTTGGGTGGACGACGACGGGTCTCGACGGCGCACAGGATCCATTACCGAAACCCATTACCGAGGTGTTTTCCATGACGACTCAACTTTCGGCGTCCAAGAGCCATTGGCTCGCGTCCGCGACTCGCTGCGCTCTCCCGCTCCTCATGGCTGGCGTGGCGCTCCCTGCGTCGGCTGCTCACAACAACCACGCATACGTTGCAAACCAGACGGACAACACCGTTTCCGTGATCGATATGAACACCAACGGTGTGACCGCCACCATTACGGTCGGCTTCACCCCGGTAGCTGCCGCGGTCAGTCCTGACGGCAACCACGTCTACGTGGCCAACAGTCAGTCCAACACGATCTCCGTGATCGACGCCGCCACCAATATCGTGGCCGCCAACGTCGCGGTAGGTTCGACCCCCGCCGCCGTCACGGTCAGCGGTGATGGCTCGAAGGTGTATGTGGCCAACTCCGGTGCCAATACCGTTTCCGTCATCAACGCGTCCACCAATTCGGTGGTCGGCGAGATCGCGGTCGGCAGCTCTCCGCTGAGCATCGCAGCGGGTCCTGGTGGCGCCCGTGTCTATACCGGCAACGTGGGCGACGGCACCGTCTCTGTCATCGACACGCGCGCGGGTAAGGTGACCGCCACGGTGTCGGTGAACGGCGTTCCGTTCGGCCTGGGCGTCGGCCCCCTGGGCGCGCGCCTTTACGTGCCGGATATCGGATCCAACAACGTCGCCATCGTCGATACCCTCAGCAGCAAGGTCGTCGGCACGATCGCCGCAGGCAACGGAGCTTTCGACGTGGCGACGAGCCTTGTCGGCACGCCGGTGTATGTTTCCAACGTTGCCGACAACACGGTTTCGGTCATCGAGCCGTTCAGCAAGAAGACGCTCGCCACGGTAGTCGTCGGTAATTCGCCGGAGTCGGTCGCAGTCAGTCGAAATTCCGGTCGGGTCTACGTCACCAACACGGGTTCGAATAATGTCTCCGTGATCGATCCGTTCAAGAACACGGTGGTCGCCACGGTCAATGTCGGCAATTCGCCGGCCGCGGTCGCGACCCAGCCGGAATAACGATGTAGCCAGTGACGGCGGCAGTGGCCGGGAAGAGCCACGAAAGCGAACGGCCATCTCTTCGGAGGTGGCCGTTTCTTTTAGGGGCGAGTTGCCGGTTCGCGCGAACCCATGCAACAGTGCGTCATGGGGTCGCAACACGCACCCCCCAATCTCGCAGGCTTCAATAACCATGATGGTTCTTGCATGACGCGTTTTCTTACGATCGGCGCCACGGCGCTCGCGGTAGCCCTGGCAGGTTGCTCTACGCTGCCCCAGCCCCGCGATGATGGCGCACTGCAACGCGAAGCCATGGCGGGTACCGAGCTCCCGGCACCGAAGGCGAAAATCGCGCCGTCGACCAATCCGTCTGTTCCATCCAACACGGCGCCGCAGGTGACGACGGGTACCGGCGAGTTCATTAAGCCGGTCGGTTTGGCCAAGCCGAAGCCGGTCGCCGAAGGCGCAGGTACAGTCACCTTCAATTTCGAGAACCAGCCGGTCGAGTCGGTGGTGAAAGCCATCCTCGGCGACCTGCTACATGAGAACTATTCGATCGTGCCGGGCGTGCAGGGCAACGTGTCCTTCTCCACCTCGCAGCCGGTCACGGCCGAGCAGGCCTTGCCGATCCTCGAGACCTTGCTCTCGTGGACGGGGAATGCACTCGTCCACAGCAATGGCCGCTATGTGGTGATGCCGGCGAAGGACGCCGTCGCCGGCAACCTCGTGCCGAGCATCGGCGCGACGGCACCCGCCGGTGGTCTGCAGGCACGCCTGTTCCCGCTGCACTTCATCTCCGCGACGGAGATGCAGAAGCTGATCAAGCCGTTCGCGCGTGCCGACGCCGTGCTGCTCGCCGACCCCACCCGCAATGTCCTGGTGATGGCCGGCACGCCGAGCGAACTGGACAACTACCAGCGCACGGTCGCCACGTTCGACGTGGACTGGCTGCGTGGCATGTCGGTCGGTGTGTTCGCCCTGCAGCGGGCCCAGGTGAAGGACCTCACGCCGAAGCTCGAAGGCATTTTCGGCGAGAAGGGCAATACGCCGATGGCCGGCATGCTGCGCTTCATTCCGATCGAGCGGACCAATTCGCTGGTGGTGCTCAGCCCGCAGCCGGTTTACCTGGACGAGGTGCGCAGCTGGATCGACCGTATCGATCGTGGTGGCGGTAACGAGCCGCAGCTCTACGTGGTGGATGTGCGTAACGTGCAGGCCTCGGACATGGCCGATTACCTTTCGGACATCTACGGCAGCGGATCCGGTGGCGGCCGTTCGGGCGACAGGGGCGGCAAGGTCGGCCCCGGCCTGAGCTCCGGCACGTTGGGCGGCAGCGACAGCGATCTGGGTAATCGGGGCGGCTCCGGCATCGGAAGTACCACGGGCGCTTTCGGCAATACGGGTTCGTCGACGGGCACCTCGACCACCGGCATGAGCTCCGGTAGCGGGCTGGGCGGCAGCAGCACGGGCATCGGCGGCAGCAGCACGACGGGTCTCGGTGCGGGCTCCGGTTCGTCCGACGACAGCGGCGGCGATGCGGGTAACCGGCATTCCTCGACCACGACGGACGATGGCGTGCGTATCACCTCGGTGGACGCGAACAACCAGTTGATGGTCCGTTGCCGTCCGGCGCAGTGGGCCGAGATCGAGCAGGCGATCAAGCGCCTCGATGCCGTACCGATGCAGGTGCAGATCGAGACACGCATCCTTGAAGTCACCCTCAGCGGCGATCTCGAGTTTGGTGTGCAGTGGTACCTCGAAGGCCTGACCGGCACGACCAATGGTCAGCCGACCCAGCCGGGCAACAAACATCAGTACGCGCTCGGCGGTGGCGGTGCGACCCTCAGCGCCAGCGATAACCTCTTTTATTCCTTCGTCAACAACAACATCTCTGTTGCGCTTCACGCGATGGAGCAGAACGGAAACACCAAGGTGCTCTCGGCACCGTCGCTGGTGGTGCTGAACAACCAGAAGGCCCACATCGAGGTCGGCGACCAGATCCCGATCACCCAGACCTTCGTCAACACCGGCGCGAACACGGACAACACGATCGGCCAGGTGGAATACAAGGACACYGGCGTGATCCTCAACGTGCGTCCGCGCGTGAATCCGGGTGGCCTGGTYTACCTCAATGTGAGCCAGGTGGTGAGCAGCCCCGGTATCAAGGACACCACGACCGGCAACTTCCCGATCCAGCAGCGTGAGGTGGCCACCCAGGTGGCCGTCCAGAGCGGGCAGACGGTGCTCCTCGGCGGCCTGATCAAGCAGAACGACGCCCTGACCGATACCGGCATCCCGGGGCTCAACCAGATACCGATATTCGGCCGGTTGTTCGGCACGACGAGCCGCACGCGGACTCGCACCGAGCTGATCGTCCTGATCACCCCCCGGGTGATCACCAACGGCGACGAGGCCAAGCAGGTCACCGACGAGTACCAGCGCAAGTTCGAGTCACTGCGGCCGTTGACCCAACCCGCCACACCTTGACCTCGGGGTGGCGGAGGGTGCATACACCCACATCACGGGGCGCGTTTCACATTGGACGCGTGTTCCTGACGGGGGGAGATTCGCTTGATACAGGATCTGGCCGGCTGGTCGACGGTGCTGGAGCTGATGCCCACGGCGATGTTCGTGCGCGATGCGGCGCACCGCTGGGTGTTCGTCAACCGCATGGGCTGCGAGTACTTCGGCCTGAACGCCGGCGACGTGCTCGGCAAGACCGATGCCGAGCTGTTCCCACCCGACCAGGCCGCCCGCTTCGAAGCCGGTGACGACGCCGTGCTGCGCAGCCACGAAGTGGTGGAAACCGAAGAGACGGTGACCGACCCGCACGGTCACGTCCGCACCTTGCTCACCCGCAAGACCTGCATCGACCTGGAGGGCGCACCGCATGTGCTGGCCTCGGTCACCGATATCACCGAGCTGCGCGAGTCCGAGGCGCACGTGCGCTGGCTTGCCTGCCACGACGCCCTGACCGGGTTGGCCAACCGTACGGCGCTGTTCAGCCGGCTCGACGCGGCGATCGGCCGGGCGGCCAGCGGCGGCCTGCGTTCGGCGCTGTTCTACCTGGACATGGACGGCTTCAAGAAGGTCAACGACGCTTACGGACACCTGATCGGCGACGAGTTGCTGGTCCAGTTCGGCGCGCGGCTGCGTAGCGTGGTCGGCCCCGACGACACCGTGGCGCGTATCGGTGGCGACGAGTTCGCGCTGCTGGTCGACGATCACGGCGACCTCGATGCGCACGCGCTTGCCGAGCGCATCCTGCTCCTGGCCGGCGAGCCGTTCGACGTGCTCTCGACGACCACCTTCATCGGCACGTCGATCGGCATGGTCGCGATCGATACCGATGCCGTCGCTGCCGGCGAGCTGGCGCGCAAGGCGGACAGCGCCCTGTACGAGGCGAAGAAGAAACGTAACCGCCTGGTGGTCTACACCAAGGCCATGGACGCAGCGCTGGCCCATCGCCGCGACATCGAAAAGGCGCTGCTCGAGGCCTTGCTCACCCGCGAGGGCCTGAGCTGTCACTACCAGCCGATGATCCGCAGCGCGGACGGCAAGGTGGTGGGCCTGGAGGCGCTCGCCCGCTGGCGGCATCCTACCCTCGGCGTCGTCTCGCCGGTGCAATTCATCGCCGTGGCGGAAGAAACCGGCCTGATCGGTCAGCTGGGCGAATGGGTCCTGCGCACGGCATGCGCTCGCGTGGCCAAGCTCGACGACCTGTTCGTGGCGGTCAACGTGAGCGCCGTGCAGCTGCGCGACGAAGGCTTCGCCGACATGGTCATGCGCGTGCTCCTGGAGACGCGCCTGCCGCCGAAGCGCCTGGAACTGGAGATCACCGAGACCGCCATCGTCAACGCGGATGGTGCGGCGGTGCAGCTGCTCAGGCGCCTTCGCCGGACCGGCGTGCGCATCTCGCTGGACGACTTCGGCACGGGCTATTCCAGCCTGACCCTGCTCAAGGACCTCGCGGTCGACAAGGTCAAGATCGATCGGTCCTTCGTGCAGAACGCGACCCAGGCCGGCGATTCCGCCGCCATCGTGCGGGCCGTGTCCAACCTGGGCGCCGCGCTGGGCCTGTGCGTGGTGGCCGAAGGGGTGGAGACCGAGCAGCAGCGTGCCTTCCTCAGCGAGGCCGGGTGCGACGAGCTGCAGGGCTTCCTGTTCTCGCCGGCGGTACCCGAAGACCGCATCGAGCGGATCATCGGCCCGTACCCGGTGTCCGTGCCGGCTTATTCGGCCGGATAGGCGTCCGCGGGCATCGGCCAGGTCCGCCGAAGATCCGGCATGCCGGGCATCGTGGTGGGCTGCGGCAGCGGCAACGGTGTATGCGCATCCACCAGGCCGCCGGTGGCGTCGCCGACGATGGCGATGATGCAGCCGCCACTTTCTTGCGAACTGCCGAACGACAGCCGTCCCCAGGGCATCTGCATGACCATGTAGCGGTTGGGCAGCATCGATGGCGCGGCGGGCAGGCTGGTTTCCGAGGTCGCCACGTGGAAAGCTTCGGTCAGGCCGCTGCGCGCGAAGCAGGGCCGCTGCTCGAGCTGGATCGAGGTGAAGCGCACCATCGGCACATCGCCTCCCTCGTTGAAACCGCGCGCCTCGAAGGCGCTGACGCGGTAGCCGTCCCGGGTGACGAAGGGAACGCTGCGCACGATGAGCGGTGGCGCGTCGGCCGTGGCGTGCAGTCCACCCGGCAGTTTGTTGGACAGGGAATCCACCGCGTTGGGCAGGGTGCCCATGGTCGAATTGATGATCTCGACCAGGGTCTTGTCGCTGCGCGGAACGCTCACGGGCTCGGCCGCCACGGCGGAAGCCAGGGCAGCGGCAAGCAGGATGGCCAGGAGGCGAGTCGGACGCATGAGGGCCAGGTCGAGGTGAGCAGGGGCGCTAGTTTGCACGAGTTGACGCCCTTGCATGCGCCGCGAACGCCCGGATATTGGAAACAACGTCCTACCCCTGATGCCGATGACAGACCTGCGCTTCGACAATGCCTTCGTCCGCGAGTTGCCGGCCGACCCCGAAATGTCCAACGGTCCGCGTCAGGTCGTCGGCGCGGCGTTCTCGTGGGTGGAGGCTACGCCCGTGGCGGCGCCGCGGCTGGTCGCCGTCTCGACCGAGGTCGCGGCCATGCTAGGCGTCTCGCCCGATGCGCCGGATTTTGCGGTGGTGTTCTCCGGCAACGCGCGCTTGCCGGGCATGACCGGCTACGCCATGGCCTATGGCGGTCACCAGTTCGGCAACTGGGCCGGCCAGCTGGGCGACGGCCGCGCGCTGGGCCTGGGCGAGGTACTCACCGCCCACCGTGGCCGGCAGGAACTGCAGCTGAAGGGCGCCGGTCGCACGCCTTACTCGCGTGGCGCCGATGGCCGGGCGGTCCTGCGTTCGTCGATCCGCGAATTCCTGTGCAGCGAGGCCATGCACCACCTCGGCGTGCCGACCACCCGCGCCTTGTCCCTCGTGCTCACGGGCGACGAGGTTCTTCGCGACGTGATGTATGACGGTAACCCGGCGCTGGAGCCGGGGGCCATCGTCTGCCGCGTCGCGCCGTCGTTCATCCGCTTCGGTTCGTTCGAGCTGCCGGCGGCGCGTAACGACGTGGAACTGCTGCGTAAGCTGGCGGACTTCACCATCGCCACACATTATCCGGCCTTCGCCGGGCTGGACGGGGAGGCACGTTACGCCGCCTTTTTCGCCGAGGTCTGCGAGCGCACCGCGCGCCTGATGGCGCACTGGATGCGCGTCGGCTTCGTGCACGGCGTGATGAACACGGACAACATGTCCATCCTCGGCCTGACCATCGATTACGGCCCCTACGGCTGGGTCGATGACTTCGACCCCGACTGGACCCCGAACACCACCGACCGCGCGCACAAGCGCTACCGTTTCGGCCACCAGCCACGCGTGGCGTACTGGAACCTGCAGCGGTTGGCCCAGGCACTGTCGCCGCTGTTCACTGGTGTGGAGGCGCTTCAGGACGGCCTGGACCGCTACGTCGAGGTGTTCGAAGCCACCGATGCCGCGTTCTCCGCGGCCAAGCTCGGCCTCGTCACCGCCCAGGAGGGCGACGAAGCGCTGGTCGCCGACCTCCGCGGCCTGCTGACACTGGGCGGCATGGACATGACGATCTTCTACCGCGACCTCGCGTTGCTCGATCTCGATGCGCCGCATCCAGGCGTGGTGGGGGCCGCTTTTTACGAGGATGAGAAACGGGTGGCGACGCAGGAGGCGCTGGGTGCGTGGCTGCAGCGCTATGCGGAGCGCGTCCGTGCGGAGGCGTCGCCGGCGTCGGAACGGCTGGCCCTGATGCATGCCAGCAACCCCCGTTACGTATTGCGCAACTACCTCGCGCAGCAGGTGATCGACAGCGCGGAGCGGGGCGATTACGCGCCCCTCCACGAGCTGATGGAGACCCTGCGTCGGCCCTACGACGAGCAGCCGGGTAGGGATCATCTGGCCGGTCGCCGGCCGGAATGGGCGCGCGATCGGGTCGGCTGCTCCATGCTTTCCTGCAGTAGCTGACCCGCCACGGGGTAGAATCGGCGGCCCGGATATCCCTTTCAGGCCTTCGCGTTGTCCGCTGGTTCCGCTTCCGATGCCGCTCTCGATGCCTTGTTCGTCCCGTTCGCCACGGGCGACCTCGCGTGGCCGGCGTCCGGCGATGTCCTGATCCTGCGGGCGCGCGACGGCTTCGTCGTGCGTGAGCAGCGTCGTCCCGGCTGGGTGTTGCAGCAGTCGTTCAAGCCAGCGGCCGATGCGCTCGCACGCTCCGGTTTCGCGGTGAGTGCGGATATTCCCGAAGGCCGCTTCGCCGTCGTCATGGTCCTGCCGACGCGCCAGCGCGAAGAGTCGCGGGCCTTGTTCGCGCAGGCCACGACGCGCGTGGCGCCCGACGGGGTGGTTATCGCGGCGGTGCCGAACGCGGAAGGCGCAAAGACCGCCGAGGCCGACCTCGCGCTACTCTGCGGCGGGGTGTCCCACCTCTCCAAGCACAAATGCCGCGTGTTCTGGACGCGTCCTGGGGCCACGCCCGAGCCGTCCTTGCGGGATGCCTGGCTTGCGCTGGACGAGGCCTTGCCGATCGACGAGGGTCGCTACCTCAGCCGTCGCGGCCTGTTCGCCTGGGATCGCATCGACATCGCCTCCGCCTTGTTGGCCTCGGTGTTGCCCGTCGACTTCATGGGCCGTGTCGGCGATCTCGGCGCGGGCTTCGGCTATCTCGCCTGCCGCGTCATCGCCACGAATCCTGGCGTAACCGCCGTCGATCTCTACGAAGCGGAAGGTCGCGCCATCGAGCCGGCCCGGCAGAACCTCGCCACGACGATCGCCGCCACGGGCAGGGCGGTCACCGCCAACGTGCACTGGCATGACGTCACGCACGGCATCGACGGTGGCTACGACGCCATCGTGTCCAATCCGCCGTTTCATCAGGGGCGCGCCGACCAGCCGGAACTGGGACGTGCCTTCATCGCGGTCGCTGCGCGCGCGTTGTCGCCGCAGGGTCGCTTCTGGATGGTCGCCAACCGGCATCTCCCCTACGAAGCCACGCTCGAAGCGTGCTTCACCCATGTTCGACCCGTCGCCGAGCGCGACGGGTTCAAAGTGATCGAAGCGAAGGAGCCTCGTCGATGAAACTCGTGCGCCTGTTGGCGAACCTCGGCTATGGCAGCCGCAAACAAGTCGCCGCGCTGTTCCGCGAAGGTGTCGTCACCGACGCCTCGGGTGAGGTGCTCTATGCCGACGACAAGGTCGAGCATGCGGACGTGCGCTTCGAAGGCGAGCCTCTGGATCCGCCGGCCGGCATGCTGATCATGTTGAACAAGCCGGCCGGTTACACGTGCTCGCGCAAGGACGTCGGTCGCCTTGTCTACGAACTGCTGCCGCCGCGTTACGGCATCCGCAATCCGGTCCTGTCGACGGTGGGTCGTCTCGACCGCGAGACCTCGGGCCTGCTGCTGTTCACCGACGACGGCCCCTTGCTGCACCGGATCATTTCGCCGAAGTCCTCGGTGGCCAAGGTGTACGAGGCGACGCTCGCCGAAGACCTGCGCGGGGATGAAGCCGCCACGTTCGCGGCGGGTACGTTGATGCTGGACGGCGAGACCGACCCGCTGGAGCCGGCCACCCTCGAAATACTCGGTCCCCGCCACATTCGTCTGGCGCTCACCGAGGGTCGCTACCACCAGGTCCGCCGCATGTTCGCCGCCATCGGCAACCACGTGGAAACCCTGGAGCGCGTCGCCTTGGGTGGCCTGACCCTTGACGGCCTGGCTTCTGGTGAGTGGCGTCAGCTAACTGCGGAAGACACCGCACGCATCTTCGCTGGCCCTTGACGCCGCCGGCTGTGGTAGGAGCCGATTCATCGGCGAACGGGTGYTCGCCTCACCCCGGCCCGCTGCCGCGGGATCGCCGATGAATCGGCTCCTACAGAGAGCTGCCCGCTGCCGCGGGATCGCCGATGAATCGGCTCCTACAGAGAGCTTGCCCGTTGCCGCGGGATCGCCGATGAATCGGCTCCTAYCGGAGCGGTTGTCGGCCTGTGGACGCCTTGTCCACGCAGGGTGCAGTATCCGGAAGTCCTCATGACCCCAAGGAGCACTCCATGACCAAAATCGCCATTGCCGTCGCTGTCGCCAGCCTCTTCGCCGGTACCGTCGCCCAAGCAGCCCAGGTAGTCGACAAGAGCGTCGTCGTCCCGATGACGGCTGTCACCGCCGATGGCGCGGGCGCCTCGGTCGGCACGGTCACCGTGACGCAGTCCGCAGGCGGCCTGGTCTTCACCCCGAACCTCAAGGGTCTGCCGCCGGGCGAGCACGGCTTCCACCTGCATGAGAAGGCCAGCTGCGATCCGGGCGAGAAGGATGGCAAGAAGGGTGCGGCCCTCGCGGCTGGCGGTCACTACGACCCGATGAAGACCGGCAAGCACGAAGGTCCGGACGCGATGGGCCATGAAGGCGATCTGCCACGCATCACCGTGGGTGCCGATGGCACCGACACCACCGCCGTCACCGCGCCCCACCTGAAGAGCCTGGCCACGCTGAAGGACCATTCGCTGATGATCCACGCCGGTGGCGACAACTACGCCGACGAGCCGGCGCCGCTCGGCGGCGGCGGTGCGCGCATCGCCTGCGGCGTGATCAAGTAAGGGTCGAATGTCGCAAGGCGGTCTTTTCGCTCCCGAACCGCTCGTGATCGTCGATGACGACCACGGGCGGTTCGCGTATGAGCCTGGCGTGATTTCCGTCGTGGCGGCCGAGGCGTGGTTCGCTACGTTGCTGGCCGAGGTTCCGTGGCAGGCGAAACGACGCGAGATGTATGGCCGCGACGTGGATGTGCCACGGCTGGTGCAGCATTACGCACTGGACGACCCCGACTTGCCACCGGTGCTGCGCGATGCGCGCCGCGAGGTTGTCGCGGCCACAGGTACCCCGTTTACCTCGGTGGGCCTGAACCTCTATCGCGATGGACGCGACAGCGTGGCGCCGCACAACGATCACATCGAGGAACTGGCCGAGGGCGCGCCGATCACGCTGCTCTCGCTGGGTGCCACGCGGACGATGACCTTGCGCGAGCGCGAGTCGCCGAAGCGGAAGTTCGACGTGAAGCTGGAGCCCGGCAGCCTGCTGACGATGAGTTATGCGACGCAGTTTCATTGGGATCATGGGATCCCCAAGGCGCGCGGCGAGGTGGGGCCGAGGATCAGCCTGGCATTTCGGGTAAGACCGCCCCCCGCTCGGTAGGAGCCGATTCATCGGCGATCCCGCGGCAGCGGGCCAGACTGCGGCAAGCACCCATTCGCCGATGAATCGGCTCCCACAAGGAGCACTAGAAAAGGTCGATGCTGCCCAGGGCTACCGCGGCGCCCAGCTCACCGCGCTCGGTCAGTGCCTCGTAACCATGCACGCTGTTCCGCCCGTTTTCCTTGGCGAAATACAGCGCCTTGTCAGCGCGGTCGAGCACGATCTCGGGGTAGTCGTTCTCGGTGATGCGCGCGTAGCCGATGCTGACCGTGACGTGGCCGACCTGCGGGAACGCATGCTCGGCGACGAAGTGGCGGAAGCGGTCCAGTGCCATGTGCGCGACGCGTTCGTCCTGCGCAGCGATCAGCATGACGAATTCTTCGCCGCCGAAACGGAACAGCACGTCGCTCTGACGGAAGCTGTGCCGCATCTGCTGGGCAAGCATCAGGATGACTTCGTCGCCGTAGACATGGCCGTACGTGTCGTTGATGCGCTTGAAGTGATCGATGTCGAGGATGGCCAGCCAGATCTGCGAGACATCGGCCTCGAAGGGCAGGCGGCGCTCGTCTTCGCCCTTGGCCGCGGCGCGGGCACGCTGGCGCTGCAGCTTGAGCAGGCGTTGCAGGCGTTGTTCGAAACTGCGCCGGTTGTACAGGCCAGTGAGCTTGTCCCGCTCGCTCTCGTTGAGCAGGGCGATGTAGTTGCCGTAGATGCGGGCATAGCCTTCGACCATGTTGCGCACGCCGTCGAGCGAGTCTTCCGACTCCAGCATCAGGGCGCCGATGGCCGCATGGTCGCGCTGGATCGGGATGACCAGGCGGCAGGTGCCGTCCTCGGTGACATCGCTGATCGCTTCGAGGGTTTCCATGGCGCAGACGATCGTGTCGATCGGATCGCCGTCTCGCGAAGGATCCAGGGCTTCGACGACGAAGGCGCCAGCGTCGTTGCGCGAGCAGACCACGATCGAGTCCACCGGGAGCTGCAGGCTCTCGCCGCGCTTGCACAGGGTCACGCTGCTGACCGAGATCAGCTCGGCCAGCGACAGCACCAGGCTGTGGTCGAGCGCATCGATGTCGCGGTGGTGAGTGAACTCGGCCACGGAGGCGAGCAGGCGCGACTCCGGCGGACCGCCGGCAAGCGAATGCCACGGCGACCTCATGGCCCCACGATCCCGACGACCTGGCGTCCGCTATGTGAGCAACTGGCTGTCACCGACCCCATCCTCCCCCGAGTCGGACGCACGTGATGCGCGCCCTGTGTTGGTGTCACTGCGGCGATTCCCCGCCGCGCAACCTCGAAGGTGTTAGCGGCGTCGCGGCCGATAACTTTAGAGCATATTCGGCAAAAACTAAGGAAAGTGAGAACCCGTTCCGTTTTTCAGCCTTCACGAACGTGATGAAGTGGGGTAGGGCGCTGGGCTTAGGACGGCCAGTGCGACAGCAACCCCGGGTCGACGCCCACCCGACGGCAGGAGCGCGAGGCGACCCCCTCGGTCAGCGCCACGCGGAAAAGCGGGGCCATGCCGCGCAAGGTGCCGCGGGCCAGCCTGGCCTTACGCAGGTCGGCGTCGCTCCGCTGCAGTAACGACGCGGCCCAGTCCGGCAGCAGTGCGGCACCCGCGTGCAGAAACAGGTCGCGCGACAGCCCGGCCATCGGCACCGGCAGATCCAGCCGGCCGAGCACCTCGAGTACGACCCGCGACCGCTCGCCGAACACTAGCGAGGGGAGGACGCGCGCGATGTAGGCATCCATCTCGGCGACCGAGCCAGGGACATCGCGTGCGCCCAGCGCTTCGGCGACGCGACGTGTCTCATCGAGGTAGGCATCGGCCACCGCGGCGGACACGGCCATCGGCCCGTAGGCCCGGTAGCCGGCGAGGAAGCTCGACATCTCGCTGACGTGCACCCAGGTGAGCAGGTCCGGATCGTCGGCGGCGTAGGGGACGCCTGCCTCGTCCAGGCCCTTAACGTGGCCATGGATCGTGCGGACGCGTTCGATCATCGCCTCGGCGTCGTGGGTCGGGGCGTAGGTGGTCGCACCGACAAAGGCCGTGGTCCGGCGCAGGCGGCCGACCAGATCCTCGCGGAAGTTGGAGTGATCCCACACGCCGGCCAGGGCGCGCGGATGCAGCAGCTGCAGGTAGAGCGCACAGAGGCCCCCGGCGAGCATGCCGCAGAAATCCGAATGCATGCGCCAGGTCACGCTGGAGGGGCCGAACAGGCCGGGGTCGCCCGCGGGGTGCTCGTAATCGATGCCGCCGGAGGGTGGGCGCGGAAAGGCCGTGAGCACCCAGCGCCGGATCGGCGCGGACGCCGGTCGGAGCAGCCGCGCGAAGGCCGTCATGGGCTCAGTCTCCCGACCACCAACCGCGCCATTTGAAGAACCACACCGGCAGGATCGTGCTGAGGATGATCACGCCCAGCGCGATCGGATAGCCGTAGGGCATGTTCAGCTCGGGCATGTCCTTGAAGTTCATGCCCCAGATGCCGGCCAGGATGATCGGCGGAATGGTCGCAACGGAGGCGACCGTCAGCACCTTCATCACGTGGTTCTGGTCCGTGCTGATGAAACCGAGCGTGGCATCCAGCAGGAACTGCAGCTTGTTGGTCAGCTGGTCGTCGAACTCGTCCAGCGTACGCAGGTCGTGGTCGACCACGCGCAGGCGTACTTCGACGGTGTCGGACATCCACTCCGGTTTCTTGGCGCGCACGAAGGAGACGATGCGCTGCACGCCCAGCATGGACGAGCGGTTGCGCGCCTGCAGGCCTTCGAGTCTGCCGATCTCCAGCATGATGTCGCGCAGCAGCGGCGTGCCGAGCCGTTCCGGCGTGAACACCCGGTCGGAGAGCTTTTTCAGCTCGGCCGAGACGTCTTCCATGCGCTGCGCGGAGAGGTTCACGATGGCTTCGATGAGGGTCGCGAGGACGTCGGCGCTGGATTCCCAACGATGCTCGTGGCAGCTGTCGCTGGCGAGCTTGAACGCCGGCGATTCGGCGAAGCGCAGCGTCATCAGCACGTGGTTGGTCACGACGATACCGACCGGGCCGGGGTAGTGGCCGTTATCGGTGTCGGCGAAATAGGGGATGGAGAGGTACATGGCGTCGTCGTCCGTACGGATACGGCTGGACAGCGCCAGGTTCACGATGTCGCTTCGCTCGGGCACGCGCAGGCCGGTGATCTCGGCGGCGCAGCGGCGTTCGTCTTCGTTGGGGTCGAACAGGTCGATCCAGATCGGCGCCTTCGGCTTGCCCATCTCGGCGGACCACGTGACCGGGCCGGTGTGATTGCCGTGTTCGTGAACGATCAGCACGTGGGAGGGTGTCCTTGGCAACCGGGGAGCGCCACCGGCAAGGCCGGTGGCGCGGGCAGTTTACCCTTCCAGCGTCGCGTCCATCGTGATGGTGGCCTTGAGCACCTTGGACACCGGGCAGCCTTGCTCGGCCTGCTTGGCGATGGCCTCGAAGCCGGCCTGGTCGGTGCCGGGCACCTTCGCCTTTACGGTGAGGTGGGCCTTGGTGATGGTGAAGCCGTCGCCGTCCTTCTCCAGGGTGATCGTGGATTTGGTCTCGATCTTGTCGGCGGTCAGGCCGGCGGCGTTGAGCAAGCCGGAGAGCGCCATGCTGAAGCAGCCGGCGTGCGCGGCGCCGAGAAGCTCCTCGGGATTGGTACCCGGGCCGTCCTCGAAGCGGGACTTGAACCCGTACGGGGCTTCCTTAAGAACACCGGTCTGGCTCGAAATGACGCCCTGGCCGTCCTTGATCCCGCCTTGCCATACTGCTGATCCCCACTTTTGCATGATGCTCTCCTCACTGGTGATGGAATGCCGCTTCGAACACGCGCATGCTGATCCACGGACGTTACCGGCCGATGCATCCACATAATGCGAAGGGTCGCCCTGCCTTGATTGGAGAGAACGATGAGCGATACGGCAAAACCGCTTGAGATCCGTCACGACACCGCCAACCAGCTGTTCGTGGCCACCGTGGATGGCTACGACTGCGAGTTGGAGTACCGGCTGCAGGGCAAGATCATGAGCATCACCCATACCGGCGTGCCGTCGCCGGTGGGCGGTCGGGGCATCGCGGCCCTGCTGACCAAGTTCGCGGTGGAAACCGCGGAGAAGCAGCATTGGAAGATTGACCCGGCTTGTGCGTATGCCGAGGCTTGGTTCAAGCGGAATCCTGAGTACGCCCATCTGCTGGCGTGAGGCGACCGGGCTTTCGCCGATGAATCGGCTCCTACCTGGGTGAGGCGACCTGGTTATCGCCGATGAATCGGCTCCTGCATGGGAGGCGGCCTGCTCCGGTAGGAGCCGATTCATCGGCGATGCTTTGCCCGACGCTCGCCCGAACCTGAACGGACGTGCTAGTTTTCGTCCTCCCCATTCAGATTCAGGGTCACCTATGCGTACGAAGTGGATTGCCGCCGCCGTGGCGCTTGCCTGTGCGGGCGTTGCGCAGGCCGATACCGCCGCGAAGGCCGGCGACGCAGCGAAGCCCGCGGATCCGCGCATCGCCGCGATCCTCGACTCGCTGGGCAAGGTCCGCACCGTCGAATCCGTGGCCCTGTCGCCGGATGGCAAGCACCTCGCATGGGCCGTGAAGACCAACGGCAAGCCGGTGATCGAAGTCGCCGACGCCGATGGGCGCAACGCGCACCGCATCACCAAGTCGAACGGCTGCAGCGAGATCGGCGTCAGCTGGGCGCCGGACTCGCGCCACCTGGCCTTCCTCACCGACTGCGCCGGCAAGGCGCCGGGCGTGGAAGAGGGCAAGCAGAACGACATCAACGTGGTCGACATCGCCGGCAAGGCCGCGCCGCAGCGCCTGACCCGCCTCACCGGTTACATCGACGGCCTGGAATGGCGTCCGGACGGCAAGGCGCTCGCCTTCCTCTATGTGCCCAATGCCACCCGCCGGTCCAGCGCGACCGCCGCGGCGAAAGTGCAGACCGGCGAAGTCGGCGTCGAAGGCATCGAGATCCAGCAGGTCGCCATGGTCGAGGCCGCGGGTGGCGCGGTGACGACGCTGACCCCGGCGGGCTTGCACGTCTATGAATTCAGCTTCGCGGCGGACAGCCGCCGCATCGCCTATGTCGCGGCCGAACCGCCGGGCGACAACAACTGGTGGGTCGCCAAGCTCTACGTCCAGCCGGCCGCGCCGACCGCCAAGGGCAAGCCGGTTACGGTGGTCGACACCGCGACTCTCACCGGTCCGCTCAAGGACCTGCAGATGGCCGTGCCGCGTTTCTCGCCGGACGGTTCGCGCATCGCCTTCATCGGCGGCCTGATGAGCGACCAGGGCTCCACCGGTGGCGACATCTGGACGGTGCCCAGCGCCGGCGGCGCCGCGCCGGTCGACGTGACGCCGGGCATCACCACGACACCCGCCTGGATCGCCTGGACGGGTGCGGACGAACTGCTCGTTTCCGAAGCCGCCGCTGGCGCCAGCCGGGTGTCGCGTTATGCGCTTTCGGCCAATGGTGAGGCCTCCGCGACGACCCTGTTCGAAGTGCCGATGACGATCGGGGACGGTCGCCTGTCGATGTCCGTGTCGCTCACGACCGATGCCAGCAAGGCGGCCTTCACGGCCAGCTCGTTCGACCAGCCTTACGAAGTGCACGTCGCCAGCCTCGATGGGAAGGCCACGCCTGCCGCAGTCACCACGTTCAACGCCGGCTTGAAACCGTCGTGGGGCAAGGCCGAATCCATTACCTGGAAGAACGAAGGGCAGAACGTGCAGGGCTGGCTGCTGTACCCGGCCAACTACAGCCCGAAGAAGCACTACGGCATGATCGTGTCGATCCACGGCGGTCCCGCGGCCGCCGTGACGCCGCGCTGGCCGGGTGCGGGCTACGGTGGCGCGCCGCTGTCGGCGCTCGGTTATTTCGTCTTCATGCCGAACCCGCGCGGCAGCTATGGCCAGGGTGCGGCGTTCGTCCAGGCCAACCGCAAGGATTTCGGTTACGGCGACCTGCGCGATGTGCTCGCCGGCGTCGATAGCATCGAAAAAACCCACCCCGTCGACGACAAGCGGCTCGGCCTCACCGGCTGGAGCTACGGCGGCTTCATGACCATGTTCGCGGTGACGCAGACCCATCGTTTCAGCGCGGCGGTCGCCGGTGCAGGGATCTCGAACTGGCAGAGTTACTACGGCCAGAACCTGATCGACCAGTGGATGAAGCCGTACTTCGGTGCCTCGGTGTACGACGATCCGGGCGTCTACGCGAAGAGCTCGGCGATCAACTTCATCAAGGAAGTGCGGACGCCGACCCTGATCGTCGTGGGCGAGCGCGATGCCGAAACCCCGGCGCCGCAGTCGTTCGAGTTCTGGCACGCGCTGCGCGCCCAGAACGTGCCGACCTCGCTGGTGGTGTATCCGGGTGAGGGGCACGGTTTTGCGCGCGACGCCAGCCGGCGTGACGTGCTGGCCCGGGCCCTTGCCTGGTTCGACCGTTACCTCCCAGCCAGCGGGAAGTAGCGCTTCCCCAACGGTGGTTGACTGAAAGACCATCATGGATTGCGTTTTTCCGCCGACCCATCATCATTCGGCTTGGTTTCGACTCTAAAGTCGGGGGCGGTGGTGGCCGATACTCCCAAGGGAAACGTCTTGTGCAGGGCCGGAGCGTGGCGTGCTGACAAATCGTAGCGACGCCGGCCTCGACCTGGCGATAGCGAAGTGCGCTCGCTGGTCCCTCATCGGGTCCGGCGAGGGCGACCGCTGCTCGGGTTTCAGCACCGTCGGTGCCGGTCTCGGCTGGCTGGTCGCCCTTCTCGTGGTCAGCGCGCTGGCCGGCCTGGTCATCGGCTGGCTCTATACCCAGCGCCGCCGTCTTCATGCCCGCCTGAAAGACCCGCGCGAGCAGGCCCGCCGCGCGCTCGCCTTCCACGCTTACCACGACACCCTCACCGGGCTGCCCAACCGCGCCTACCTGATGCAGRAGCTGGAGCAGGCGCTGGCCTCGACGGAGACGAAGTCGCTGGCTGTGCTGTTCATCGATCTCGACGGCTTCAAGTCGATCAACGATACGCTGGGCCACGAGGCCGGCGATGCCTTCCTGCGTGCGGTGGCCACGTCGCTGCGCAGCAGTGTCCGCGAGCGCGACGTGGTGTCGCGCTTCGGCGGCGACGAGTTCGTCGTCGTGGTGCAGGCGTACGGCGGCCTGGAGAACCTCGTGCGGGTCTGCCGCAAGGTGCTCGACCTGGTGTCGCAGCCGGTGAACGTCGCCGGCCAGTTCGTCGCCGTGAGCCCGAGCATCGGTATCGCCGTGGCGCCGCGCGATGGCGACGTCGCCGAAACCCTCATCCGCAATGCCGACGCCGCCATGTACGCGGTAAAGGAAACCGGCAAGGCCGATTTCCGCTTCTACGAAGAGGGCATGCTCGAGCAGGCACGCGAGCGCCTCGCCCTTACGGTGGAACTGCGCGAAGCCCTGCAGCGCGGCGAATTGGACGTGGAATACCAGCCCAAGCGCAATTTGCGCGACGGTACGCTGGCGGGTGTCGAAGCCTTGGCGCGCTGGCACCATCCCACGCGCGGCGACGTGCCGCCTGCGATCTTCGTTGCGATTGCCGAGCGCTCCGCGCTCATCCACGCGCTGGGCGAGTTCGTACTGCGCTCGGTGCTGGCGCAGGTAAAGCTGTGGGATGACACGGGCACCCACGTCGACTATGTCGCCATCAACCTTTCGATGCACGAACTCAGTCGCCCGGCCTTCGTCGAGACGCTGGCCCGCACGGTGCGCTCCTACGGCGTGGATCCGATGYGCATCCGTTTCGAGCTGACCGAGTCCACGGCCATGCGCGAGCCGGAGGAAACCCTGCGCCAGCTGGTCAAGCTGCGTTCGCACGGTTTCGACCTGCTGATCGACGACTTTGGCGCCGGGTACTGGAACCTCGGCCATCTTCGCGAGCTGCCCGTCGGCACGATCAAGATCGATCAGTCCTTCGTGCGCGGCAGCGGCCTCAACCTCGTCGACCGCGAGATCACCGAAGCGATCGTCGGCCTGGCCAAGAAACTCAACATGCGCACCATCGCCGAAGGCGTCGAAACCGAAGCCCAGGCCGACTGGCTGCGCGAGCTTGGTTGCGACGTGGGGCAGGGCTACTTCTTCGCCCGCCCGATGACGCCCGACGCATTCCGCCGCTATCTCGATCCGTCGCTGGTCTATGCAGGCTGACGCACGGCCGCGCCGCAAGCGTTCCTCGCGCCTGCGCGCTGGCATTCTTGTGGGGGCGCTCGCATGTGCGGCCGCGCTCGCTTTTGCGGGAGCCGCTTCAGCGGGAGCCGCTTCAGCGGCGATAGCCAGTGCGCCGCCAGCCCCATCGCCGGCACAGCCGGCTCCTACACAAAGCTCCCCAGCAGCACCTGTAGCTGCGCTTGTGGGAGCCGCTTCAGCGGCGATGCCTCCGGCCACCGTCGGCCTCGACCCGTGGGCCGTCTACGAGACGGCCTGGTTCGACACCGTCGGTGTGGCCGACGGTCTGCCGCACTCGACCACCACCTCGATCGTGCAGGACACGCGCGGGGTGATCTGGATCGGCACCTTCGGTGGCCTGGCCCGTTACGATGGCTACCGGATGCAGGTGTTCGGCCAGGAACCCGACGCGTATGCGGGAGCGGTGCTGCCGGACGCTTACGTGCGCGACCTCATGCCGCTGGCCGACGGTGGCTTGCTGATCGGCACCAACGCCGGCGGCCTCGTGCGCTTCGATCCGGTGACGACGCGTTTCCACGTCTATCCGGTCGGCCCCGGTGGTACGTCGAACGGAAAGATCTTCGCGATCGCACGCGCCCGCGAGCGCAACGTGTTCTGGATTGCCACCGAGAGCGGTATCGATCGCGTCGACGTGGGCACGGGCAAGATCACCCACGAATCCGGCCAGCCCGGCGATGCGAAGGACATGCTCGCACGCACCTTCGTCGTCGCCGAAGACAAGGCGGGCAACCTCTGGGCAGGCGCGGACAACGGCCTGTTCGTGCGCCGTCCGGGCGAGCGGTTCCAGCGCGTGGTCTCGAGCGATCCGGCCATCGACGAGATCCTCCACGACCAGGTATGGGCCCTGTTCCAGGACAGTCAGTCGCGGCTGTGGGTCGGTACCGGCCAGTCCGGTGCCGTCTACGTCGACGCCCAGGGACATGCGCAACTGGTCCCCGGCTTCTCCGGCAAGAACGGCATGGCCCGCCGGCGTACGGTGCGTGCCTTCCACGAAACGCCGCAACATGTGCTCTGGGCCGCGACGGACGGCGCGGGCGTGGTCACCTACGACTTCAACACCCACCAGCTGCGGATCCTGAGCCACGATGCCGCCATGCCTTCGTCGCTGCCGGGGGACATCACGCGCGACATCTTCCAGGACAGCACCGGCAACATCTGGGTCGCCACCGAACTCGGTGCGGCGCACTACGATCCGAACGGGCGCAAGGTGTTTTCCGTCCTGCCATCGCCCCTGCAGTCGCATACCTTGTCCAATGCCAACGTGCACTCCGTGTTCGTCGATCCGCGTGGCCGGGTGTGGCTGGGCCTGGGCATGGGTCGCATCGACGTGCTCGACCTGGGCAGGGGCACGATGCGCCACCTGCAGCTTGGCGGTGAGCAGGCCGAGCGCGACGTGCAGGCGTTTGTCGTCGCGCCGGACGGCTCCATCTGGGCCGGTGCGCAAGGTATCTCACGCATCGATCCGGATACGTTCGCCCTGCAAAGCTCGATGATTCCGCGTCTCGATGGCCGGTTGATCCTGTCGATGCAGCGCAACGGCAACGAAATCCTGATCGGCGGTTACGACGGCCTGTTCCAGTACGACACGGTCACCGGCAAGCTCATCCAGATGCGCCACGATGCCGCTGATCCGGCCAGCATCGTGGGCGATCAGGTGCGCCACATCGTGCGCATGCCCGACGCCTGGTGGTTTGCCACGATCAGCGGCATCAGCATCGCCTATGACGGCCAGAAGGGCTTCGTGAACCTGCGTCACGATCCCGCCGATCCGACCAGCCTGCCGCAGGATTACACCGGCTCCATGGTGTTCGATTCACACCATCGCCTGTGGCTGGGCACGTTCGGTGGCATTGCCTACCTGGACACTTTCAATCCGCATGGACCGTTCCGGTTCGGGTTGATCGGCGCCCGTGAGGGCCTGGTCAACAGCAAGATCAACGCGCTGCTGGTCGACCACGACGATCGCGTCTGGGCATCCATGGCCAATGGCGTGGCCATGGTCGACACCGCCAGCCATCGTGTCCTGGACCTTGGCATTCGCGACGGCCTGCGCATTCCCAGCTATATCCACCGCGCGGCGGCGGAGGCCCCCGGTGGTGAGCTGATGTTCGGCGGCCTCGGTGGCCTTACCGTGATTCGTCCGTACTGGGTGGCGCCGCAGATCGTGCCGCCACGCATGGCCGTGACCCACGTGAGCGTCAACGACAAGCCCTTGCCGCTGGCGGACATGCCCGAAGACGGCGGCCGGATCACCATCGGTGGCGACGGTCGCAACCTGCGCGTGGATTTCGCCTTGCTCGACTACCGGGCACCGATGGAAACGCATTACGCCTACCGCATGGACGATGCGGATACGGGCTGGAACGAAGTGGCGCGCGGCATCCCGCCCAGTGCGATCTATACGAATCTCGCCAGCGGGACGTACACGCTGCGCCTGCGGGCGACGATGCGTGGGCTCGACGCCCGCACGGTCGAAACGTCGGTCCGCGTCGATGTCACCCCGCGCTGGTACGAAAGCCCCTGGACCCTGCTGGCCGCGGTGGCGCTGGCCGTCGCCGCGTTCTTCGGCCTGGTTTCGCTACGCACGCTTTATCTGCGTCGGCGCGCGGAGTTGCTGCAAGCCCAGGTCGACGCGCGCACGCGCGACCTCAAGGCCGCCAACGAGCGCCTCGACCACCTCGCCGGCACCGACGAACTCACCGGCTCGCTCAACCGCCGCCGCTTCCTCGAGCAGGCCGAGCGTGTGCGGCAGGGCGCCGCCAATGACGGCATCCCCTTCAGCCTGGTGCTGCTGGATATCGACGACTTCAAGACGGTCAACGACACCTTCGGCCACCTGGCCGGCGACACGGTGATCCGCGAGACGATGCGGGTGATCTCGTCGATGTGCCGCGCCGACGATCTCGCCGGTCGCTTCGGCGGCGAGGAGTTCATCCTCTGCCTGCCCGGCGCGCTGGCCGAGCATGCCCTGGACATCACCGAGCGCGTCCGCCACGCGCTGGCCGCMCTGGTGATCGTGCACGGCGACTACCGCATCCGCATCACGGTGAGCGCCGGTGTCGCGATGTGGCGCTCGCCGGAGTCGCTGAACTCGCTGCTGGGGCGCGCGGACGAGGCGTTGTACGAGGCGAAGAACGACGGGCGCAACCGCAGTCGCATCGCCGGGCTGTAAGAGCCTTCTAGTCGCGGAAATTATCGAACTGCAGCGGCAGTTCCACATCCGCCTTGCGCAGCAGCGCCATCGCCGTCTGCAGATCGTCGCGCTTCTTGCCGGTGACGCGGACCTTGTCGCCGTTGATCTGCGCTTCGACCTTCAGCTTGGCTTCCTTCATCGTCGCGATGAGCTTCTTCGCGATCGGCTGTTCGATGCCCTGCTTGATGGTGATCTTCTGGCGGGCCTGGGCGAGGTTGGTCTCGACCTTGCCCAGATCCATGGCGCGGACGTCGATATGGCGCGCCGCCAGGCATTCGCGAAGGATCGGCATCAGCTGCTCGAGCTGGAACTCGTTGTCGGCCTTCAGGGTGACGGTGCTGTCGTCCAGTTCCATGCCGGCGGAGGTGCCCTTGAGGTCGAAGCGGCTCGTTACCTTGCGGTTGGCCTGGTCGATCGCATTGGTCAGTTCGTGCTTGTCGACTTCCGAAACGATGTCGAAGGAGGGCATGGCGGGGGTCCTTGGGCTCGGGGCGAGGTCAACAAGTTTACGCGAGGGCGCTACCATGTGTGTTTGTACGGTGGAAAATCCAGCATGGAATACGACGTCCTCGTCATCGGGGCGGGCGCGGCAGGCCTGATGACGGCCATCGTCGCGGGCGGCCGCGGCAGGCGCGTGCTGGTCGTGGACCACGCCAACCGGGCCGGCAAGAAGATCCTGATGTCCGGCGGCGGGCGCTGCAACTTCACCAATACGGCGACGACACCGGCCCATTTTCTCTCGGCGAACCCGCATTTCTGCAAGTCCGCGCTGGCGCGCTACACGCCGTGGGACTTCATCGCCATGGTCGACAAGCACCGTATCGCCTGGCACGAGAAGTCGCCCGGGCAGCTGTTCTGCGACGATTCCTCCAAGCAGATCGTGCGCATGCTGCTCGACGAATGCGCCGCGGCGGGCGTCCGCGTCGAGATCAACTGCGCGGTGTCCCGCCTGCGCGCGACGGAGTCTGGTTTCGGCTGCGACACACCGCTCGGCCACGTGCGCGCGGCCTCCGTCGTGGTCGCCACGGGTGGGCTGTCGATTCCAAGCCTGGGTGCCACCGGCTTCGGCTACGAGCTGGCCAAGCAGTTCGGTCATGCGGTGTTGCCGCTGCGCGCGGGACTGGTGCCTTTGACCCTCAGTGGCAAGCATCAGGAGCGCTTCGAAGGCCTGGCGGGTGTGGCGCTGCCGGTCGAGGCCGCGGCGAACGATGCAAGTTTTCGCGACGCCCTGTTGTTCACCCACCGTGGCCTCAGCGGTCCCGCGATCCTGCAGATCTCGTCGTACTGGGAGCCCGGTACGGACCTGCGTGTCGACCTGCTGCCGGGGATGGACGCTGCGGAGGCGCTGCTCGAAGGCCGCGCCGAGCGTCCCCTGGCTGAACTGAAGACGGTGCTGGCTGGCTTGCTGCCGCGCCGTCTGGCCGAGCGCCTGTGCGAGATCTGGCTGCCGAACCGGCCCATGCGGCAATACCGTGACGCCGAGTTGAGGGACATCGGCGCACAATTGGCCAGTTGGCCCGTGGTGGCCAGCGGCACCGAGGGTTACCGCACGGCCGAGGTCACCCTCGGCGGCGTGGATACGGACGAAGTCTCGTCGTCCACGATGATGTCCAAACGCCAGCCCGGCCTGTATTTCGTCGGCGAAGTGCTCGACGTGACAGGCCACCTGGGTGGCTACAACTTTCAATGGGCCTGGGCCTCCGGCAACGCCGCCGGCCTGGCCGTCTGACGCGGAGTAACGCAATGCGGATCGGTTTTCTCGGACTGGGCAACATGGGCACCGGCATGGCCGGCAACCTGATCAAGGGCGGCCATGACGTGACGGTGTGGAACCGCTCGGCCGACGCGGCCAAGCCGCTGGCAGAGCAGGGCGCGACCGTGGCCACGAAGCCGGCCGATGCCGCGTCCGGTGCCGATGTGCTGCACAGCATGCTGGCCAACGACGCCGCGGTACGCGAGGTCATCCTCGATAGTGGCGTGCTCGACGCGTTGCCCAAGGGTGCGGTGCACGTCAATCACGCGACGATTTCCGTGGCGCTGGCGCAGGAACTGATCGAAGCGCACGAGAAGCGCGGTCTGGGCTACGTCGCCGCGCCCGTGTTCGGCCGCCCGGAAGTCGCCGCGGCAGGCAACCTCAACGTGGTCGCCTCCGGCAAGCCGGACGCGGTGGCCAAGGTGCAGCCGCTGCTCGAGCTGATCGGGCAGAAGGTCTGGCCGATGGGTGACGACCCGATCCGCGCCACGATCGTCAAGATCGGCGGCAATTTCCTGATCGGCGCCGCCATCGAGAGCATGGCCGAGGCAACCACGCTCACCCGTGCCCACGGTGTGTCTGCGGCGGATTTCCTCGATGTCATGTCGAATTCGTTGTTCGCCTCGCCGATCTACAAGATCTACGGCGGGATGATCGCTGCGCAGACCTACACGCCTGCGGCATTCAAGCTGAGCCTGGGCTTCAAGGACATCGGCCTGGCGCGCGCCGCGGCCGACGCCAAGCGCGTGCCCATGCCTTTCGCCAGCGTCCTCCACGACGCCTTGCTGGAATCCCTGGCGGCGGGCGACGGTGAGCTGGACTTCTCCGGCCTGGCCCGCGTGGCCGGCGCCCGGGCGCGCCTGAAGGATTGAAAGCGAGCCGGATTTCGGCAAGCCTTCACAATCATTACCCCCGCGGGTCCGCAACAATCGGATCCGCACACTGCTGTGCAGCTGAGGACGGATATCATGACGGTAAGCTGGAAGACGGTATACGAGGGCATGCACGAAGGCCGCAACGTCACGGTGAAGGAGTCCAACGACGGCACCTTCAAGCTCGCCACCAAGCAGATCTACCATGACGAAGGCATTGCTTACCAGGAAGGCAGTCGCTACGTGCACGTCTCGCCGGCCAGTGTCGGCGAAGAAGTGGAAGTGGAAGCCAACTCGCGCGATTCGCTCGAGGAAGCCCTGAAGGAACTGCATTTTTCGTCGGAAACGGTCAACGCGATCGGCGGCAAGCTGGCCTGACGGACAGCGCTGCGTTTCTGCCATGATGGGGGCTCGTTCCCCCATCCCGGCGAGCACCGTCCATGGCAGAAACGATGTCCCCCACGATGGAACGCACCGTTCCTCGTGTTTTGATGTGCGCACCGACGTTTTTCGAAGTCAGCTACGTCATCAATCCCTGGATGACCGACCACGTCCATGACACCACTGCCGAGCGCTCCCGCCGGCAGTGGGACGCGCTCCGGGAAACGGTGACGCGCCATGCGGATGTCGCCCTGGAGGAACCTGCCCAGGGCCAGCCGGACATGACCTTCGCTGCCAACGCTGGCCTGGTCTTCGGCAACACCTTCGTCCCCAGCCGCTTTCGCTACGCCGAACGCCAGGGCGAAGAAGCGCCTAACCGCGCCTGGTTCGCTCGCCATGGCTTCGACATCGTCGAGCTGCCCGATGACGTGTTCTTCGAGGGTGCGGGCGATGGTCTGTTCGATCGTGGCGTCTCGCGTCGCTTGTGGATGGGTTACGGCCATCGATCCGATCAGGCCGCGGCATCCGCTTTGGCCACGTTGCTCGATGTCGAGGTGCTGCCGCTGAAGCTGGCCGATCCACGCTTCTACCACCTCGATACCTGTTTCTGCCCGTTGGCGGACGGCTACATGCTGTATTTCCCGGCCGCCTTCGATGCGCCCTCACTGGCACTGATCGAAAAGCACGTCCCGCCCAGCCACCGACTCGTCGTGCACGAACACGACGCCCTGGACTTCGCCTGCAACGCGGTGAACCTCGGCAAGGTGGTGATCCTCAACCGCGCAAGTGCGGATCTGCGCTCGCGACTGGAGGGCGCCGGTTTCATGGTGATCGAGGTGGCCCTGGACGAGTTCATGAAGTCGGGCGGTGCGGCGAAGTGCCTGACGTTGCGACTGGATGAAGTCGTCGGCGCGTAGCCGCTTTGTGTGGAAGCCGCTTCATGTGGGAGCCGCTTCAGCGGCGATAGCCAGGTTGCCAGGATCTTTTTCGCAAGCGGATAGCTCGCTCCGCGAGCTCATGTCCTTAGCGGCGTTCGCCGCCTCACGCGTGTGGGTGTTCTAGAAGCCGCGAGGGGCAAGGCCCTTGGGGCCGCCGGCGCAGCTCTTCGAGGCGGGCGGTAGCCACGCATTCGCTCCGTTAGCCAGTCGGGGCCGCCCTCAGCTCATGCGGCCCCAAGGGCCTTGCCCCTCGCGGCAGCGAACACTGAGGTGGCATGGGGTCGAGCGCAACGCCGGTAGGAGCCGACTATGTCGGCGAACCCTCAACCGTCATATTGCGAATGAGGCTGTGCATCGCATCGTGCAGGCGGTTTAACCGCTCGCCAAATCATCGGAATGCCTCTTTCGCACACTGGAGAGCCCGAGGGTTCGCCGACATAGTCGGCTCCTACAATGGCGTCGACGTCTGCAGGCGGTGCGCTCGCCCCCCCTCCCCAGCAGCACGAGCGTGAGGCGGCGAACGCCGCATAAAACATGCGCTCGCGAAGCGGGCGGTCCTTTCTATTTGGCGGATCGGCGCTTTGCCAGCCACGTATCCAGCGCATTGGCAAACGCCTGCCGATCGCGCGGGTGCATCGTCGCGGGGCCGCCGGTGTTGACGCCGGAGCCGCGGAGTTCCTCCATGAAATTTCGCATGGAAAGGCGCTGCGCGATCGTGTCCTTCGTGTACATCTCGCCGCGCGGATGCAGGGCCAGCGCGCCTTTTTCGATCGCGAAGGCCGCCAGCGGAATGTCCTGGGTGACGACGAGATCGCCGGGCTCGACGCGCCGGACGATTTCATCATCGGCGACGTCGAAACCGCCCGGTACCTGGATCGAGCGGATGAAACGCGAGGTGGGCGTGCGGATCCAGGCGTTGGCGACCAGGGTGACGTTGACCTGCTCGCGCTCGGCGGCGCGAAACAGGATGTCCTTGATCACGTTCGGGCAGGCATCCGCGTCGACCCAGATCTGCATGCTCAGGCGTCCGTCCAGTCCACGAGGCCGTCGACGATCGTGTTCGTGCAGCCGCCGACCCACACGGCGTCGCCGTCGATGCGGATGATGATGCGCGCGTCGTGACCCACTTCGCGGCCCTGGCTGACCACGTAGCCCTTGGTCAGCGTGCCGCTGGTATCACGCGCGGCGACATAGGCGGCGATGAGGCCGTTGGCGGCGCCGGAGGCGGGGTCTTCCACGATGCCGACGCCGGCCGGGAAGGCGCGCACAGCCAGGCCTTCGGCCGAACGGGCGAAGACACAGAGGCCGAGGGTGTCGGTGGCCAGCGCAAGTGCGCGGATCGCGGCGTGATCAGGGCGCCAGCCACGCAGCGCGGCCTCGTCCGCGAATTCGGCGACCCACCAGCGGCGACCGCCTTCGACGCAAGCCGGGGCGAGGGCGCCGAGCTTGACGCCGTAAAGGACGGCGGACAGCGTCTCACCGGCGCAGGAGGCGTCGCCGACGATGCGTGCTTTGGGCGACTGCACGAACAGCTCGCGCGCCTTACCTTCCTTCTCCACGCGGATCGGCAGCACGCCGGCACCGCATTCCTGCCAGATGATGCCGGCGGCGTCGGGGGTGACCAGGCCGGCGTCGAGCGCGGCGTGGGCGCTGCCGATGGTCGGGTGGCCGGCGAAGGGGATTTCCTTGGTCGGGGTGAAGATGCGCGCCCGGTAATCGGCGCCTTCGGCGCGCGCGGGCATCAGGAAGGTGGTTTCGACCAGGTTGGTCCAGTGGGCGAAGCGCTGCATGCGCTCGTCGGACCAGCCCTCGGCGTCGATGACGACGCCCAGTGGATTACCGCCGCCGTGACGGGCGGCGAAGACGTCGAGCTGCTTGTAACGAATGGGGGACATCGGTCGTGCCGGGAGCGGGGGAGGTCGGCCATGATAGCCGTCCATCGCCGGGTCGGCATGGGCCCGGGGGTTCGACATCGCCGCGCGTTACCGCCAAGATGCGGGCTGGCTCGGTCCCCAAGGACGCTGTTCGTCGCATGATCACGCTGCTTATCATCCTCGTGACCTCCGTGGTCTCGTTCTTCGCCTTCAGCAACCGCCGCCTGATGGACGACCTGATCCTCTGGCCGCCCGCGCTCTCGCGCAGCCGTGAGTACTACCGGCTGGTGAGCTACGGCCTGGTCCACGCGGACTGGTCGCACCTCATCTTCAACATGTTCACGCTGTACTTCTTCGGTCGGACGATGGAAGGCCTTTACACGCAGGCGATGGGCCCGCTGGGCTTCGTCACCTTCTACATCGGCGCGCTGCTCTTCTCGATCCTGCCGACGTACATGAAGAACCGTAATAACGCCTCGTACCGCAGTCTGGGCGCCTCCGGTGCGGTGTCGGCCGTCCTCTTCGCCTACGTGCTGATCAGCCCCTGGTCGAGCATCTACGTCTTCATCGTCAAGCTGCCGGCGATCATCTACGCCGTGCTTTTCGTGGCGTATTCGATCTACATGGACAAGCGCGGCGGCGACAACGTGAACCATAGCGCGCACCTGTGGGGCGCGGCTTACGGCGTGATTTTCACCATCGCGCTCGAGCCCTCGCTGCTGCCCCGGTTCATCGCGCTGCTGTCACAACCCAGCTTTTCCTGACCCGCAACCTGAATTTTTCCGAACCATTTATGTGACTTCGGACGACAGCTGATACATCATGCGTTTGTCCGGATCGAACGCCACCCTTTTCCAAGTCATCCGGCATGCACGCGGGTCTTCCCCGGTGGGGCAGTTCGCGTCGGCTACTAACGTAGGAGGAGTGAACGCATGGCTACCCGTAAATCCGCCGCGAAGAAATCCGCGGTAAAGAAGACTGTCGCGAAGAAAGCGGGCGTTCGCGCCGCTGCCAAGAAGACCGCACGCAAGGCCGCCGCCCGTCCGGCTGCGGCGAAGAAGGCTGTCGGAAAGTCGGCAAGCAAGAAGTCGGCTGTGAAGAAGACGGCGGTCAAGAAGTCAGCCGTTAGGAAGTCAGCCGTTAAGAAGTCGGTGGTGAAGAAGGCAGCCGGCAAGAAGACAGCGGTCAAGAAGGCAGCGGGAAAGAAAACGGCAGTCAAGAAAGCCGTGAAGAAAGCGGCGGGCAAGAAGACTGCCGTCAGGAAGTCCGCCGCGAAGAAGGCCGTCAAGAAGGTCTCGGCACGCAAGGCCGCCGTAAAGAAGTCGCCGGCGCGCAAGGTTGCCGCCACCAAGGCTGCGCCGCGTAAGGCCGCCAAGAAAGCCAGCACCAAGGCCTCGGCGCGTAAGGCTCCGGCCCGTAAGACGGCTGCGACGAAGGCCGTCCGCAAGGCTCCTGCTCGAAAAGTCGCCGCCACCAAGGCGCCGGTAGCGAAGGCACCGGCACGCAAGACCCCAGCTCGCAAGGCCGCCGCGCCTGCGAAGAAGGTCACGGCGACGCCGGTCGCGAAGTCCGTCGCCAAGCCCACGCCGACCAAGCGCAGCGCAAGCGCGCACACGATCGAGCAGAAGCCGGTATCGCGCGTTCCGGCGACCAGCACGCCGCGCAAGCCGCCGCTGACCGTCGCCCCGGCTGCGTCGTCGGCACCGACGCCCGTTGCCAAGGCAAAGCCGGCCGGAAAGCCCCGTCCGAAGCCGGCGCCGAAACCCGCTGCGAAGCCGGCCGAGCCGACCAGCACCGACGAGCCGGTTCAGCACATCAGCCAGGAAGAGGCGGTCGCGCACATCCAGGCCCTCCTCGAAGCCAAGCGCGAGCGCGATCGTCAGCCGCCGTCGTGGCCGACCGGCGAGAACGGCAACGGTGTCCCGGCGTCGCAGCCTGGTAACGAGTCGACCCCGCCGTCGCCGTCCGCCGCTTCGCCTGAGGCCAACTACGCCAACGAGGCGCACCAGCGCGGCGATCAGCAGAAGAACAAGGGCTGATCAACTCGGTTTGACGTCAGCGAAGACTGAATGGAGAGGAAGGGTCGCTTTCGCGACCCTTTCTTTTTTAGCGGGCGTTCAATCGCGCGGGCGCAGTGTCGAAGTCGTTCCTCACCGTCGTTCTCATCAGAGACTTCCTATGCGTCGTGCGCATTCCCTGCTTCTGGCTCTCGCGGCAACCCTGCCGCTCGCAGGTTGCTACTACGACCCGGGCTACGTTCGCAGTAGCTCCGGCGGCGATGCGTATTACGGCACGGAAACGACCACGGTCGTCCAGCCCGTTGGCGGCTATTACGACCCTGGCTACGGTTATGGCTACGGACCGGGCTATTACGGCGGCTACTCGAACATCGCCGTCGGTTCGGTGTGGTATGGCGGTCGGGGTTACGACCGCGGGTACGATCGCCGCTACTACCGTGACCGTGACGGACGCGATCATCCGCGTCCGCCACCGCCGGGTGGCTGGCACGACCGTCCGGGCGATGGCGATCATCGTCCGCCGGGCGGATGGCAGGGTGGCAACCATCAGCGCCCACCGGGCGGCGGGCAAGGCGGCGATCATCAGCGTCCACCCGGTGGCTGGCAGGGCGGCGGTCGTCCACCGTCGTCGGGCGGGCAGGCAGGTCATCGACCCTCGCAAGTGCCGCCCAACGCCGGTGGGCATCCGGGTGTGCGCGGGAACTACCGTGGTAACAGCAACCGCGACGATCACTGAGGGCGCGACGATCGCTCGGTCATCGGTGATCCGCCTGCCGGGATGACGACGCAGTGGTGACCTACAACGAGTGACGGACAACGTCTCCGTCATTCGCGCCTAGGCTGGGCTTCCGTCTGTCGGCCTTTCTCGTGGCGCTACGCGCTCCCTCGTTCTCGATCATTTCGCTCGCCCTTTCCGCACTGCTTGGCTGCACCGCCGTGCAGGGATGTGCGTGGCTTCCGGCCGTGCCGTGGTTGGCCGTCGCGATGGTCGTCGGCCTGGTCGTAGCTATTGCATGGCGCTGGTCTCCTGCACGTCACGTCGCCGTGGTCGCGTTGTTCGCGGCATGGGCAGCCGTGCAGGGCGTTCGCGGTATGGCAGCTCGCCTGCCCCCGGAGCAGGAGGGTCAGGACGTCGTCGTTACTGGCCAGGTGACGGATCTTCCGCGCGCACGGGGTGGCGACGCGTCGTTTCTCTTCGTGCCTGACACGGTGGATGGCGCAGCGCCGTGGGCTCGCGGCAAACTTCGGCTCAGCTGGTATCGCACGCATGTCGTGCCGGCGCCTTGCGAGCACTGGAGACTGACGGTTCGCCTGCGACGTCCTCGCGGCAACGTCAACCCAGGCGGAGGGGACGCGGAGCGTACGGCGCTGCAGCGCGGCATCATCGCTACGGGCTACGTGCGCGCCGCTACGGACAACGCACGCATCGCTCCCGGTCGATGCGTGGATGCCTGGCGAGACGGCGTAGCACGGGCGCTGGACGAGCGCCTCGGGGCCTCTGACGCACGCATCCTGAAGGCGCTCGCCGTGGGCGATACGCGTGGGCTCGACGCTGCCGACTGGGATGTCGCCCGTGCGACGGGCGTCTCGCACCTCATCGCGATCTCGGGATTTCATGTCGGCGTCGCGGCCGGCGGCGGTGTGCTCGCGATACGGTTTCTTTACGCCTGGTGGCCCTTGTTAGGGCTGTGGCTGCCGAGGCAGATCGCCCAGGCCTTGCTCGGCCTGCTGGTGGCAGGCGGCTACGGCATGCTCGCCGGCCTGGGCCTGCCGACCGTGCGCACGTTGCTGATGATCGGTGTCGTCGTGCTCGCCGGGATGTCGCGGCGTCGCGCGGGTGGTCTGTCGCTGCTGGCCTTTGCGATGCTCGCGGTGCTCGTTTTCGATCCGCTGGCCGTGCTGTCGGCGGGGTTCTGGTTGTCGTTCGCCGGCGTTGGCTTTCTCATCTGCTGCGTGGCGCCGCGGTCGCGGGGCTTTGTCGGATGGATTGGCGAGTTGCTTCGCGCGCAGGCGGCGATGAGCATCGCGCTGCTGCCGTTGTCCCTGTGCCTGTTCGGTAGCACGTCGTTGATGGGCTTTGTCGCCAACCTGGTCGCGGCACCGCTGGTGAGCTTCGTCGTGGTGCCGCTGACCTTGCTCGGCTGCGTGCTGTTGCCCCTGCCATCGCTTGCAGGGCCTCTGTTAGCCGGCGCCGCCTGGTTGCTCGGCTGGCTGTGGCAGCTACTTGCGCAGTTGGCGCGTGTGCCCGGCGCTCAGCTGACCGTGGCGGACAGCGGCGTGCTGCCGGTCGTCCTCGCCACGGCCGGAGCCCTGTGGCTCTTCATGCCGCGTGGTGTTCCCTTGCGCGGCTACGGCGCGCTGCTGTTCCTGCCTCTACTGCTGCCACCGCGCGATATGCCAAAGACAGGCGCGTTTCGGGTCTGGGCACTCGACGTCGGCCAGGGACTGGCGGTGATCGTGCGTACGCGGCGACACACGCTGGTCTATGACACGGGTCCTGCTTACGGCGGCGGCCGGGATGCGGGTGCAGGCATCGTGCTCCCGTCGATCACGGCACTGGGGCTTGGGCCAGTCGATACGCTCGTGCTCAGTCATGGCGATATCGATCATGCGGGTGGAGCGGCGGCGGTTGTCGATCGCTATCCGGAAGCGCGAAGGCTGTCCGGCGAGCCGGATCGCCTGTCATTTACGGCGGATCGGTGTACATCGATGACGAGCTGGACCTGGGACGATGTCGTGTTTCGTTTCATCGACGTCCCGGGCAGTGAGCAAGGCAAGACCGCGAGCAACGATCGTTCCTGCGTGCTTTCCGTCGAGGGGGAAGGGGGCCGCCTGTTGCTCACCGGCGACATCAGCGACAAGGCCGAGCGTCGTATGGATCGCGAGGCATTATGGTCGGACCTTCCGACCGTGACGACGGTGGCGCATCACGGCAGCAAGCATTCGTCCGATGTGCTTTGGTTGCGTGCCGTGCAGCCGGATCTGGCGATCGTGTCGGCGGGGTGGCGTAACCGGTTTGGGCATCCGCATGCGTCGGTGTTGGCGCGGCATCGGGATGCGGGGGCTGAGGTGCTTAATACCGCCGCGAGCGGTGCGGTCCGGGTCGACTTTCCTCGTGACGTCCTTCCACGCGTTGCCCGGGAATGGCGTCGACCGACTGGGCGTTATTGGCGCGAGTGAGGGTTTGTGATCGATACTGGCTGAAAGGGCGTTCTCACCTAATCAATGGCGGTGACTTCGATGCCCACTGGCTTACACGTGGTGACTGAAATCATTCCTGGAGGTGCGACATCAACGATACGGCCGCTTACGGTGACGACGTACCCGTCCTTTTTCTTGGCCAGCTCAATCAGTGCGCGGTTGTCGCTGCTGATTAGTACAGGAAGGCAAGTTTTCGAAGAGATGTGATCGGTGCTCGTTCCGGGCGGGAAGAGGTTTTGATTCTCGAACGTCCAGTGCAGAAGGCCTCTTACCTGGATGGTGGTATTCAGTAATGGCGATGCATCGTCGAAGATGGCATCCGCGGCGTCGGAGTGTCCTGAACGAGCGTTGCATGGAGCTGCACCCAGTACGCTACAGCTAGCCAGCAGAAAAACCACGGCAAGAGATATTTTCATTACTTTTCAATATCCCGCACGATGACAGTGGTGGTGAGAGTCTTCGCAAAGTCAAATGAAGCCGCAACGGCTTCAATAACGTCACCACTCTGCATCTCGATAAGAAAGTGGAGATCAGCTTCGCGCGGCGCCATCTTTGCGCTTTCGGCGTGTTATTTGCTCTGCCGAGGCCTGCAATCCGGCAGGTCTGCAAGACGCGGGTCGGTTGGGTTGATGGAATTCAGCGTGACAGTCTTTGCCATCAGAGCCAGAAGGCGACCTACAAATATTGGCAAATACCAAATGCCCCGCATTGCGCGCCCGGAGTGAAGGAGACGGGTTCGACTTAGGATGTAGCCATGCTTGGCACCTTCCCTGAAATGCAGGTCCGCCTTTATCTCGTCCTGCATCACGCCCGCGCCTCGCCGGTAAAGTTCACCCAGGAGCTGATGTGCTGCTGGGCTGCCTCGCTCAGCGGCTGCTTCAAGATACGGAACAGCTGCTGCCGGGTCGTTTCGCGATAGAAGAAGCCTCGCCACATACATGACATCTCCTTCTTTGCCAAACGCTGCAAGCCGGACCGACCACTCAAGAAGCCTTTCTTTATTCCCAAGGTCGAAGTAGCGCGACACCGAAAATCGTAGAAATGTTTCGAGAGACGACAGTGGAGGAGATGCCGTCAGGGAAAGGGCTTCTTCATGAAGGTCGTTACGCCACATCGCTATTGCACACTCCATACACTCAGCTAGCGCTTCTTCGTCGCCCTGTTGGGCAGCCTTTAGGTACCACGATGCGGCAACCACGAAATCACCTCGCGTGAAGTATATCCATCCGATATAGCGTTGCCCGCGTGGATCCTCGCTGAGCGCCGAACGCAGCAGGAAATCCAGTGAACCTGCGACGTCACCCTCATCCTCCAGGGCTGCCAGAGTTCGCCAGAGATTGTCTTTGTCGTCTGTCATGCGATCTCGCTGTAGATTAGAAGCTCGCTGGGATAGAACGCGATTGTATCGTTATAGTTGTAACGCGGAATGAGGAACTGTGGAACAAGAAAAAACCAAGGAACAGACGGGGGGATTGGAACGGGTGGTACGGGCGCAGGTGTCGGGATTGTCGGCGGCACTGGCTCCGCCGGGGGCGGCGTGGGTCCCTTGGGCGCTGACTCCGGACAAATCGGGCCAGGGGGCCTCGGAATTTCGGGCCTTTTTGTTCCTCCACCGAGACCGTTGCCTTGTGGGTCTAGGGTAGGC